>JAFGXF010000025.1 GCA_016936755.1 Anaerolineaceae bacterium | reverse complement strand
GGCGGATTTGGATAATAATGTTCAGACATGGTCACTCCTCAACCCTGTCTACGCAGATATTTTACAGGGGTTGCAATGGCGTTGAGGGTCAGGCGGCCTGGGCAGTATCCAGCGGTATAAAATCAGGTGTATCCATCTCCTCAGCGACCGGGCGCGTGTTCTGCTCAATTCGCAGGATGGCCAGCGCCAGCTGTGCTTCTTCACGCAGCCTGGCCGATGCAGACAGACCAGCCAGAATGCCAACCATCAGGCCAATCACCACACCCACCACCCCGTACACCACCAGGTCCTTGACCAGGTACATCTTGCCGTAATAGGCAAAACCGGCACCAATGACCGCGCCGATCACAGCCAGGAGCAGGGGTGGTGTGATCAGGCTCCTGCGGGACTTGCGATACAGCCGGCGCACGTGGCGTTCAAGAAATACAGGATTGTATTCAAACATGGCATCTCTCCTTCAAAACGATCTTTCTGGAATGATGCAAGGTTCGTACCGGGAGATCAACCACGTGCCAGGATACGCAAAGCCAGAAAGGTGATCCAATAGGAGGGGACCTTCTTTTGCCCAAATTCCCAGTTTTTCCAGACCTGATAGATCGACTCCGCTGTATAAAATCCATCCGCGCTTGCCTTCAAGTCCAATACTGCAACCATCTCCTGGTAACGCACATCCGCACGCGCCCCTGGAAAGCGGCTGAGGGTATCCAACACATGCAGCAGGTCATACCAAATGAAGGGCACTTTCAGTTTGCAGAAGTCTGTGCCCATTTTGAATAAATATGGATGGCTTTGCTGTCGATTTTCCCACTGGGTGAGTATCATATCGATTCCCCTGCGTGCCTGGCTGGAATCACGCCATTCCGGCAGGTCTGCAAGCACTCTCAACATGCCCAGATTGGCAAAGGGGCAGGGATCATCCTTGCGTCCGGGGCCACGGAACCGACCCAACTCCGGCGCTGCTGCACAAGGCCAGCCGTTATCCCTCACCAACCCAGCCAGGTAACCGGTAGCTTTTACCACTCGCGCATCAGCTCCCAAACCCAATCGTATGAGTGCGGATAACAACATGGGTGCATCTGTCAGCATCCAGGTCTGATGGATCTCCCCATCCCCCCCGAAGGCGATTGGTATATTGATTGGAACTGTAAAAGGTCCCTCAGGGGATTGATTGCCCAATATGACTTCAATCACCTTGTGGATGCCCGGGTCATCATGGCGACAGCCGATATCTGCCAGGAAACCCAGCTTGTGATACAACATTGTTGCTTTATGGCTCTTGATGGCCGGACCTGGCCATTCATCAAGGTCACACACCAACTGCCTGACAGCCGGATCAGCCAGCATGGCTGAACGCACAGCCAATCCCTCGGGCGCCTGCTCTGATATCCCCATCAGATCCAGCCTGGCCCGGTAAGCCACCCAGGCAGGCCCTTCCAGCAACCAATCCAAGACAGCAGTCATAAGAACCTCCGTAATTAGCTATTTTGTTCTATTATACACATTATTGTCTTTCCCTTTATCCCCTACTGATGGAGAGTGATTCCAAAAATTAAATGCCAGGCGTTTCCAATAGCCAGAGAGTGAGCAGTAATAACGAAAAAAATCATGAACAGGCAAAATAATCAAAAAGAGGCAGGAATGCCACCCGGGTTTCCAACACGACCGAGGGAGACAACCATTATGGACCTGGAATAAAATAGACTATTGACAAACAAGCAATACTGGTAATAATGATTAATGCATATGCACTTATTCTCGCCACACATATTCGATGACTAAAAGACTGTCTTTTTTGACCGGTATTGTATCGATCGGGTTAATCCTCCTGACTGGATGTGGTGGGATTCGGGCCAGCGCGACTGCAACACAACACGTGGCTGCCCCAACCGTGACTGCACACGAGAGCAACTTCAGACTGGCGGCCATCTTCCCGGGTGTGGTTACCGATGCGGATTTCAACACACTGGGTTACATCGGCATCAACGAGGTCCAGCGCAAGTTGGATATCGAGACAGTATATGAAGAAAAAGTGGATGCAGCCATGGCATATGACATCATTCGCAAATACATCGCGGATGACTACAACATCATTTGGACGCATGGCGGGCAATTCGTTACAATCACGGCTGACATCGCCCATTATTTTCCAGATGTCTTTTTCATTGCTGAGGGTGACGAACCGCTGGTGAACCCGCCGGCCAATCTGTGGTTCATTGACCGCAACTTCCAGTTGGGATACTACCTCATTGGAACAACCGCCGCCCTTTCCACCCGGACGGGAAAAATCGGGTATCTGGGCGGAGAACGAATGGCCTACAGTTATGCAGAAGTCCATGCCATTGAACAGGCGATCCGTGATCTGGGTCTCGAGGAATCAGTCGAATTGAAAGCCGTCTGGGTTGGGGATTTCAATGATCCGCTTATGGCACGCGAACTGGCAGATGGATTGATCGCCGACAACGTCGATTTCATCATGGGATCATTGAATCTGGGTATGTTTGGTGCCTTTGAGGCTGTAAAAAACGCATCCGGGCGCCAAGTTCTGATCACCGCCAGATTCATCGATAAATCAGATTTTGCACCGGATCATTATGTTACCTCCCTGCTATATGATTTCAGCGCCCCACTTATGGATATCATTCAAAGGATCATGGCTGGAGAAAGCGGGGGTTATTATCCCCTCAGTTTTATTACTGGAGAATCTTTGCAGTTCCCCTTCAGCAATGTGGATCCTTTGATCGAAGAACAAGTCTCGCAGTTGTTGGAAATGATCATCGCTGGCAACATCCAGGTTGTGAAGGATACCCGCCCGATCCCGTAGGATTAAAACCCCCTTTGCCCATCGATAAGAGATCCTTTCACCTTCGTTTTCACCTGTTGCCACATCACATTCCCGGCTTGCACCACATCCCTCACCCGGCGTTCGCGCGTGGTGAGCGTTGATCCACCACTCTTGACCTCGACAAACACCACCTGGCGCAGATTTCCCTCGCTTAACCCGTCGAAGACCACAAAATCTATTGGACTGCCGATGAAACGCGCATCCTGCGGATTAAATTTAAACTCAGGCAGGTGGGGGATGAAGTGCTCGGTCACCTTGCCCATCGTCACCGCCTGACTCTTGGAGATGGCATCCTCACGGATCCCTTTTTCCTTCTCCTGAAGCCACTCTTCGAATCGCAACCTGGCATCCGCGCTTGCCAGGCGGTTCTGTTCCTCGCGTATATATACGATATCCACTTCCCGCCAGCGGTCATACAGTTCCTGGGCACGGCCGGCTATCTGATTGCGTGTCTGGATGTACAGGTATGTCAACACGATCAGGAAGATGAACAGGATCAGGATCACCAGTCCCAGGATGATATATAAAAACAAAGAGGAGTCGCTCATCAGATCACCTTATTATAGACGTGGAAGGATCGGGATGTTCGGCCAGCCAGGCCCGAATCCGCTCAGCCTTTTCGAGCCGGCCCATCCACTGACAGCTCTCCTGTTCATCCGGCAGTTTCAACAGGGGAAGGCTTAGTCCCCTCCATTCGATGCGATGGATGCGCTTTTCCAGCGGGCGCTGCCTAACCCAGCTGCCGTCTGGCAGGTGGTACTGGCAGTCGCCCATGATCTCAACCTGGACGCCATCAATATCGTAACGCGCAAAGTGGGAACGCATGCAATCTGACTCTCTCAGGTGCAACGGCCAGGTTGCTTTATCGTTATGCAAGAGATCGATCTGCTCAGCACCAAAACAGTCGGTCTCCAGGTCGATATCATGCGGCTCGAGAATAAAACCCCATAAAGCGAGGTTTAGACTGCCGGTAAAGGCCCAGCGCAGCCCCAGCCGGTCACATTGGCTGGCAAGTAATTTAATGACCGAAATGAAGTTGTCGGGTATCATGGATTAATGCTATCATAGAAGCTCCGGGCGTGTCATCAGTGATATGATCACCATCCCCGGCCAACTCATGCACATCGGTCAGGAGCAGGCATGTCAACCATCACCCAGGTCAAAAAACGAAGTGGCGAAGTAGTCGAATTCAAAAGTGAACGGATCGCCAACGCGATTTACCGTGCGGCGGTATCCGTAGGCGGGCGTGACAAACAGCTCTCGGAACAACTGGCAGGAGAAGTGGTGCAGTACCTCGAAACGCAGGTTAAACCGGGCGCCACACCGACGGTGGAGGAGGTCCAGGATGCAGTGGAGAAAATTCTGATCGAAAATGGACATGCCCGCGTTGCCAAAGCCTACATCCTTTACCGCGACGAACGCGCCCGCCTACGCAGTGACCGGGTTGCCTCTACCGACCGCCCCTCTGAGAATGTCCCGTGGGCCAAGATCTGGCACGTGTTGGATTGGGCGGTCACACATGACGTCCATACCATTGACAGCTACAACGAACGCGTCAATCGCGGCGACCTGGATGCCATCATCACCGAATCGGAAGCAGCCTATCACGAGGATATCGAAAACGCCAGCAACCTGATCCTGGAACGCCGCAAGGACCTCAAGCTGGTGATCATCACCGGGCCCTCATCTTCCGGGAAGACCACCACAACCATCAAGGTCAGTGAAAAACTGCAGCGCGCCGGCATCAAGCTGGTATCACTCACTGTCGATCACTACTTCTTCGACCTTGAAATGCACCCCAAAGATGAATTTGGCGACTATGATTTCGAAACCCCCTTTGCACTTGACCTGCCACTGGTCAACGAACACATCAACCGCTTGATCGCCGGGGAGGAAGTAAAAATCCCCTTTTATGATTTTAAAACTGGAAAACGTCATCTGGATCATACCCCCATGCGTATCGGGGCGGATGAGGTTATTTTGATCGACAGCCTGCACGGGCTTTTCCCAGATATGACACAGGGGATTTCGGATGAGCGAAAATTCAAACTATATCTTGAACCCCTGCTGCAGATGAAAACACCATCCGGTGAATACATCCGATGGACCGATATCCGCCTGATGCGGCGCATGTTACGCGATGCGTCCTTCCGCGCATATGACCCGACCCGCACCCTGCTGCACTGGCACTATGTACGTAACAGCGAGAAACGCTTCATCATCCCATTCATTACCAGCACCGATGTGATCATCAACAGCGCCATGCCGTATGAGCTCTCCATCTACCAGCCGCGCTTGATCGAGCAGTTTACCGGCTGGGTGGAGAAATACCGCGAAGACCCGCTGCAAAAAGATGCCTTCGAACGTGCCAGCCGCACTTTCAACTTCCTGAAATGGATCACACCACTGGATGATACCGGGGTCGTGCCAAGTGATTCGGTCATCCGTGAGTTCATCGGTGGCAGTGTGTATACTTATTAAAGAAACCCGAATGGTTAACCATAATATGAATAGCTCCCCCCCCACCATCCGTTCCATTCTACCCCTCAGCATTTTCCTGCTGGCAACCGGCATCCTGGGATTATTCATCCTCATGCAGTACAGCCTGCCAACCATTTTTCCACGCTGGGTATTTTATTTCTTCATCGTACTGGCAGCCACCGGACTGGCACTGCCAGCCGCATTGTTGCTCAACATTCGCTTTCCGTCCAAGCCACCGGTAAGCATGCCGGTCATTCTGCGTGAGGGAATCTGGGGAGGTGTGTATGTCAGCCTGATCGCCTGGCTGCAACTTGGACGGGTCTTGACCAGTTTTCTGGCCGGCATTCTGGCAATCGTGGTGATCCTGGTAGAGGTACTGCTGCGCATGTGGGAGCGCAGTAAATGGGTGCCGCCACAGGAATCATGAACGACTTCAGTCATCTGCCATCGGTGGATACCCTGCTGCGGGCTGATCAAGCCACTGATTTAATCAAGCAATACGGTCGCGAATTGACCCTGGCGGCCATCAGGGACACGCTGGATGATATCCGCATGCACTTGAAGACCCCTGATGAGGCTTCAGAACCATTAAACGATCAACGGCTGTTGAAAATCGCATCCGTCCGGCTGCAATCCTGGCTTGCACCCACCTTGTGCCCGGTCATCAATGCCACCGGCGTGATCCTGCATACCAATCTGGGGCGTGCCCCACTCAGTCAGTCAGCACAACAGGCGCTGCTGGCTGCCGCCAGCGGATACAACACACTCGAATACGACCTGTTAAACGGCAGTCGCGGGTCGCGTACAGTGCATGCTTCCAACCTGTTGTGCCGCTTGACCGGTGCCGAAGCTGCGCTGGTGGTCAACAACAATGCTGCGGCGATGCTGCTGGTACTCAGCGCCTTCGCCCGGCGTAAAGGGGTGGTCATCTCGCGCACCCAGCTGGTTGAGATCGGCGGAGGTTTCCGTATTCCCGAGGTGATGGCTCAATCCGGTGCGAGATTGATCGAGGTCGGTACCACCAACCGGGTTTCACTGGCGGATTACGAAAGCGCATTGGAGAGAGATCCAATCGCCCTGTTGCACGCTCATCACTCCAACTTCAAGATCATCGGGTTCACATCTGAGCCTGCCCTGAAGGATCTGGCAGACCTGGCGTCTCGCAATCACTTGTTAATGATCGACGACCAGGGATCCGGAGCCTTGCTGGATACCGCCCATTTCGGACTGGGTCATGAACCCACTGTTCAGGAATCGCTGGCAGCCGGGTGTGACCTGGTATGTTTTTCGGGCGACAAATTACTGGGAGGTCCCCAGGCGGGGATCATTCTGGGTAAAAACGAATTGGTCGCCAAACTAAAAAAGCATCCGCTGGCACGTGCGATGAGAGTGGATAAACTCTGCCTGGCCGCTTTATCTGCCACCTTGATCCACTACCTTAAAGGCGATGCAGAGAATCAGATCCCGGTCTGGCGTATGATATCGGAAACTGAAGCATCGTTGAAATTGAGAACATCTGCATGGCAAGCAACCCTTGACTTCGGGACGATCATCGGGGGTTTATCAACCGTGGGTGGCGGCAGCCTGCCGGAAGAGACCTTGCCCACCAGCCTGCTGGCGCTGGACGTCCGCAATCCGCACAACTTCATGGTTAAGCTGCGCCAGGTGGACCCACCGGTGATCGCCCGCATCGAAAACGATCAAGTGATGCTCGACCCGCGAACAGTATTGCCAGCGCAGGATACTGCCCTGTTGTCAGCCCTTCAAAAGACACTGGACTGATCCCGAATTTTTCCATCAATCATCGGGGTGTTGCATGGTTGCCACTTCTGTATCATAATAACGGTATCAACAGTTAAACGGAGTGTGTCATGAAAAAGGACATCGATCGCCTGATGCGTGAAAACGATCTATCAGCCATACTGGTTATTGGCCCGGCTGATCACAATCCCTTTATGTATTATTTCACCGGAGGCCATCATATATCTGCCGCAGATCTGATCAAGATAGCCGGTAAAAAACCGGTGTTGTTTCATTCCCCCATGGAACGGGAAGAGGCAGCTGCAACCGGGTTGAGAACCATCGGATACAACCGGTACAATTTCATGGAGTTACTCAAACAAACCAAGGGTGACCAGCTAAAAGCACGCACGATCCAATATAAAAGGATGTTCGCTGATCTCGGATTAACAAAAGGCCGGATCATGTTGTACGGTAAAGTCGATGCTGGTTTAACGTATGAATTTATAAAAAGCATGCGCAAGACAATGCCGGGCATTGAATTCATCGGGGATGTCAAGCAGATCCTCCTGCCAACTGCCATGCTGACCAAGGATAGTACTGAATTGGCGCGCATCCGCGCAATGGGTGTAATCACAACCCGTGTGGTAGGACGCACAGCTGAATTCCTGACCTCCCACAAGGCCAAGAAGGGACGCCTGGTAAAACGGAATGGCGCCCCATTAACCATAGGTGAAGTTAAGAGCAGGATCAACCTATGGCTGGCTGAGGCTGGCGTGGAAAACCCCGAAGGTACCATATTTTCCATCGGGCGGGATGCCGGTATTCCCCACTCTGCCGGAACGCCAAACGATGAATTGTCACTGGGTAAAACCATCATTTTCGATATTTTCCCATGCGAGCAGCTTGGTGGGTACTTCTATGATTTCACCCGCACCTGGTGTCTGGGTTATGCACCGGATGAAGCTCAACGGCTGTATCAAGATGTGAAGCATGTATACGACACGGTTGTCAGTGAGTTGAAAGTAAATTCGTATGGATCCCGATACCAGCATCGCGCATGTGAACTATTTGCTGCACAGGGACACCCGACCATCGAATCAGATCCCAATACAGTCATCGGCTACAACCATTCGCTGGGACACGGCATCGGGCTGAACATCCATGAGAAACCTTTCATGGGTGTCATGTCAAAGGATAAACTGGTCAAAGGGTCCACTTTCACTATCGAACCTGGTCTTTACTATCCTGACAAGGGTTTGGGGGTGCGTATAGAAGACAGCTACAGTATTACCCCTGACGGCAGGGTCGAATGCCTGGCTGATTACCCATTCGACCTGGTGTTAAAGGTCAAAGGTAAGTAATGGTAAAACACAACCTGCCAGATGCACGCATCCTGGGAATAGAAACATCCTGCGATGAAACCGCTGCGGCAGTGGTGGAAAATGGCAGGTTGTTAATATCCAACGTGGTAGCCAGCCAGATCGACCTGCACGCCCGTTATGGGGGTGTTTTTCCTGAAGTGGCTTCCCGCCAGCATATCAAAACGATCTATGCAGTTGTGCAGGAAGCGCTGGAAAAAGCCAACTTAAAACCGGTCAATCTGGATGCAATCGCTGTGACACGCGGACCTGGTCTGGCTGGGTCCCTGGTGGTCGGTATTAATATGGCAAAAGGCATGGCACTCGCCTCGGGGTTACCCCTCATCGGGATCAATCACCTTGAGTCGCACATATATTCAGCCTGGTTGGTACCGGCTGGTGGGGAACTGCCGCGCGAGCCGCGTTTTCCCCTGCTGGCGTTGCTGGTTTCAGGGGGTCACAGCGAATTGATCCTGATGAGCGATCATCTCAACTACCAGAGGCTGGGTGGGACACTTGACGATGCGGCCGGGGAAGCTTTTGATAAAGTAGCCCGATTGCTCGGTTTGCCATACCCGGGTGGACCTTCCATTCAGGAAGCCGCGAAAAATGGCGACCCACAGAGATTCAATTTCCCACGTGCCCGTCCTGATAATAAATGGGACTTTTCCTTCAGTGGTCTGAAAACTGCTGTGTTACGCGAGGTCAGGAAATATCAGGAAGAAGGACATGAACTGCCCGTGGCGGATATGGCGGCCAGCTTCCAGGCAGCGGTGGTGGAAACCCTTTTTGAAAAAAGCATGCAAGCAGCTGAAACATACCATGTAAAAGAAATCATCGTGGCCGGAGGTGTCTCAGCCAATCAGGCGTTACGCCAGGCATTTATCAATCAAAAACACTACACTGTTCACATCCCGGAAGTGAATTTATGTACGGATAATGCCTCAATGGTTGCCGCTGCCGGATATTTCCGCCACGTGATGGGGCACCATGACAATATTGATTTCGATGCAATGCCCAATTGGCCGTTATCCTAATCGGTATCAGGAGTCCATATGCAGCATAAAACCAATCCGGTTGCCAGGGTTTTTGCAATTTTATTCACAGTACTTTTCGTAATCACGGCAATGACGGCCCTGGTCGTATACAACATTTTTAATCAAGCATTCGATTCAGAAATCTACAAGCAATCCATTAACCGCGCTGGCATATATGATCACCTCACTGACTTGCTGGGTGAACAGCTGGTATTTCAACTCAGCCACAACACATGTCTGCAAAATCCAACCAGTTGCACGGAAGAACAACAGAAAACCACGCCCGCCTATCTTGCCAATGTGGATGCATCGGAATGGTCCACCGTTTTTTCATATGTGATCGATGAGACCTGGCTAAAAACCGAACTGGAATCCGTCATTGATCAATTCTTCACCTTCCTGAATCATCCAGGGCAACCATTAATGTTGAACATTTCACTGCTGGAATTAAAATCCAGGCTGGGAGGTGAAGATGGTTACCAGGCGTTCCGCTCATTATTAAATTCACTGGAGCCCTGCACAACCGGGGACTTGTTGAATCTCACGAAATCAGCATTGGAAAATGCGAACCTCAGCAGGATCCAGCTTTGCCGGCCTGACGAGTCTGTGATGATATTTGGTGAAAGTGCCATTCGCGGTATGCTAAAAGCCACAGCAGATAATCTGCCGGATGACACTTCTGAGCTGATCAAACCACCATCAGGTCATGTGGGTGATAGCCTGGTGGTCGCTCAAAAAACCATACGAATATTACGCCTGGCAGCTTTGATCAGCCCGGGCATTCCCCTTGTCTTTCTTTTGATCATCAGCCTGCTGGTTGTGCGCAATTTTAAATCGTTATTCATTTGGTGGGGTATTCCACTGACTGTGACCGGGGCTCTGACAGCCTTGTCTGCACTTTTAGCATCACAAATTCTAAACAGCCTGCTTCTTGATTCCATAGACACGGTTGGGCTTGCTCCCGGATTATTGAAAACAATCCGCTCTATCTTTATGGAGATCGTTGCATCATTCAGGGATGCCCTGCTTATTCAATCAGGTATTGTATTCGCACTTGGGCTTGCCATGTTATTCCTGTATTTGTTGATAAAATCGAGAGGCAAACCAATCGTTACCGAATAATATCCGTTTTTTAATTACAGGTTTCAATTGATGAACCCTGTACACTATTTCTTCACAGCTACGACACCCACTGCACCCAAACCAACATGCACTCCAAGAATAGGTGTGGCTTCAACCAATAAGGTCTCTTTCCCTCTTGGTAAAGCCTCCTCCAATAATTTCAACAAGCCCTCTGCTCTTGCCCGTGCATGGGCGTGAACGATGGAGAGTTCCTCAAGAGGACCCAGATTTTTTATCATACAGATCAGGTGTTCAGTAGCTGAGCGAGTGGTGCGCACCTTGGTAATGGAGATGGCACCATTGGTGAGTGTGACCACCGGCTTGATATTCAACAGACTGCCAATATTGGCAACCAGACCCGGGATGCGGCCGCTGCGTTTGAGGTAGTCAAGCGTTTCCATCGCAGCGAAGGTGTATGTCTTGGATGCCCGGCTAATAAGCCTTTTTACAATGGCATCCAATGTATCCCCGGCTTCAGCTGCCCTGGCGGCCATAACCGCCAGCAGACCCGACCCAAGTGTCACCTGCCCAAGATCAAGCGGGACGACTCTGACTTTGCGAATGGCGTCTGCGGCTAATTGCGCCACATTAAACAAATTACTGAGATTGGCAGGCGGGTGGATCGAAATGATCTGGCTGGCGCCTTCCCCAACCAGTCTCTCATAGGTGCGGATAAAAGCATCAGGACCCGGAGCTGATGTTCTGGCGATGGACGGAAAAGAGGGTAATCCCTCATAAAACTGTTCACGAGTCATGTCTATGCCATCAAGATAGGTTTTATTACCGATATTAATGCATGTCGGAATAACTGCAATTCCATACTTTTGCGCCAGAAATTCGGGGAGATCACAGGTGGAGTCGGCAACAATGCGAATGGTCATGATCTTCTTTACCTGGTTCAATAGGTTTATCAATAATTGTAACAGTTCATAGCAGGTTTTGCATCCAGCCTGTCAGTTATTATCATATACAAGTATATATTACAGTCCATTTCGATGAGCGCCACCTGTTGAAACCTGAATAGCCAGGCACTGTGGCCGTCAAAGCATTTGACAGCCTGGATTATAATCATCTCACCATCAAGCTTGATCTCTGGTGTAACCAGGGATAATTCTATACATCTAATAAGGAAAGTATTAATGCAACCGGAAATAAACGTTGGCAGGCTGATCCAGCATGACCGCAGGGAATATGCCGCACTTGTGGAAGCCTACACAGATAAATTGTACCGGATGGCCCTGAGGATGACTGGAAACGAACAGGATGCAGAAGATGTTTTACAGGAAACCTTCATCAAGGTGTTCAGAAACATCGAAGGTTTTAAGGGTAACTCCAGTCTGTCAACCTGGATCTACCGAATTGCCATGAATGAAGCCTTTATGTTGTTAAGAAAGCACAAGCCGGAAGGCTACTCATTGGATGATGATCATGAAGATGATGATCTCACACCACGTGAGGTGGCCTCATGGGATCCATTGCCTGAAGAGTCATTAATGAGTATGGAAATGAATCATCATCTATCTGATGCAATCCTGCGATTGCCCGAAACCTTGCGTGGCGTATTTTTGTTACGCGACACGGAGCACCTTTCTGTAAAAGAAACCGCTGATGCACTGGGTATCACCGAAGGAACAGTGAAAATCCGTTTATTGCGGGCGCGATTAAAGTTAAGAGAATACCTGAATCGTTACTTCCGCGAACCCGGCAAGGAGAATATATCATGAGTCACGAACATGAATGCTCTCATTACCTGCCCGAGCTATCCGATTACCTGGATGGTGAACTAAGCCCTGAATTATGTGCTGAGCTGGAACGGCATATGGCAGAATGCGAAAAGTGCAGGATAGTGGTGGATACAACCCGAAAAACCATCGAATTGTATCAATCCAGTAGTGACTCACAGAAAACGCCCTCCGATGTCAAGGAGCGCCTTTATAAACGGCTGGATCTGGAGGGTTTTTTGATTCAGCCCGATAAACCGGAAGCCAATGACCGATAAAACAACCAAATCTGACACGGATAACGAAATCGTAAAGGAACAATCAGGAAAGCAGATCGCCCGGCCTGACGCAAGCGACCCGGTTAAGTCTGAACAAATATGCCCACACTGTCAGCGAGGCCATCTCGAATATGATGGCTGCCTGAATTTGACCTGCCCGGAATGTGGGTTCATCCAATCAGGTGGGGGGTTTACCTGATGATCAATCATCATCCGGTTCGGATGGAATAATCTTGATGTATATTGGAGATAACAATGGATGCAAAAGTGACCTGGAAGCAAAGACTATCCTTTGACGGAACTGCCAACAGCGGCTTCAGTCTACCTCTCGGAAGCCAACCTCAATTTGGTGGCGATAATGATGGTTTCAGACCAATGGAACTGATATTGCTCGGACTGATTGGCTGTACTGCCATGGATGTGATGTCCATCTTGATGAAAAAGAGACTTGAGATACTATCCTTCGATGTGACCGTTCACGCAGAGCAAAGTGATATGCATCCCAAGGTGTTCACGCATGCAACGATTGAATATATTATTCAGGGTAGAAATATCGATCCAGCCTCGGTCGAGCAGGCAGTGGAATTGTCTGAGACAAAGTACTGCAGTGCTCAACAAATGCTGATAAAATCATTTCCAATCGAACACAAAATCTCAATAAAAGAAGTGGATTAGATAAAAGCCCTGGCGAGTGCCAGAGCTTTTATCATTCAACGAAGGTCACGATAATTCCAGAGCAATTGCCATACCCGCAAGGCAGCTTCAACCTGGATTCGGAAGGACATCTTGGATTTTCCCAACCGACGTTCGGTGAAATAAATGGGAACCTCCTTGAACTTAAACCCCAGCAGGGTTATCAAGTAAGCTGTTTCCACCTGGAACACATAACCACTGGAGCGGATACGCGGAAATGGTAGTGTCTGAATGACACGCTTGTGATAAAGACGAAACCCGCCCGTGACATCATTCAACCTCATGCCAAGTATGGAACGCGCATACCAATTGGCAAATGCGGACAGCATCTTCCGCCATATTGGCCAGTTTTTATCAACACTACCGCCGGCGATATAGCGCGAACCGACAGCCACATCGCATTCATTCAACGCCGCTGCCAGCTCGACCAGTTTTTCGGGAGGGTGTGAAAAATCCGCATCCATTTGACCGACAACATCAGCGCCATCCTTGATCGCCATCTGGAATCCGGTCACATAAGCCGTACCCAAACCCATTTTCCCAGGTCGATGCAACACCTGCATAAGACCGGTATGTTTTTTTTGAAGTTGATCAGCGATTGCCCCGGTACCATCTGGACTGTTGTCATCCACGATTAACAGTTTTAGCTTCTTAATTGGCAGTGAAAAAAAAGCCTGCACCAGTATCGGCAGGTTCTCTGCTTCATTATATGTAGGTATCACAATAGTAATGTTCAATAGCATTATGCCTTGGATGAAATGACCGATTCTTTGGAGATGCGGAACTCACAATAAGGATCGCCTTTTGCCATGCACGCAGTTTCAAGCACTTGGTATTCCTTGCCTTCGGAGACCCAGTTAAGTGCCTCCTGAATTATTCCTGCTGTCATATGGCATACGGCATGATCGACTTTCGGCCGGCCAAAGCAGATGGAACAATTCGTGATCTGATAGATGATTGCATCCTTTGTATCGAAAGAGGAGACCTCCTGATTGCCGGTTTGTGTGAGCATTTTGATGATGTAGTCGAGTCCATGTTTGATTCGTTCTTCATGACTGAGCGGCTTCAATTCGAGGTTATAGAAAGTCATCAAGGGTGCGAACTTATCACGATACGAAACCAATATTCTTCTCCCTGCCCTTGTCAATAACGCATGGCTTCCCCGGATACCATAGATTTCCTCGATGGATTGAAATAAGGAGGAAATATCTGCAAAATCAGCTCCGAATTCCAGATTGGAATCCGGGTAATTATTAACCAACTCAGATAAGCCGGCAAATTTCAATGCTGTATTGAGTCCATTCAATCCAAGAACATCCTCAAAAGTAAATAATATGGAATTAACGATCAGATTGGGGTATTGAAATCCAGATTTTTCGATGCGTTGCATTTTGCGGTTTTTTAGAGAAGTTTCATTATTTCATCAGCAGTCCTGCGCATTTCAAGCAATACAAGCCCCAATTTCGCACTTTCTTGTGTTAAAGCTGTCAGAACAGCTGCATCTCCAATGGCTATCAGGATGACATATCCTTCCTCACCCTTTACATAAACTTGAGCCAGCGTGCCTCGTTGTAATTCATTGGCGATACGCTCACCCAATGAAAGCATCGCGGCTGACATGGCTGCCACACGATCCTCTTCAAATTGCTTCGGTAAAGCCGAAGCAATTGTCAAACCATCTGCACTGACAACAGCCGTAGCCTCGATATCCGGTACAGAAGCTTGAAGTTGGTGAAGTCGGTCAACAATCAATTGTGAGCGTGGAGCATTCACGGCTGTCTCCTCATAAACTGAGATTTAAATTTCTCTATTTATAGCCCAGGCGGGTGACTGTGTCAAGAAAACTTGATCACTCGTTTATATGGGTCGGTTTGATGAGTCAACGTGACACTTCTACTACCCCACTGATGCCTGGATACATAAGATATAATTTATCAGTATTATATCTTATTCGATGCCAGAAGTAATGCAACAATTATCTGCCCTTCTGATTGTATTATCCATGGTCCTGTCACAAGCCGGTGTGTCAACAAAGACCATCCTGCCTGATGATGAAATTACCCCGGCCGCTGACATAAATGTCCTATGTCTGCCCGGGGTGTACCTGATACAACCAGCAGATTGCATACCAGCAGGACCTTCACTGGTCCTGACATCCTTGGCACGTCTTGGTTTGTATCTTCCAGAACGTCCCCTGCCCACTCAAAGCCCAGACACTGAACTTTCCTTGATGCCAGCCACTTATGTCACGGCCAGAAAAGAATCAATCCCTTTATTTGATTCACTTGCTGCAGCTGAAGCGATGAGCACATCCCAGACCCTCAGCCCAGGCATGAAATACCTTTCCATCGACCAGCGCCTGGAACATAATAATGCGATCTATTATCATCTGCGCGCTGGTGGTTGGGTGGAAGGCGGGTCAGCTGGAACCGGGTGTTGTATCTATGCAGGTCGATTCCAGGGACAATTATTCCAAAAAACACCAACCAGTAATCTGGGTTGGTTCGTGGAAGAAACACGGAGCCGTGTGGCACCTTCTTACACAGCAGCGATAACAGGTCAGCATTATTATCGCGAGAATTTGGTCGCCGTATTCGATATACGCAAAGTCGGCGATACAGAATGGTTGATGATTGGACCCGAGGAATGGGTTGAAAGGCGAACACTAAAAAGAGTGCTGGTCAATACCACCCCACCCGATGGTGTCTTTGGTGATCGTTGGATTGAAGTAAACCTTGATGAGCAAACCCTTGCAGTTTATGACCGCCGCGAATTGGTATTCGCCACTTTGATTGCCACCGGACTAGATCCGTTTTTCACCCGTCCAGGGCTTTTCCAAATCCAACAAAAGAAAGAACTGGAAACCATGAGCGGTGCCTTTGAGGCCGACCGCTCTGATTACTATTATCTGGAGGATGTTCCATGGACGATGTATTATGATCAGAACCGGGCCCTGCATGGTGCGTATTGGCGCACCATATTCGGGTATCCACAATCACATGGCTGTATCAATCTTTCACCAGGTGATGCTCACTGGTTATATGATTGGGCAAGCGTGGGTGATTGGGTATATGTATGGGATCCCTCCGGCAGGACACCCACTGATCCATCGTACTACGGTCCCGGAGGCGCTTGATAGCGCCTATTCATTATCGGATACTTAATAACATACTAAATACAATGGCTGGAACGGGGATGCCACCCTTTGTCTGTCGGATGATCAACCTCACCGGCGTCTCCTGACCCACCTGATAAGGAATCGTTGTGGAAAAGACAGTGGGTATGTCGCTGTTATCTGCCTTTAAGAACAACACCCGATTGGCAACTTCCACACCGTTTTCATCTATCAACTCTAAAACAATGGCAGACTGGCTGACAGGCCTGGCATATCCAGATATATAAACAACACCGCCCTGGATATATGCACCAGCCGCGGGCTGGGTGAGTAAAAAAGATTCATATGGTACACGCCCGGCTTTTGGAGCATTTTCCCCGCTTGAAAGCAACACAAGGTCGCAGGATGCCAATGCTACCAGGCGGTTATACTTGTCATAGGTCTTTACCACCAGGCGGCCGGGTTCCTCATCGCCAGCGATCTCGAAATCCAACAATGGGTGGATCAGGATACGTTTTGTGGGATCAACAGTATCAAACCGCAGTAATTTTTTCACCAACAAGACACCCCTCATATTGAGTAATTCTATCTCAATTGAGTTATCAACTCCCAACAGGATCGAAAGATCGGTTTGTATGGGCGATGTTAAACGGGATCCCTCACCTGGTGATAGGATGCGCAGTTTTGCCAGCGGATAAACCGGTTCACCCTCATCCGGGGCATATGTGTATTCCGGTGTTCTGCTGGGGCTGGGTGTAGGCTGCATCGTTGGATGAGTGATGGGGTGAGTTGTAAGAGTGGCAAGCACAGTTGGAAAACTGGTTGGTGTCTGCGTGGCATGACTGAATGGTTGCTGTTGCCCGCATGCCGTTACGCCAAAAAAGATCATCAATAGAATACCTGCTGTCAAACCTCTCAGTACACGAGTCATATTTTTTGCATTGATAGAAAATTAGGGCTGCCCTCGCACCAAACTGCGGGCAGCCCCATTAATTATAGGTTCGATTACAGTCCGTAAATCTCTCCGAATTTTCGTTTCAGGTAGCGAATGTACGGGTTCGGATCGATCTTGGAACCGGTGATTTTCTGGATCAACGCCTGTGGCTCGAATTTATGGCCATGTTGATGAACATTCTCACGTAACCAAGCAAGTAGTTCAGAGAACCTGCCACCGGCGATTTGCTTATCCAATTCCGGGATGTCTCGTTGTATACATTCCCATAATTGCAATGAAACCAGGTTGCCCAGCGCATAAGTTGGGAAATAACCGAAGCCGCCAAATGACCAATGGATATCCTGCATGCATCCGTCCTTATCACCTGGCGGGGTAATGCCGATGTACTCCTCCATGCGCTTATTCCAAGCTTCCGGCAGGTCCTTGACTGCCAGACTGCCTTCCAACATCATTATCTCGAGTTCCAACCGCAGCATGATGTGCAGGTTGTAAGTGGCTTCATCTGCTTCAGTGCGGATGAGAGAGGGTTCAACCTTGTTTATGCCCTTATAGAATTTATCCAGTGGCACATTTCCAAGTTCCGCGGGGAAAGCTTTTTGAAGTCGTCCATAGAAATGATCCCAGAAGGGCTGGCTCCGTCCCACGAGGTTTTCCCACATACGTGATTGTGATTCATGCACGGCCATTGAAGCCCCATCATGTAAAGGAGTTCGGTTTAATTCATGGGAAATACCCTGATCATATAATGCGTGTCCACACTCATGCATGGTTCCAAAAAGGGCAGATGCGATCCCCAGTTGATCAAAGCGGGTGGTGATACGCGTGTCACCACTGCCGAAGGAAGTGGTGAAGGGATGGGCAGATCGATCCTGACGTCCACGTTGCCAGTCATATCCGAAGGCCGTGATCACCTCAACCCCAAAATCCCACTGTTTTTGTTCATCATATTTTACTTTCAGGAATGAATCATCGACCTGGGGTTTGGCATTGATCTGTTTCAGCAGATCCACCTGTTGGGGACGTAATTCATTAAAGATGGCCTGCACATCTGCTGTCTTCAATCCAGGCTCAAAATCATCCAATTGTGGGTCATACACATGGTCGAAGGGTTTAAAGAAATCGGAGTACTGACGCCGCATTTCAACGATTTTCTCCAAGTGAGGCCTGAAAGCGTTAAAATCGGATTTGGGGCGCGACTTAACCCAGACATCCTGTGCAACGGATGTCAACTGGCTGAACTCCGCCACCCATTCAGTGGGTACACGGGTGGCTTTCAGATAGTCATGCCGGGTTTGGCGGATCAGGCAGGCATCATTGGAATCTGGATCAAGCTGTTTTCCATATTCCTGTAAGGAATCCAGCAGATCCCCAATCTTTTTGGAAACAAACTTCTCATGAGCCAATTTGGCAAGTAATGATAGTTGATGCCCGCGATCTTCAGAACCGCCTGGAGGCATGTAGGTTTGCTGGTCCCAGCCTAGTACAGCAGAAGTGCGATTCAGATCGCTCACTTCTGCCAACAGACTTTTCAGTAGGTCAAGTTCTTTTAACATATTATGCGACCCTCCAACGCAACGGGGCATTATTCAATGCGGCCAACACTTCACTGGCGATATCTCCTGCTGAGCGTTCCTGGGCTTCGCGGGTTTGCGCACCGATATGAGGTGTGGCAATCACCTTGGAATGTGCCGCCAGTACACTATCACCAGGCGGCTCGGTGCTGTATACATCCAATCCGGCGCCAGCCACTTGCCCCGAGTCAAGCGCTGATAGCAGAGCGCCCTCGTCAATGATACTGCCACGTGCGGAGCATACCAGGTAAACTCCTTTTTTCATTTTCTTTATAGTTTCACCATTTACCATATTGCGTGTTTGATCGTTGAGCGGAACATGCATCGTGATGATATCGGAACGCTGAAAAACGCTCTCCAGAGAGGCAGGCTCGATTCCTTTTTGACGGATATTCATCTCAGATAACAGTGAGTCGAAACCAATCACGTGCATTCCAAATGCCCGTGCACGATCTCCAACGGCCGAGCCTATGCGCCCGCAACCGATGATACCCAATGTCTTCTGGTACAACTCACCACCCACCAATTCCTTTTTAAGCCAGTTAGCCGATTTCATGCCGGCATCCCCACGCGGAATCTCCCGCATCAGGCTGAGCATTAAACCCAATGTCAACTCAGCCACCGCCAAGGTGGTAGCAATGGGCGCATTGACAACCGTCACTCCTTTGGCTTTGGCCGCTGCCAGGTCGATATTATCAACGCCAACCCCCGATCGACCGACAACCCTGAGCTTATTTCCAGCTTCAAAAACCGCCGGAGTTACCTTGGTGCGCCCGCGCACGATCAGCGCATCATAGTCTCCGACTACTTTCAGCAGGTCATCAGCCGTGATGGTGGGGTTGCTGTCCACATCCGCCACAGCTCTCAACAGTTCCTGACCGTTTTCCTCAAGACCATCCGTCAAAAGGATCTTCCATTTCGTCATTACATGCCTCCGGAATATAGTGGGGTTTCTGAGAATATTTTACCTCAAATCCATTTCTGATTAAGTTACAGAGAACAGACTTCCACAAGTACAAAATCCGCAAGTTCATTGCTTGCGGGTCTAAAGTAAATCCTCTGGTGATCGTTATAATACTTTTATGATCACCAGGCCAACTTTTGATTTTTCAAGAGCCGCCTGGGCACCTACAGCCGCCACAAAACCCGTTTCCATAGCTTTTGTCACTATCTGACCAAAGTCATTGAAATCTGTGAGGGTGGTTGACAGAACCTGGGCACGATATTCCTGACGTTTCTCATCGGTTTCTTCGCTCAAATAGTGCTGCATGGAAGTAAAACCTTTGGCGTCCGGCAACAGATAGGCATCCAACTGGCCAATCGCGCCAATAATGCCCTTTAATAATTCCTCAACCGATAGTCTCTCGGTATCCAACTCCCTCAGGAACTCCCCTGCGCGGGTGAAGTTTTCCAATGTGGCATCGATATTCGGATCCCGGAAAGATAAAAGCGAAAGGATACCCGCATTCTTATCAAACACACAAAAAGCGCCATAAGCCCCACCCTGAACTCGAATCTTCTCCCACAGGTAGCCCGTGCGCAAGAAATTTGCGATTACTTCCACTGACCCATCAAGATGGTAACCCACTGCAGACAGATTTACAGCCTTGCCCACATAATTCACTTGTGATGGAATAACCAAACCTTCTTGTGACTGTAAATGGGAATGATCCCATTTCTCAACCGGAGATAGCGGGTCTGGAAGCCCGTCCAGGAATTGAAGGAGACTGTTAGAAAATAGAGGCCACTCTTCGGATGGAATCGTCACATTGCAGATCAGCCCTTGCCGTGTGACCAGAAGTTTACGCATGTGTTCAAGGGCTGAAAGCACTGTTTGCCAATCCCGATCAATGTCCTCCACCAGCTTTCGAAGGAAAATGAGATTGCTGACACCACCGATCTGTTCGGATACCCAACCCGCATGGCTGAACTGTGCACTCATGCGTTTGTATGCATAAACATCTCCTCGCATGGCCAACTGGGTCTCAATGCCGGCTTTTTGCTCGAGCACGATCTGTTTGAACCGCTCCGGATCATCCAGCCGGGTTGTCAGTAAAAGATCTGACAGGATGGCAAGCATCTCGCCGGATTGGATCAGGGTGGCTTTTGAACGCAGGAAGAGCCTGGTAATACTGCTGCCATTCTGATAACCACTCATGCAGAGCGGTTGGCTGCTTATGCCCCCGGTGTTCCGTCCAATGCGTTGCAACAAACTGACGTAATCTTCCTTTTCCGTACCCATCTCCAATAACGCACGACCAAATACACTGACCATTGGTAACAGGTCCGAGGGCAGCACAGATAAATCAAATCCAAGGTCAAAATAGACAATACCATTTGTAAACAGCTCGTGTCGTAATATTTTGACACCTTTGCCTGTTTCCACGATTAGAGGGATTCTTTTAATTTGCTTATCGAGATCCTCCAGTTTTAGTACGGGCAAGCTTGCCAGCGCCTCCTGCGTATCTGGTGTTTCCTGGCGTTTCTTTAATACCTGACTGCTCTCGATGAGCTGCTGGATCTCTGTATCAGACAGACCCAAGCGAATCCTGGACAGTTGGGCTTTTTCATCCTCCTCCCGTGCTTTGGCCAGGTTACCATCCGGGAACAATACTACTTCTGATCTGAAATGATTATCCAGCAAGTGCTCCTGGATCAATGCTTCAAAATAACGTTTTTCATGAGCTAGCTTTTCCCTGATCGCCTTGAATGGCTGCTCGAATGCGATCGGCGTCAAGGGATCCTGCCCGTAAAGCCAGGTGGTCATCACACGTACCATCATCGCGAGTCCGCGTGGAAAGTCGCCGGTGTTATTTTCACGTAAATGGAATTCCAGCGTATTAAGAGCCGCCTCGATCATTTTTGGGTCGATGCCATCTTTTACGAGTGTTTCCAGGGTGTCCCTCACCAGCTTTTCCACCTGGGGGGCATCCACCTTGTTTATTCCCTTCAAACCAGTGGAGAATAACAATTCGCGGTGTTCTACCTCCTCCAAGCCAAGACCGGTCAGATCTTCCCCCAAACCTGAGTCAATCAAGGCTTTACGCAGCGGGGAAGCTGGCGTCCCGATCAGGATGTGCGCCAGCACTTCCAGGCTGAACAGGATTATCGGATCTGAATGATCTGGCAGGACCCAGTTCATCGTGTAAAAAGCCTTCTTACCTGCGTCTGCATCCTGACCGGCATCATAGGCGACTTCCACCCTGGATGGATGTTCCAAAGGTTGAACTGGCTTGATTTTGGAATCTATATCAAGCGCTTGATAAGATTTCAGGTATCCCTCCATCAACTCCAGCCGCTCCTCCGGATCGTCATCCCCATAAAAGTAGATGTAAGCATTACTGGGGTGATACCATGTCTCGTGGAAATGTTTAAACTGGTCATAAGTCAGGTCAGGAATGTGTTCCGGAGCTCCACCAGATGACAAGCCATAAGTATGCTCCTGGAATAGAGACGTTAATATTTCCTGCTCCTGGACCCGCTCGGGTGAGGAATATGCCCCCTTCATCTCATTAAATACTACACCTTTGTAGGTAAGGGGAACATCTGGTTTATCGATCTCGTAATGCCAGCCTTCTTGCTGAAAGGTTAACGGGCTGATCAGTGGATGCAACACAGCATCCATATATACATCAATCAGGTTGTAAAAGTCACGTGTGTTCTGGCTGGCAACCGGGTAACATGTTTTATCTGGATAAGTAATGGCGTTAATAAAGGTGGCCAGTGAGCCTTTTAATAATTCGACAAAGGGCTCTTTGACAGGATACTTCTCTGATCCGTTTAGAACAGAATGTTCGAGGATATGCGCCACACCGGTCGAGTCCACAGGGGGAGTACGGAAATTAATTGAGAAACATTTGTTTTCATCATCATTAATTATAGAAAGCAAGCGTGCACCGGTGATCTTATGGTGATATAGACGCGCTACCGATCCAAGTTCTGGAATCGCGGTTTCTTTATCCAGGATAAAATGGTGGCTCATTCAGCCTCCTTGGTATTTTGGGACTATGTAATATTCGCTGATTCGAAGAATAATTAAACATCCAGATTGCGCACATCGCGGGCATGCGTCTGGATGAAACGCGTGCGTGGCGGCACTGCTTCACCCATAAGCATATCAAATGTCAAGTCAGCCTCGGCGGCATCCTCTATGGATACCGCAAGAAGGGTTCGATTTTCCGGGTTCAGTGTGGTTTCCCAAAGCTGTTCCGGGTTCATTTCACCCAGGCCTTTGTAACGGCTTAAATTGACTTTTTCAGCGCTTGCCCCAAAATCCTTAATGATGTGGTCCTTGTCGTCGTCATTGTATGCGTATTGGATCTTGTCCTTATACGCAATTCGATATAGTGGTGGTTGGGCAATATACAGGTGACCTTCATCGATCAGTGGTTGCATATAGCGAAAGAAAAATGTCAGGAGCAGTGTTCGAATATGACTGCCATCCACATCAGCATCCGTCATGATGATGATACGCCCATAGCGCAGTCCTTCAACATCGAAATTGTCACCGATACCTGTGCCAAGTGCTGAGATCAACGCCCTGACCTCATTATTACCAAGTATCTTGTCCAATCGCGCGCGTTCAGTGTTTAGTATCTTACCGCGTAAAGGCAAGATGGCTTGAAAGTGCCGATCACGACCTTGCTTGGCGGAACCGCCGGCGCTGTCACCTTCTACGATATATAACTCGGTTTTATTCGAGTCGCGCTCTGAACAGTCTGCCAGCTTACCGGGTAATGTCAGGCTCTCAAGTGCTGATTTTCGGATGACCAGGTCACGTGCTTTGCGCGCTGCGTCGCGTGCCCGGGCAGAGGTAAGGCATTTCGATACAATTGATTTGGCAGCCGAGGGGTTTTCCTCCAGGAAACTACCAAAAGCCTCACCCACGACTTGCTGGGTATAGGTCTGGACTTCAGGGTTCATCAGCTTCACCTTGGTTTGACTCTCGAACTGAGGGTCAGGGTGTTTGATACTGATGATGGCGGTCAGCCCTTCACGTGTGTCATCTCCCGAAAAGTTCGGGTCGGCATCTTTGAGCATACCAGCGCGACGGGCATAATCATTGATCACACGCGTGATGGCTGCCCTCAGGCCGGTAAGATGGGTCCCGCCGTCAATTGTATTAATGGTGTTGGCAAAAGCATATACTGATTCGGAATAGGCATCGGTGAATTGGATGGCAGCTTCAAAACCCATGCCCTCTATATCCCGTTGCGTATAAACCACCGGGTGCAGTTTCTCACGATTGCGGTTCAGATACCGGACAAAAGACGTGATACCACCCTCAAAATAAAATGTCATCTCGGTTCCAGTGCGCTCATCCGAAGCATGTATTGTCACACCACGGGTAACAAAAGCCATCTCTCTCAGGCGTTGAATAAGCGTATCAAATTTATAATCCAAATCGCCTTTGAATATGCTGCGGTCAAACATGAAAGTTGTGCGGGTACCGGTATCATCGGGTTTGCACTTGCCAATCACCTTAACCGGGGTTTTGGGTATGCCGCATTCATAACGCTGGAAGTGAATCTGGGCATCGCGCCGAACTTCCACTTCACACCACTCAGAAAGCGCATTCACCGCTGAAACGCCCACACCATGCAGCCCACCCGACACCTTGTAGCTGCCACCCCCGAATTTACCGCCTGCATGCAGGGTGGTCATCACAACCTCGAGTGCCGGGATGCCTTTCTGTGGGTGAATATCCACTGGAATTCCACGCCCGTTGTCGATGACAGTCACAGAGCTATCCTGGTGGATGGAAATCGAAATTCTGTCACAGGTCCCATTGAGTGCTTCATCAATCGAGTTATCGACCACCTCATAGATCAGGTGGTGAAGCGCTTTTTGATCTGTACCGCCGACATACATACCCGGTCGGCGACGGACGGCTTCAAGACCTTCCAGGACCTGGATATCTTTTGCACCATATGAGGAATTATCTGACACCAAAAACCTCCAAAGACATTTTCCACCCGCCTCTGTTTTCAGTAATGGCAGGAGTTCAATCAACTAGGCCGGTGGTTTCTGTGCATTCAGTCGGTGCTGAATGATTTCCTGCACCCAACGCATTGCTGATCGATAATATATAAAACTTCCAGCAAGCAATGCTGTAGAAACATACGCATGGCCGGCAATACCGATGACGAGTAACCAATCATCCGCAGCGGGAATGGACCATAAAATATTCAAGCCGGTAGCCAATATCAGAACCACAATCGTAAAAGTGGCAATCTGTGGTCCCGCATAGCGGCCCAACCGAATGCTATTGGCCAATGACACCCGGAAAGGCTGCCGGTATGTAAAGATACCATGCATGGAAAAAATCAACGGCAGCGACAGCCAAGCCAGGATGAATACCAAAAACATGAGGACGATCTGCCCAAGTGATGGACTGATCAGGGCAATAATGGTGGTAATCATCAGAACTGGAAGGCAGACCAGGCACATCACAGCATAGAAGGTCAGGTTGAAAAGCAGCACCTGCCATAATATGGATAGCATCGTCCTTCCGCTGACAGGTTCTGTCTCACGATTGGTTACCCGGGCTACCCGAAAAAAATATTGCGCCCCCAGCAGAATGCCAACAAGCGTGAAGACCAGCATTAGCCCAATGGAAGTCAGAGAAGAAGTAAAATCGATAATGGGGGCTGGGCCCAGCGGAGTCTCAGCTGGTTGTAATCCAGAGATCAGGCTGGGGATACCAAGCGGGTAACTACGCAGAAAAATTACCAGATTATAGTTTTCAGCAATGGCTGTCCAAGTTGCCCGGGAGGCATTCAACAATTCCTTCAATTCAGTCGAAGCGGCACTCGAGGATAATTCCAAATAAGATTCCATAATGGGAATCAGCCAGGTTTTTATGCGCAGGTGATACCCGAACCACAATAACCCATCCAGCGCGATCGGGAAGAGGATCAAGCTGATATGGGAAGCGACCGCATCAAAGCCGGCTTTGAGAGAGGGAAAAAGCCGCGGCGGTGTGATGGCACCGGTTTCTATAGGGCTGTTCATACGACAGATGATTTTACCATACAGGGGATACAGCATTCCATTTCCATGCATTGGATATGGATTTGGCTGTGACTTTCGGATGTGTCAATCAATGTTAAGGACCATCTATTTTGATACAATACACTTGAAATGAGACCTCGTTCTTATCCCGAGCCGGACCGTTTGAGCATCCTGATGGCAGCCATTCTGCTGGCATACACACTGGCGCGTTTCATCAACCTGCCACCGTTGGTATTGGATCTCTCACTGTTTGGAATTGAACTGCCTTTGAAAGTCAACTTTCAAACCCTTGTGGCGCTGGTGGTCGCCATCATGGCTGCCAGTGGCAGTATCTGGTTGATATCGGACCATCCGGTTTTCAAGGGCATCACAATCGGTTGGCGCAACACACTGCAAATCTGGCTGCTACCCGCATTAACTGCTTTCCTATTGAGTGTCCCTTTAAATTTCGTGGCATCATCACCAGCCTGGTGGGCCGTGTTTTTAGTGGGAGCCTGTTTATTGGTCCTGGTCTTCATTGCTGAATATGCTGTTGTGGATGTTTCAGATGTGCGCCACCCGGCATCCACTGGATTATTAATTGCACTTTCTTTTGCCTTGTTCCTGATAATGGCAATCGCTATCCGGGCGGCCAGCTTGCGCTTATATCTCATGGTTCCAGCAGTCGTTTTCACTTCCGGGTTGGTCAGCCTGCATGCACTATACCTGCGCCTGGAAGGCCGTTGGATGACCTGGTGGGCAATAGGTATCGCCCTGATGGTTGGCCAGATTGCTATCGGCCTTTACTACTGGCCTTTGACAGCCACCCGCTTTGGATTGGTTCTTTTGGGATTGGGTTACGCGCTGACCGGTCTGGCAGCTGCTATAGAAGATCGGTTGCCATTACGTCAGGCGCTCATTGAACCATTATCCGTTTTGGGAGCAACCTGGGTGATCGCTTTATTGATTACCTGATCCCATCATTTTGCTTTATAGTATCCGAACATCATTTGGAATTACTTTGCTCGTACGGGTGTGGTCAGCTGTCATCTGCCGTATTAGTGCTTTCATGTTACCTCGATGAAGGTCCTCAGCCAACCCGCCCAGGAGAACCCGACTTTTACCACAAGATTCCACACTGACCTCATCCAGGCGCTCAAATGGATTCCTGCGCCGTGCAGCTTTCCTGGCCGCCTTCTTAATGTTCGCAAGATAAGCCAAATTTTCTTTTACCGCCGATTCTATCTCTCCACGTAAAATGATATCACCATGTCCCTGGATGATGTTCTCAAGTCCCATTTTCCCGATTCGTTTGATGGAAACAACCGTATCATCCAAATCACCATCAACGATATATGGCATCGGCATAAAAGAATCCCCGGCAAATAATACCCGGTCCTCCTCGACCAGAATCGCGATACCATCGTGACTGTGGCCACCCATCGGCATGAGAATCAGGTTCTTCTTTCCAACTTTAAGTGTTAACGTTCCCTGATCAAAAGTCAACTGGGGAGGGATGATGTGTACATTTCGGTATACATTGTTCTGCTTATTCAGACGAGCAGCCTCCAGTGCTTTGCAGCCACTCGTGAGCATCTCTTTGCGGCTCAAACTATGACCAACAACCATTGCATCTGGGAAAAGATAGTTCCCCCAGCAATGATCTGCATGATAATGTGTGTTGATCACATATCGAACAGGCATTCGCAGTTCAGTTTCGATGAACTCACGGATGACCAGTGTCTCCTCGGGCAAGGCCAGTGTATCGATCACCACCACCCACTGCGGGCCGGCGATCACACCAGCTGTCACTTGAGCATAGATTTCACTCTGGAACCAATAAACATTATCAGATACTCTTTCTCTTAGCATAATCCACTCTATTGGGGAATTTTTCCCGTCAAGCATAGCATAATTGATACTAAAAGTCAAAAGAGTAAATAATCTATATGTTTAAATGTACATACTCTCAATCAAAATCAATAGTTTTATATACAGGGAACCTAACTCAAGACTGGCATAACGAGGATAACCAGGATGACCTCATAGATGGCAGCAATCAGGAGCATGCATATGATTAGCAGATACATGTGCAGTGTCAAGCGAATGCCAGTCAAATATCCCTGCCGGTGATTTCCCCCCCCGACTGAAGCTGGTTTCACCCACGCCCGACCATGAAGAAATGCCGTAAAGAGTGCCAGCACATACGCCTCACCCTCTAATACCAACAGAAGTCCAATTCCAATGCCCAGTAAGACTCTGGTCAGATCCAGAACACCCATGTCCGGAGAAAATAAGAAACCCCACAACAAGGGTCGATATACCCCCATAATAAATCCGCTAAATGGGATGATCAATGATGGCAAGGTAATCGTGATGAAGCAACCAAGAACCAGGTTAACAATAAATGTGAGACCAATGGCAAGGATGATTTGCCCATCCGTATATGCACCGGTAACATTTTGCATGGGGCCACTGGTAAAAGCGTCGCCAACCTGATCCAATAACTGCATGCGCAAATCCATGTTGGTGCGGATGATCAACATGCCAACGATCACGATACTAAAGTAAGCGATATTAATCAGGTTGAATACTTTGCGGTTGTTTTTGATCAATACAAAAGCTTCACGAATAAAACCCATATCAATCCCTGTCTGTTCATTTAGGAAAATCGATTTTTCCAGTTCCTGATGAATTTGATTTCCCGATTCGATATTATTATAGTACACTACGGTCAAGTAATAACCATGTGGGATCCTTCCTGGTTGAAATCGCGGTCTTTCTGGATCGAGGCATCCACCTTATTGTTATTCATGGCTTTTATAATAACGGTTGCCCTGGTAAAACCCACCATATCAACAGATCAAGAAATTGTCACGTCAACCCCGCTCCCAACAACGATCTCGTTCTTCTACATCGAAACAGACCCATCAATCGCCACTTCCTGGATCGTTAAATCCAACACCGCTGATGTGGGTTCACATGAAATAATTGCTGTGTTTAACCACGGGACTGGAACTCTTCCCACCGGCAGCCTGTCACCGGATGGGAATTTGATCGCCCTTTTAATCTCGGATAGTGACGATAACTCCAATCTTGTTGGAAAACTGTGGCTTCTGCGAACAGACGGCAGCTACTTTCAACCTGCCAGTCATGACCCCTGTTCATGGTTTACATGGCGTCAGGATAGCCAGGCTCTTGCATTATTCGACATGATCGAACCCAGCCAAGGGATCACTGCAAAGAATCGTATTATCAAGTTAAACCTGATTACCCGGGAGACTTCGCTGATCATAGAAGAAAGTGCTGAGGTAGAAATCAAACCTCTGGGTTGGGCATCCGGGGGTAAGGAGTTTGTCTACCTGTCATTTTCAGCCAGTGGGAGATGGTCGGTTTTCTCATTAAAAGAGGAAAGCGGATCAAGGATTGAACGATTCAGCCTGCCTGAAACCGACCTGCTGCGTAATGCCTGGTTAAGCCCCAGTGGGGGATATCTTCTAATGGATGTTTTTCGGAATGATAATGCACTCCTGGTACTTTCGAGTCTGGATGGCACTCGACATGTCGAGATTGCCTCGGTAGGTCTCGGATTATTCACAACCCCGCCTGCCTTCACCGCCATATGGTCACCAGATGGACAGCGTATTTTAATCAATCAGCCTTCCACAAGTCAATCTGGCACCACATGGAAAACATATGAGTTAAAAGGCTTGGCTGGTATTCCAATCGACCTGGGAATCGTGGAGCCGAATCACTACCTGCGTCCATTGGAATGGTCACCGGATGGCAAGTGGATATCAATGGCAGAGTTGCCTTTCCCCCATGCACGAATATATATCAAAGAACTCACCCAAAATGACAGGTTGCAGTTACTGCTGGAGAAAAGAACAAACCAAGCGACCTGGCTTGGCTGGTCGCCCTGAGAATATTGACGAACTGATCAACTCTTGTGGTTTTTTATTGTGCCTACCCACAAAGCCTGGGTGATCATCTCACCGGTCACCAATCCCGATCTGATAATACATGGCTTTTCACCGGTAATATCCACAACCGTTGATGCCACTCCACCAGGTGAATCTCCACCATCCACAACCAAATCCAACTTCCCGTTCAGTTGTTGCAATACCCCTTGAACATTAAGTGCTTCCGGGTTGCCTGACAGGTTGGCTGACGTGACCGCCAGTGGACCACATTTTAGACACAATGCCCGGGCAAATGGGTGATCCGGTATACGGACCCCAATTCCCGGCAGGTTGGTGAGATTTACCGGCAGGTTAGGTCTTTTCGGCAATATAAGTGTCAACGGACCCGGCCAGAATCGCTCCGCCAATCGTCTGGCTGCTGGTGAGATAAAACGCACCACCTTTTTTAGTTGCTTCATATTTCCAAGCATGACTGGAATGGGTTTTTCGGCAGAACGTGCTTTAATCATATACAGTTGTTCAATGGCCTCTTCTTTATCCGCCCGGACTCCGACACCATAAACCGTGTCGGTCGGAAATGCCACCAATCCGCTGGCGATAATGATTTCTGATGCCTTTTGAAGTGCAAGTGGGTCGCTTTGCAGAAGGACAAAGGTTTTCATGGGTTTCCGGAGGAAATTGTATCAGAACAGCTGATTGTGTTTGTAATCGATCTTCAAGCTTCAGGAATCACGATTGATACCAATCTGTCAAGACCGGCAAAATCCTGCCGGCAATCAATCACGGCAGATGGATAAACCAAACGGGCAAGGTCGATCACTTGCATCCCAAGACTGGCTTCGATTTCCAGCAGAATCAATCCACCTGGATTAACACAAGCAGGTGAAAGCTCAAGCAAACGACGAATCACTTTCAGACCATCAACCCCACCATTCAATGCCAGGGAAGGTTCATGATTACTGACAGGCAGTGTCTTCAACATGTTGGTTGGAATATAAGGCAAATTGGCACATACTATATCCACAGCTCCTGTCAATGGGCGGGTTAAATCTCCACAATACAATCTTACACGTTCACTTACACGATGACGCTTGACATTGAGTTGTGCAATCATTAATGCAGACTCAGAAAGCTCTATTGCCTCAACCTGTAAATCCAGCACTTCCACAGCCAAGCTTATGGCTATGCAGCCTGAACCTGTGCCGATGTCAGCCAGCCGGCGTTGTTCTGGATGACTACACAGCCACTGCAAGGCTGTATCAACCAGTAACTCCGTTTCAGGACGAGGTATCAGAACATGACGATCAACCGCAAATTCAAGCCCATGGAATTCCCAATGACCCAGGATATAAGGTAAAGGAAGTCCTTCGCCAACCTGCTTTAACGCCTGATCAAGGCGCGTGCATTCATCCTCAGTGAGTAATTCTTCCATATGAGTTGTCAGCCAGCTGCGGGGTTTGTTAAGAAGATGCGCAAGGAGAACGCCAGCATCCAATCGTGCAGACTCACTCTGCTTTTTGAACGCAGCGGTTGCTTGTAGTAATGCCGCGGATATGGATAAACTTTGCTGACCAGTTTTCATACGATCAATTATAAAAGAACAGGGCGCCTGATCTTCAAACAGGCGCCCTGTGAAAATATGCATTTCAGCGGGTTATTTGCTGCCCAGTGATTTCAAACTGCCCAGGCCTGTAACCTTCCTGCTCACTTGTGGTTCGCCATAATACTCCACGGAACCAATACCACTAAGATTGGCATCCAAATTTTCCCGGACCCACACTTTAGCGTTGCCCACACCAGACAGTATGACCTTGGCCTTCTGACTTTCCAGCCGGCTGGCATTATAACTCCCAGCTCCCGAAAGTTTGATGATTTGTTCGCCAATCTTGCCTGCGACATCCATGCTGCCAGCCCCACTTAATTCAACCGTAAAACTGGTGGCTTCCAGGTTATCAATCACCTGACTCCCGGCCCCGCTGTTGATCAGGAGTAATGACTCACTCTTTATCGTTGTCGCTTTAATGGTGCCCGCGCCAGACAACTTGATGGAATGGATATTCTTAATGGTCAGGAAAAAGCGCAGAGGATCGCTCGTTTTCGTCCACATCCTCAGCCAATCCACAAAATCATGATCATGCCGGATAACCAGAACACCCTCTTTAACCTCTGTGACAATCTTTGAACGGATTTCGGGGTCCGCTTCGATGCGCAATTCATCCTTGTCAGCCTGGGTGATGAGCATGGTGCCGACACCTTTAAGGTGTACACCTGTCAGCCCGGAGAATGTCCGTGCTTCGCTGGGAACAGAGTCTGATGGCTCAACCACCTGATGGTCCCTGGTTGTCTTTCCGGTGGCACCCATCGTGCCGGCAGTGCCATCCTTCCAGATCAGGCGAGAGAATAACAGGTAAATCCCCAAAACCACCAGCGCCATCGGCCAGAGCAGGTTGTCTGTGCGGCTTGTCCCTGAAATACCGATCAACAGCTCAAAGAACACACCAAATACAATGAATAGAACCAGGCCGGTATTGGCTACATGCCGTCCGGACCTGCGCAACTCATCCAGGTCACTGAAGCTGCCAAAGATCCACATCCCAACGCCAACACTGAAGGGAATCAGTGCCCAGGCATATGACCATGTTTCCCAGCGGTTGGTTATACTCTGAAAAAGCAGTATCAAGCCAACTGTGGTGATAATGCTGCCAGGAATGGCAAGATATCCTGTCGATTTTCCAGCCAATACCATGGCCACAAAAAATATCAAACCAGAAGCAATGATAAATACCGGCCAGTAATGAAATAAGGTTGATTTAAAGATCTCACCGATGAAAATCAATACCCCTACCGTGATCAACAAAATACCGATGATGACACTGGGTTTACGATCAGACATAGAAGCCTCCTTGCCAGATGTGTATTCTGCTTCTGTCTACGCTATCATACAAAAAAAGTTTCGATATATGGGTTGATGTCACCTGATGCCACTTGATGCCAAGCGTTCAGTATCATCTCTCAACGCCAGCTCATCGATGAACAGATCCAGGTCACCGGACATGACAGCCGGCAGGTTGTAAGAGGATACATTAATACGATGATCCGTTACCCGCGATTGGGGGTAATTATAAGTACGGATCTTCTCAGAACGCTCACCTGTGCCAACCTGTAGACGGCGGGTTTCATCAACCTCCTGCTGCCTTTTTTCTTCTTCCATATCGTATAATCTGGCACGTAGAATACTCATCGCCCTCAGCCGATTTTGTAATTGTGAGCGCTCATCCTGGCAGGCAACCACGATCCCTGTCGGGAGATGCGTGATCCGTATAGCGGTGGCGTTCTTTTGGACATTTTGGCCACCCGCTCCAGCGGAGCGATAGATATCGAGGCGAATATCCGAATCAGGAACATCGATTTCGACTTCATCAACTTCTGCCAATACCGCCACGGTCACAGTGGATGTGTGGATCCGACCTTGCGCCTCGGTGGTGGGGACCCGTTGAACCCGATGCACCCCCGACTCATATTTCAACCGCGAATAGGCACCGTCACCAATAATATTGAAAATCACCTCTTTATAACCACCGATCCCGATATCACTCTCAGACAGGATTTCTGTTTTCCAGGACCTGCCCTCGGCATAACGCATGTACATCCGAAACAGATCAGCAGCAAAAAGAGCGGCTTCATCACCACCCGTGCCGGCACGAATCTCAACAATTACATTGCGGTCATCGCGCGGGTCCTTCGGTAACAGGAGCCGCCTGATATCCTTCTCAAGAGCATCAATAGCCGGGCTGAGCTCTTCCAATTCTGCTACAGCCAGCTGGCGCAACTCAGCATCTTCACTATCCTGCAAGGTTTTGGCTTCTTCCTGTCGTTTTAGAGCCTGGCGGTATCCACGGGCTTTTATGATCAACTTTTCGATTTCAGCACGTTCACGTCCCAATTCGGTGGCCCGTTTATAGTCATTACCAACGTTCTCCAGCTGATGGTTGATTTCGTTATAGCGCGATTCAACAAGGGATAATTTATCTAACATGGGTTTTTCTTGGTCCAGGGTTTTTCAGTCAAGGGGGATAATTATACCAGTCGGACCTCAATACGACTACGCCCATACCGGCAGATACTTCATTGCTGTGCGCAGTGCTTTGATTTTCATCTTATATTGCGAATCATGGCGAGCAACCAGGCTCCAGAAACGCTGTGAATGTGACATCACCTGGGTATGACAGAGTTCATGCAGCATGATATAACGAACCAACTCCTGAGGCAGGAAGATCAGTTTCTGGTTCAGGCTGACGTTTTTATTCCTTGAACAGCTGCCCCAGCGTGTGCGTTGATTACGGATCGTGATAGCATTGACCTTGAAACCCAGCTGTCGAGCCATATCAGTTAGCAGCATTGGTAATATGGTTTTAGCCCGCTGCCTGATCCACCGCCTGAGTGCTGCCTGAATGAGCGGCTTGTTGGTCACAGTTCCGGTTAACCGGATGGTAAGGTCACCCGGATATGTTAATGTAAGCCCGCGTGATTTCGATTGGACATATTCCACTTTCCAGGTTTCCCCGGTTAAAGGCAAGCGGATACAGGCAGGCAAGGCATGCACCAGTTCGGGGTTTGCGGGTTGTGGTTGTTTGGCCAGATTATTTTGTGTGCGGTTGATCCAGTCTGCTTTTTCAGATACGATCTGTGGCACCCGCCCGGGATCAAAACCCGATGGTATAACCACAACCAAACCTTCCAACCGGCTGATCTTTAGTCGAACATGCCGGGCACGCCGGCTGATCTGGATGGTGTATTGAATCTGGGAGGACATCGCCCGCTATTATAATGGATTAGCGCCACTGCCAAGCAACTGGAAATGTGCAATAAAAGAGTATACTGTCTGTGTCAGGAAAGCATCCAACCTTTCAAACACATAATTCCTGATCGGCAGGGGCACTCCCCCATAAAAAGCCTCTGCAATCCCGCCAGTGATACAGGCAATTGTGTCGCTGTCACCCCCGATCGAAATAGCATTACGGATTGCATCTTCGTAATCTGTGGATTCCAGGAAGGCAATGATCGCCTGTGGCACACTTCCCTGGCAAGTTACATCATAGGTATAAGTCAAACGAATGGAATCCAGGTCATCACCCAATTGATACCCAAATCTGTCCTCGATGTAATCTTTGATTTCCGCTTTACTGTGTCTTTGCCGGGCATGCCATATGGCAGCAGCAGTGGCTTGAGCACCTTTGACTCCCTCAGGATGATTATGGGTAACCGCTGCAGACTTTTCCGCCTCCAGCAGGATGGTATCCAGATCGTTGATGGCAAACCCAACCGGGCTTACCCGCATGGCAGAACCGTTACCATAACTGTTATATGGCCGGGTATCCCCAGAGTGTATCCAACGAAGGAAGCGGCCACCATAGCCCGCATGCGGGTATAGCTGATAATAATGGATCAGATTATCCAGATATGGTGTTCCATGCAACAAGGAGTCTGCCAACGCGACAGTCAAGACTGTGTCATCTGTGAAAAAAGCATTCGGTGACATCAACTCAAAATCCTTGTGCCTGACATTGTGATGCTCATATACCGAACCGATAATATCACCGGCTATGGCTCCCAGCATGGCTATACTCCTTCTTACATAATTATACAATGTGGACAATCTGGCGCGGTTGGCATGGTTTTCCCATTACTCAAAAACAGTTGAAAGACTATAATGACATCAACAAATGCATACCATCAGGAGTCATATATGCAAATTCAGCCAGTCGTATCGCGAAGTGACCTCAAGGAATTCATAGAGCTACCTTATCGCCATTACCGTACAGACCCCCTATGGGTTCCACCGCTAAAAAGCGAACAAAAGGATCAATATGATGTTCGACAGAATCCAATGCTGGAGCATTGTGAATACGCCCTCTTTCTGGTAAAAGACGGTGGTGAAGTGATCGGCAGGGTGTCTGCTTTCATTGACCGTCTGGCGCTTAAACACTGGCAGCAGCCGATCGGATTATTTGGGTCATATGAGTGCGTTCAGGATGCCGGTGCATCACATCTGTTGCTTGAAACAGCTCAGGACTGGTTGAAAAAACACGGTTTAAAAGTCATGCGGGGTCCCTGGAGTTTCGCTTCTCAGGAGTGGGGCCTTGTTCAAGATGGCTTTTCACCCGCGCCAGTTATTTTGGCTCCCTACAATCCCCCCTGGTACAATGACCAGTTCCTGTCATTCGGATTACAGAAAGCCAAAGACTTGTTGGTTTATTATATCGACGCCCGGGAAGGCTACGAGATAGATGACCGCTACCTGACCCTGACAGAACTCGTGAAGAAAAGGTATCACATCCACACACGCCCGGTTGACATGAAGAACATTGAGCGCGATGTGGTTACGATCGTTGAGTTGGCCAACCAGTCACTCTCCAATAATTGGGGGTTTTATCCGGTTACAGAGAATGAGGGACGCGCAATGGCGCGCGACCTCAAACAAATCGTAAATCCCAAAGCAATCGTGATCGCTGAGGATGAGAACAACCGGCCGATTGGATTCGGAATGTCACTTCCGGATATCAACATCCTGCTGAAAAGCATGCATGGATCTTTGCTGCCTTTTGGTTGGTTGAAGATGCTGATCGGTCTGCCGAAACTCAAACAATACCGCATGTGGGCACTGGGTGTTATACCTGAATACCAGGGACGCGCGATTGACACACTGCTCTATCAGGCCACATATGAAGCCCTATATAGCAAGGATATACGTCTGGAGATCAATTATGTCCTGGAGGATGATGACCGTATGAATAATGCGCTGTCAAAACTCGGTGCAAAACCATTGCGGCGCTACCGGGTTTATCAGAAAGATATCTAGCATGGGGAAATCCGCACTACCAATTGGGAAGCTTCCACCTGAATTTTTCGCCAGGCTTTTGGCGGATATCCCGATCCAGGATGACCGCGTTCTGGTCGGTCCCGGCATCGGGCTGGACTGTGCGGTCATTGAGATGGGTGACCGGTTGCTGGTCACCAAAAGCGATCCGGTCACCTTCGCCAGCGATGCAATCGGTTGGTATGCGGTACAGGTGAATGCCAATGATATCGCCACCAGTGGGGCAGAACCGCGCTGGTTTATGGCAACCTGCCTGCTGCCACCTGGTACAACAGAGCTGGATATTCAGCTTATCGCCAGGCAACTATCTGATGCCTGCACTGCTTTGGGTATCAGCCTTATCGGCGGACATACCGAGATAACACATGGCATCGATCATCCCATCATATGCGGTACCATGATCGGCGAAGTATCCAAAATAAACCTGGTCACGTCACGTGGCACACAACCCGGTGACAGCATCCTTTTAACCAAAGGTATACCAATTGAAGCTATCACCCTTCTGGCGAGGGAATTTCCCGCGCAAATGAGAGAGTCATTGGGGGATGATAAACAAAAAAGGGCAGCCAGGTACCTGACAGATCCGGGAATCAGCATTGTTCGCGATGCACATATCGCCACTCACGCGGGCAGGTTAACTGCCATGCATGACCCGACCGAGGGTGGTTTGGCAGCAGCACTCTGGGAAATGGCAGACGCCAGTGGTCGCTGCCTGGTGATCGAACCGAGCAAGGTCTATATCACCGATCTGGCCGCCGAGGTTTGTGAATGCTTCAAGATCGATCCGTTTGTCAGCCTGGCATCCGGAGCCTTGCTGCTGACCACTCCGCAATCGGATGCGAAAGCAATACTACAGGCATTCCAGGCTGCAAATATTCGCTGCAATGAGATCGGTCATGCGGAAAACGGTGACCCGAATGTAATTGCCTGGGATGGTAATACCAGAACCAAATTTCCACGACCAGAGCGGGATGAGATGGGTAAAGTCTTTAATTCCTGGTCAGGATTTCCTAGCGTTTGAGTGTTAACAACCCTGGTGTGCGATCGAACATCCAGAATCCCAACGGCATACCGATGATGGTGGCACTGATCAGAAAAGCTGCTTCCATCCAAATTGCTGACAACCACCAACCGACCAGGATGAAATAAAGAACACGCAATATGATATGCACTTGTTTGACAGGCACTTTTTGTTCCAAAAAAGTCCCATCCTCACGTCGGGTGATCATCACCTGTTCTGATTTGTTGCGCAATGCCAGTACTTTTGGCAGCATGTTGACCATGGTGATCCCGAGAGGGATGCCAATGATAGTCAACATGCAGATCCAGGCTACAAAGATCCAGGTCTGACCCAGCCACAATCCGACGATGATAAACCACAGGATTTGCCACAGGCAACCAGGGTTCTCTTTGGTTTTTACAAACACTTGTTGACTCATATATGGCCCTTAATCACTTTCTATGTGTACATATACGCATGAATCAAAGGTAAGTTCCAAAAGGAAATCGGTTTATCATATTACCGGGAATTGCCCCTTAAGGTCAAGTTATAATACGGTTATTACTTATACATGTCAGACCCGGAGAGAACGATATGTCATTGTATCTTGATTCAGTGATCTTGGATGAGATTAAAGAAGCCTTTTCCTGGGGTTGGGTGAGTGGGGTCACCACCAACCCCAGTCTGCTGGGCAAAAGTGAGGTTAAACCTGAGGAACGCCTGAAGGCCATCGCCAACCTGGTGGATGGGGAGATTTTTTATCAACTCATGTCAGAAACACAGGAAGGCATGTACCTGGAAGCGCACCGCGCACGCGAAATCCTGGATAAGAAACTGGTGGTCAAAATTCCAGCCAGTGCAGCAGGCTTTCAAGCCTGCAACCAGCTTGTACCGGAATTCGCCTGCGCCATGACTGCAGTATTCAGCCCGACTCAGGCTTTATTGGCCGCTGAATCCGGAGCCCGTTATGTCATTGTTTACTTCAACCGAGCTGCCAGTTTGCTGGGTGAGGCGGATTCCCTCACCTCGGCATGTGCTCAGGTTTTGGCGGACGGTCTGACTGAGTTAATGGCTGCCAGCATCAAATCTGCTGAAGATGCCGTAAGCGCCGTAAAAGCTGGCGCCCTCCACCTGACGCTTCCGTTTGAAGTCCTGAAAGCACTGCCGGAGAATGATCTGACGCGTCAGTCAATCATTGAATTTACCCAAAATGGCAAAGGTATCAATTACCAGGAGCTCCGATGAGTAACCAGCTTGAGGATTTTCAGGCAAATCGCGAACGGATGAATAAACGTATCGCTGCAATAAATCACCTTGGAATCAAGCGTTTCATTAACCTGGATTCATCTGCATACGAAGACGGTGCATTACCAGGTCGTGTCAAGGAATTATTGGGGTTGGTGGCTTCCATGGTGCTGCGATGCAATGACTGCATCGACTATCATATCCTGCAATGTATTCAGGCTGGATGGACAGACGATGAGTTGTACGAGGCTTTTAATGTATCACTGGTGATTGGTGGGAGCATTACGATCCCGCATGTGCGTCATGCGGTGGATACCCTCGACCTGGTACGTAAAAAGGAAAATGCAACATGACATCCGGCCATCGGCCTACCCAAAAGATCGGGTTGGCCTTAAGCGGGGGCGGTGCTCGTGGTCTGGCTCATATTGGTGTATATAAGGTCCTTGATGATGCAGGTATTCCGATCGACTATATCTCAGGCACAAGTATGGGGGCGATTATTGGCGCATGTATTGCACGAGGGATTCGGCCGGCTGAGATCAACGCAATTGCACAGAAATTTTCCAAAACCCGCCAATTGATACGGATGGTTGATCTTGCTGGCGGCCGGCGCGGATTGCTGTCTGGTAAACATGTTCGTGCCTTTTTAGCGGATATTCTCGGAGTTGATACGGATTTCAAGCAGTTACAGATACCATTATCTGTCTGTTCCGTTGATCTTGACCAGGGCATCGAAAAGGTTTTTACCAAAGGGAACGTGCTGGATGCGGTCATGGCTTCCATTGCTGTTCCGGGGATTTTTGTGCCCCAGGTGGTTAACAACCACCAACTGGTGGACGGCGGGGTGAAGAACAACCTGCCGGTCGATCATGTCAGGGAAATGGGTGCTGAATTTATCCTTGCGGTGGATGTCATGCGGCATGACTTTTCAAAAATGACTACAGGCAATCGTATGGAATCCATTACGATCACCCCCACGGCCAGTTTTCAAGAAATCTACCGGTATGTAGCCATGATGATATCAGAGCAGACCCGCCTGCGTCTGCTTCTTGAACCACCTGATTTTGTAATCGAACCGGACCTGCCAAATGACTTGTTATCCTTTGGCGGATTCAGCCAGGCTGATCAAGCCATCATGGCGGGTGAATCAGCAGCCAGACAATCGTTGCCTGATATCCTGACCGCTCTCAAAATGACTGAATGATATTTAATATGGGTATGGAATACTGTACATCGAGATGAGATTGATCAATTGTTGAACACCAAACCGGTATTCGCATTTCGCCCCCCAGCCTTCCTCAGGAATACTTTTGCAGCGCTGAAGCATCCCAACTATCGTCTATGGTTTACAGGACAATTGGTTTCGCTGATTGGGACCTGGATGCAGATCACTGCTCAAGGCTATCTGGTATACGAACTCACACATTCCCCGGCATATCTCGGCTATGTCGGTTTTGCTGCCGGTCTTCCAACCTTTATGCTGACGCTGTATGGCGGGGTTTTGGCCGATCGTGTACCCCGCCGGACACTGTTGATCATCACCCAGGCTTATATGATGACTCTGGCCATTATTCTGGCCGGATTGGTGTTCTCAAAGCTTGTCCAACCCTGGCATGTCATCGTACTGGCCTTTTTGCTTGGTATCGGCAACAGTTTCGATGCGCCGGCCAGACAGTCTTTCGTGGTGGAACTGGTCGGTCATGACGACCTGGCCAATGCAATAGCACTGAACTCCTCCATGTTCACATCCGCCAATGCCATCGGTCCTGCTGTGGCAGGCATTACATATGCCGCTTTTGGTCCAGCCTGGTGTTTTACGATCAATGCCATTTCCTTTATAGCTGTTATTCTGGCTCTTGCGCTGATGCGTTTGAAACCACAGGTGACCATTCCCGCGAGTAAATCAACCATACAGGCACTGGGTGAGGCTTTCCGATTTGTCAAACAAAAAAAAGATATCATCCTTCTTCTGGCATCCATCTTCATGGTTGGTATGTTCGGGATGAGCCTCACATCGCTCATACCTGCCTGGGCAGTGGATGTGCTTAAAGGGGATGTAAAAACCAACGGTTGGCTGCTATCTGCACGGGGGGTAGGCGCTCTGATGGGAGCTCTTACAGTGGCCGCGTTCAGCGCCCGGGCTGTGCGTGGCAAGTTATGGTCGGCTGGCAGCATACTGCTCCCCTGCTTAATGCTGCTTTTCTCATTTATGAGGGCCGTACCTTTATCTCTTTTCGCAATGGTGCTGGTGGGTTGGGCTTTCCTGACCATCATGAACACCTCCAATGCTCTGGTGCAACTGCGCGTTACTGATGCGTTGCGTGGCAGGGTAATGGGATTGTACATACTGGTTGTGTTTGGCGCTTTGCCAATCGGCACGCTGTTAATGGGGTGGTTGGCGGAACAGGTAAATGCACCTTTCGCAGTCTGGCTGGCAGCCGGGATGTTAGCCTTTTACTTCCTATTCATTTGGATCCACTTTCCCGAGGTCAGAAAACTGGAATAAAATGATTTTAAGTGGTATAAAATAAGCATGCAATTTACATATATTGAAAAATATGGTACTCCTGTAGAGAAGGCGCGCCTGGCATATCTGATGAATGGCACCCCACCGGCACAGAGTGTGGTT
>JAFGXF010000144.1 GCA_016936755.1 Anaerolineaceae bacterium | reverse complement strand
TGACCATCCAGGATAATGGGCGGGGCTTCGATCCGCATGCGGTGGATGGGCAGGAACGTTTTGGCCTGCGCGGCATGGCTGAGCGGGCCGAGATGCTGGGTGGAAAATTGATCGTGGAAAGCAAGCCGGGCAAGGGTACGGCCATCCACCTGGAACTGCCGGAGGCGGCGTGATCACCCTCATGATCTGTGACGACCAGGATGTCGTCTGCCAGGGCTTGAACACCATCCTGAGCAATGAAAAGGATCTCAAGGTTGTCGGCATGGCCGCCGACGGGCAGGAATTGCTCGAGGCGCTTGCGTCACGCCAACCGGATATGGTCCTGATGGATCTCAAGATGCCGATAATGAACGGCGTGCAGGCCACGCGCGCCATCAAGGAGAGGTATCCAAACGTGCGCATCCTGATCCTGACCACTTACGATGCGGATGAATGGGTATTCGACGCGATTCGCTCAGGCGCGGATGGTTTCCTGCTGAAGGACTCCAGCCGCGAGGAGCTGCTGGCTGCCATCCGCGATTTGGCCGCCGGAAAGACTCCCATCGACCCGGCGGTGGGCGGCAAGCTCTTTAGTCAACTGGCCCGCCAGGCGCCGCCCGGCTTGACATCGGTGGGCAGCGAGCTGTCCGAGCGCGAGCGCGAGATCCTGGCGCTGCTGGCCGAGGGCTTGAATAACCACACCATCGCCGATCGGCTCCATCTATCAGAGGGGACTGTGCGTAATTATGTCAGCTCGATCTTTGCTAAGCTGAACGTGACCGACCGCACCCAGGCGGCTGTTTTAGCCATAAAATACGGCATAACCTCGACCAAGCATTTATTGGGAAAATGAGATCATTCCGAACCCGGATGGCATTCTGGTGATATTCTCGAAGAATTGGTAGGTCGTTGATTGCAGTTCGTCTCTCCCCCAGGTGGGCGTAGATTGGGTTGGGTTAGCAGCTCCACATCGTAATAGTCACATTTTCGCTACCCATCATTAATTATTCATTCATTATATAATTATATACATAGCGTAACCCGACATTACCCAGGGAGTGGTAACGGTATGCGATATCGCAGGATTCTGCAACCGGGTTGAACATTCTTCAAGCGGTATATGATGCAAATGTTCAGTAAAGCTGTTTTCCAACGATTGAGATCAAGTCTCTTCATCACCGCCATCCTGATCCTGGTTGTGGGAGTATTCATGGTCATCAGCTTGAACCGTGTCATAGATGCCAGTTACCAATCAGGCCTGGCATCCCAACCGCTGAACCTGAGTAATCCCAAGGCGATCGAATGTATCCCAACCATCGACCCGGAACTGATCACTCACCTGGATCAGCTGGATGTCACCTGGTCGGATGATCCGTTTGTCTCCCTCCGTATGGCTGGCTTGTTCCTGGCAGACCAGGCTATCCGGCAATTCCCATCGCAGGCGGATATCCACAGGATGGATTCCGAGGACACCCAACGACGCCTGATCGTAATGAGCTTGCTCAAGGAAGGCCGCATCCATTCCCCCAGGAATCTGGTCTGTGCTGCTTTTATATTCCAGCACGGTGACTGTTCTGAGCATTACCTTTTAGCCAACCAGCTGGCCAGGATCGCCATGGACGCCGACTATTTGGATGCGCGCTGGATCTATGCCGCCAGCCTGGATCGTTACCTGGTAAGCCAGGGTAAGCAGCAGAAATATGGCACCCAATTCCACTGGGTAAATGGTGAATTCATCCTGTATCCAACCGACCCGAATACGACGGATGCGGAACGGGCTGCGATGGAGGTTCCCCCTCTGGTGGAGAGCGTAAACAAAGCAAACCAGGGAACTGGAGACAAGGGATTTCGTCTTCAGTGGTTTGAGAGTTGGTGGCTGACTCTGATTGGTGGCATGTATGCACTGCTGGCCGCAGCCATCGCCCTGCTGGAAAAGAAAATGAATGCGGCCTCTGGGTGGGTCGTCTCTGCTATAGCGATCGTGATCTACCTGGTCAGCGTTGCAGGGCACTTCTTCCAGGTCAAGGCCATGCAACAGGGAACCCAGGAACTCCAGGCAGCTTTATGGCTTGGTATCAATTGGCTGATGCTTATCCTCTGGCTGGGACTGGCTGCCCTTGTGATATCCCGGGGTGTTAAGAGGGCGTGAATATTTTTACGGGAAACAGGGATGATTTCATTCTGCTCTGATTGCTGGAATGGATACTTCATGGTAGCATACCCCCATCGGAAGGTTTCTTCCTAATCTCTGGCTGAAAAAAGGTACAGAATTCATGATTCCAATCCGCGACGATATTCCAGCCCGGCGTGTGCCAGTTATCAATTATTTATTGATCACCCTCAACATCCTGGTATTTGTGTTCCTGTTACTCTCCGGTCCAGCCCAGGAAGCCCTGGTATATGAATTTGCCTTGATCCCATTGAATTATTCCAACGGATTGGAATTGGGGGATCTCACCGACATCTTCACCAGCATGTTTATGCATGCCGGCCTGCTGCACCTGGTCGGGAACATGCTATACCTGTGGATCTTCGGGGACAATGTCGAAGACACACTGGGATCTATCCGCTATCTGGCTTTTTATCTGGTGGGTGGTATGGTGGGCTCCCTGTCGCACTTTCTGACCAATCCGGGCTCGCAACTGCCCACGGTGGGTGCCAGTGGGGCGATTGCTGCCGTTTTGGGTGCTTATCTGGTGTTATACCCCAGAGCTCGTATCGCAACCTTCATCCCGATCGGCTTTTTCTTGCGATTGACCATGATGCCGGCCAGCATCGTGCTGGGTCTCTGGTTCGTCCTCCAGCTATTCAGCGGTGTGCTGTCCTTTGGTGCCGCCGATATGGGCGGTACGGCCTTCTGGGCGCATATCGGTGGCTTTGTGTTCGGTGTATTGATTGGATTCTTGGCGAAATCCATGCGCAGGCAGGAAAGCGTTATTACCTGGTAGGAAAAATTCAAACCAGTCTTGTGAGCTTCAGGGAGATGAGCGCGGTGCAACCCTTTCCAGTAATATTCTCTTCCGGGATCAGGTGATGCGATGAAGAAGATGTGTGACCTGGGGATCAGATATCAAAAGATCGAGCCACACCTGGTGGCATTCTTCAGATTCAATCTAAAGGATCGTAAAGAGATCCTGGCAGCCATTGAGGAATTGGTGATTGCCATTCCGACGGAGCTGATCGCCGGGGATCCCTATTGCCATATTCAATATTTCAGCAGTTATCCGGAAGGGTATGAAGCCGAGGTGGGTTTTCCGGTAAGCTCCGAGTATAAAAATGCGCGAATTCGTTCTAAAACAACGCTCCCGATGGAAGTCCTGTCGCTGCGGCATGCAGGCCCGCAGGAGTCACTGCGCGAGACGAAGCTGATATTGAACCAATTTTCCCGGGAGCATGCCTTGATCTCGGATGAATTCACCCGCGAAGTTTACCCGGACTGGCAAAACCCACTCGGGGAGATCGAAGCCCAGTTTGTGATCCACAATTGGAGTTCCCTGTTTGAGCAACATTTGCTGCGGGTCATGGGCAGTGGAATACGGGCGCAGACGCTCAATGGCATCACCAGTATCCATTTGGAATCCAGCCCTGACGAGCGTTTTAACTGGGCAAAAGATGCCATCACCCGATTGGAAGACCTGGCGGATAAAGCTGAACGTTATGACGTCGTGTCGAGTTGCGCACATGTCTTTCCACCTGGTCAGCTGGAGAAGCTGCGGCAGGCCTTCCAGGCAGCCCGCAAGAAATCCACCGATCCCATGGCTGCGGTGGATGCGGTTTTGGCTTTCATGGCGGGTGATCCCGGCTGGGGTGAGAAGGGGGCATATCGGGAAGGGTCCATCATCTACCACACCAAGAATCCCTGCGACCCCGAAGGGTACGCAAAAGCGGCCACGGATGCAGAGAAACGGGCAGCCGCCTGTTTCTGCCCGGTCATCCGGGCCAAATTGGATCAGGGCATGCCGGTCACCTATTGCCTGTGCGGCGCCGGCTGGTTCCGCCAGCAGTGGGAGGCCGCCACCGGCAAGCCGGTGCGCGTCGGGGTGGCCCGCTCCCTGCTCAAGGGAGATGACTGCTGCACTTTCTCGGTGCGCCTGGCGGATGATATTTAATGGATCTCAAGGTTCCCGGGTCTTGATATCGATCGGGTCTTAAACCAAGGCGGACTACCTCATTTGATCAACGCATTAATTATGCAGGCACGCTGCAATCCTCAAGACGATACATCCCCGGTTCTACTGATGGTTCAAGATGAGGGGTAGATAGTTTAAATATCCCGATTCATAACGCCATAACTCTAATCCGTTGGCATGATTTTGGGTGCCAATGTAAAGATGGTTCATGAATTTGATCGTTGCGTCATTCCACAGGGTGGTGATGTTATTGCTGTCTCCAAAGCCACATGGGCTGATATGCTCAAAGGCTTCGCCGTCAAATGAGCGCCACACGTTCACACCGCAGATGTAATTGTTTGCCACGGCAATCATTTGGCCGTTGAATCCATACAGTGATTCGATCTTTAAATTATCGCTGCTGTCGATTCCGGAACCCACAACCAGCTCCCAGCTTGTACCATCAGACGAACGGTAAATCTCTGCGCCGCTCTCGTCGTTTCGCGTGGAAGCGTACAGCATGTTGTTGAAAACAAGGATGCTCCCAATTTCCACATTGTGGGGATCACTGAAACCTTCAACGAGAACCCGATCCCAGGTCAGGCCGTCACTTGTTCGCCAAATTTCAGCTCCCTGAACGTGGTTTTCAACAGCTGCGTACAGGTGATCTTTGAATTCAGCATAACTGGTCAGGTAATCGTTGCTGGCAATTCCATTTCCATCCTGCACGACGCTGGTCCAGGATCCGGATTCTCCAGTCTCACTGCGCCATATTTCCACACCATCCACACCATTTCCGGCAGCGGCATACAGATGATCCTTAAATTCCACGAATCGGGTAATTGAGTTGTTATTGACATTTCCAAAACCATCCCCAATCACCTGTGTCCAGGAAATACCATCCGGAGAGCGCCATATCTGCCCTGTTCCGGTACCCCAACCGGTGCTGGCATACAGTTGACCCTGATATCCAATCAGATCGATGACGATCGGGTTCGTGTCCGTATGTGTCGGTCCAAAACCAGGCGCGCTTGAAGCTGTCCAATCAGTGCCATTGTCAGATCGCCAGACCTGGCCTCCCAATCCGCCTGAATTCGATACGCCGGCATAAAGGTGACCATTGAAGATTTCCAGTGAGGCCAGATGATAGTTGCTCACAATTCCAAAGCCATTGATGTTCACCTGCATCCAGTCGGGAACACCTGGTGAAAAGACCTGAATGCGATGATTGCCACCATCGATATACACATTCCCACTGCCATCGACCGCCACACTGCTTGGAGATTGCAGCTGGCCGTTTAGATCACCCCAACTGCCACCAATCGTGGTCAAGTAGTCGCCATCCGCAGAAAATACTTGAATGCGGGTGTTGCCGGTGTCGGCCACATACAGACGGTCAGAATCATCCACGAACAACCCATCGGGAGAATCGAAATGATCGAAGCTGTTATCCCCGACACCCGTTTCGCCCATGCTGCGGATATGAACCAGGCCGGAAGTGTAAACCTGGATGCGATGATTATCGGAGTCAGACACATAGATATGACCGGCGCTGTCGAAGGCCACATCCTCCGGCCTGTTGAAATGCGCATTATCTGAGCCCGATACACCGGCTTCGCCCCAGGTCGCGACCGGGTTAAGGTCTGCATCATATATTTTTATGACGTGCTCGCATGCGTCGATCGCATAAAGATAGTCCTCGGGCGTGATCGCCACTCCTCCGACGCAGCCGAAACCACTCACCGAGTGATAAAAGGTACCATCCGGGTAAAAGACTTGGACACGCGATCCATATCGGTCCGCCACATAAACCTTCCCGGAGGAATCCAGAGCGACATCATTCGGTACGTTAAAAAGGGTATCACTTGGGTACCATTGACCCTTTACACCGGCCGACCCGACTGTCCATTGCAGATCACCATCGGCGTTCAATTTGATCAGCCGGTGGCCGCTATCCTCGGTGATAAAGATACTGCCATCCTCATCCACAAGCAAACCGGATGGGCGATTGAAATGGGCGCCATCTCCGATATAGGGCACACCGGTGGTGCCATAGCTGCGCACATAGGAAAAAACAGTCCCAGACCGGCTGAACTGTTGCACCCGCATATTCGCAAAATCGGCCACAAAGAGATAACCCGCTGCATCGACAGCCACATCCGATGGCGATTGAAATTGATCGTTATCGCTCCCTGTTCCGGTCCCGATCGTTGTGATGTATACATAGGTTGACCCGTCAAAAACCTGCACCCTGTCATTGTCGGTATCAGCAATATATATATACGCTGCGTCCAAAGCAACACCCGCAGGATAGAACAAGTGATCGCTGTCATTGCCGATCTCTCCCGTGGTCCCAATTGTAGTAATGAAAGCGGGTGTGGCGGGTGTCGATATATCGAAGATTTGAACGCGATGGTTGCCTGCATCACTCACAAAAAGACGATCACCAGCAATTGTGATGTGCTGCGGACCGCAAAGTTGATCGTTCCCGCTGCCGCAGGTGCCGGTTTGCCCGATGGTTGCCAGATAATCACCGTCATCGTCATAGATCAGGATGCGGTGATTCCCGATTTCCGGGTTCCACCAGGGTCCACCATCACTGACATAGATGTTGCTGGCGCTGTCAAAGGCGATGCTCTGGGGCTGATCCAGTTGGTCAATGCCAGACCCCGGATTCCCGGGACTGTTCAATTCCCCGATCATATTTCCGGAAGCATCGACTTTCACAACATGATTGGCACCTTCATCAACAACCCAGAGGTTTCCTGAACCATCCTTGGCAACATCCGAAATTTCATAAAGCACTGTGTCATCGAAATCGATTTTCCCAGCCTCTCCAATAACCATCTGGAAAGCGCCGTCATTTGAATATTGCAGAACCCGGTTACCCCACATTTCACCGATCCAAAGACTGGTGCCGCTGGCGCCGATACCCCAAGGATAATTGAGATGCAGCGTGTCCGTGATGTAAGGCACGCCTGTCTCACCAATCGTGTCGTTATAGCGGAAGCTTGTTCCCGGTTGGCCGAGTGTTATAACAGAATTCGATGGTTCTCCGCCAGGCAGGGGTGATGGATGCAGATTGGGATTAGCCATGTATGGCTGACTGCCAAACGAATTGATGAGCCCGTGAGACTCCTCACCGGCTGCCGCCGGTATCTCCGGGTTGTCAACCAAAGTATTTACAAAGGAGGAAGAAGTTAGAAACAGCACCAAAAGACAATTGAGTAGTATTCGCTTATTCATCACCGCTCCAATCATATTGAGGCCGCTCCTGGCTTGAGAATGCACGGGCAATACATCACAGCGCTGTTGTGTGTCGTATCTTGATTATTATGTATCCATATAATAATATTGGATATTATACATGATAAGTGTTTGGCTCCCGGTTGGGAATCCCATAAGGATCAGCATGGTATCGCTCCTATCCGGATGAGCTGTAATCGTAATCAGGTAACAAATCAACCGGGAAGGAAACACTTCTAACATGAATACAATGGTTCATTGCATCTCACGAAGCAATCCATGCGGCCTGGCTGTGACCACAGTTCCTGGATAACGCATCATGGGCGGATGCACTATAATAAGTGATTGATACCGTATGCTTCGATGGAGGTTCCATGAGCTACCAGCCAGCCCCCAAACGTTATGAGATCATGCAGTACAGGCGTTGCGGCCGCAGCGGGCTGCAGTTGCCGATGGTTTCGCTGGGGTTGTGGCACAATTTTGGCGACGACCACCCGCTGGATAATTCCCGTGAGATGCTGCGCGGCGCCTTTGACCTCGGCATCACTCACTTCGACCTGGCCAACAATTACGGCTTCCCCCACGGCACGGCCGAGGAGAATTTTGGCCGCATCCTGCGCGAGGATTTTC
>JAFGXF010000024.1 GCA_016936755.1 Anaerolineaceae bacterium | reverse complement strand
TTTACGGATTGGGATACCTGCCGGTCAACTGGTTCGGAATTGTATTTCTGATTGCATCGTTCATCCTTTTTATTGTAGAGATAAAAGCGCCCACACATGGTGGGCTGACTATTGCAGGGATTGCTTCATTTATCGTGGGCGCTTTGGTTTTATTTAACTCACCTCAGGTTCCTGAATTCCAGCGGGTTTCAGTGCCGCTGGTGGTTACCCTGGCGGTGTTCACAGCAGGATTATTCTTTGCTGTACTTACTTTTGCGATCCGTGCCCAGCGATCACATATCCGGACAGGGATTGAGTCAATGACTGGCCGAAGCGGGGTGGTGCGTGAGATCTCTCATGGTGAGGGGCAGGTGCTATTGGGTGGTGAGTCTTGGTCAATGCGTCTGGAGGATGGCGGTGAGCCACTCAGAAAGAATGATATTGTGGAAGTCGTATCGGTGGAAGGTCTCAAGCTGGTCGTAAGAAAGCGAAAGCAATAATTGACATTAATTACAAGGAGAGAGTATGAAAACGCTCATTCGAGTTCTATCCGTTGTGTTGGTACTAATTTTTACTCTGTCTGCCTGTACATCGAAAACAGTTACAACAGGGGATGTGACATTGGTGGTCTGGGATCAGTTTTATCGTGAGGCTGAGACCCAGGTCATCGATACACTCAACGCCGAGTTTGAAGCAGCGCACCCGGGTGTAAAAATTGAGCGGGTGGTCAAGCAGCTGGATGATCTGAAGACGACCCTAAAGCTGGCGCTCAGTGAACCGAATGGTCCGGATGTCGCTCAGGTGAATCAGGGACGATCGGATATGGGTGCGATTGTTGAAGCCGGATTATTACTCCCGTTGGATGATTATGCTGAACAATTTAAATGGGATGCGCGTTTCTCGGCATCAGTCAACAAACGCAACAGTTTCAGCGAGGATGGAAAGATCTTTGGGCGTGGTAACCTTTATGGTGTCAGCGCCACAGCTGAAGTGGTCGGCGTTTATTATAATGAGACCATGTTTGAAACCAATGGCTGGCAGATTCCCACCACTTATGATGAATTTGTTGGTTTATTGGATACCATCAAGGCGGCTGGCGAAACACCCATCGCCTTTGGATCATTGGATGGTTGGAATGCCATCCATGAATTTAGCGCAATTCAACACATATTTGTAACGGGTCAGTATCTGGATGATTTTGTTTATGCAGTAAACAATGTCAGCTTTGATACTCCCGAAAATCAGGCAGCCGCTGCGGTTCTCAGTAATTGGGCGACAGCAGGTTACTTTACAGATGGTTACTCAGGAATTGGTTACGATGACATCACGAAATTGTTCAAAGCTGGGCAGGGTGCAATGACAATCACCGGTTCCTGGCTTGCGCCAGAACTGCTGGCAGACACTGATTTTGAGTTCGGTTTCTTTCTGCTTCCACAAGCAACAGCTGACCAAGCGCAACTTGCCATAGGCGGTGTGGGCATCCCGTACAGCATTCGTAAAAATACGTTACATCCGGATTTGGCTGCTGAGTATCTTGATTGGATGGTAAGTCCGCGTGCTGCACAACTATGGGCTGAAGCCAGTTATGTGCCAGCCATGCCATTGCCGGAAGACTTCACGCTGGAAGAGAGATCGCTTTTTGCAGATACCGTTCTAGCCTGGAACCGGATCAACCAGGATAATGGCGTTGGCCATTACATTGATTGGGCAACTCCCACATTCTACGATACCATCGTGGCTCAACTCCAGAAACTGCTGGCGGGTGAAATTGGTCCAGACGCGTTTACCAGTCAAGTACAAGAAGATTATGGTGCATTTCTAGCGGATCAGTAATGTGGTTATTACAGTCATCGGGCGGCAACTCAGCCCGATGACTGTATATGGTCTTTTTCTATGGGCTGTCCAAACCTACCATGAACCATCGAAGGAGCTGGCCGGGAGAATCAAAATTCCTGGGTTTTGTATATTTACTGCCAGCTCTTGTCATTTATCTGGTATTCATCCTGTACCCCATATTTGAAACATTCAGACTCAGTTTCTATGACTGGAAGGGTTTTGGTTCCAAACCCACCTTGATTTATCTTCAAAATTACCAGGAAATACTTCAGAAGGGTCAATTCCTGTCAGCACTGAGCCATAATCTTGTTTTTATCGCCTTTTACAGTCTATTACCCATCTTGATCGGTTTGATCCTGGCAAGCTTGTTGGGGCGCAGAGCCCTGCCAGGCATGGCCTTTTTTAGAACCGGCTTGTTTCTTCCTCAGATATTGAGCATGGTGGTGGTGGGTGTTGTCTGGCGGTGGATATTTAACCCCGCTTTTGGTCCGTTGAATATGATGTTAAAGTCCATTGGCTTGACCTGGCTGGCGCTGCCCTGGTTGGGTGATTCCACCTGGGCGCTGCCATCTGTTGGATTAATCGGAAGCTGGGTTCAATATGGTTTCTGTATGGTTCTTTTCCTGTCGGGAATGCAGCGCATACAACCGGAATTGTATGAAGCGGCGGAACTGGATGGTGCCAATGAGATACAGCAATTCTTCTTTATCACCTTGCCCGGTTTACGGCCCGAACTGGGTGTGGCCCTCATCACCACGGTGATTGCTGCTTTACGGGTATTCGACCTTGTTTATGTGACCACGCGTGGCGGGCCGGGGGATGCCACACTCGTTACTTCTTTCCTGGTGTATCGGTCTGCTTTTCAACAGAACCGTGTCGGCTATGCTGCTGCTGTTGCCACGATTTTGACTGCGATTATCCTGGTTGTATCATTCCTGATCACCCGCTACCAGAGTAAAAGCGAGGTGTAGGATGTCAGGCGCAGCCAGAAGCATGCAACTTCTCCCCAATTATTTACTGTTGACGATATTTTTACTGATCGTTCTATTGCCGATCCTGGGTATAACACTCAGCGCGTTTAAGACAGATGCAGAAATCGTCGCAGGTCCTTTCAGCCTGCCGTCAGAATGGAGCCTGGATGCTTTCAAACGCGCCTGGACGGTTGGCCATTTCAACCAATACTTTCGCAGCAGCACAATCGTCTCCACTGCAGTGGTCATCGCCAGCACTTTCCTGAGCATCCTGAGCGGGTATGCCTTTGGCGTAATGCGTTTCCCTTTACAACGACTGGTCTACTTCGTTATGCTGATCGGATTCATGGTGCCTTTTGAAGCGGTTGTTATCCCGCTGTATCATATAATGAACCGCTTTGGGTTGACCGACAGCTACTGGGCACTGATCCTTCCCCAGATCGGGCAAAGCATCAGTTTTGGGACATTGTGGATGACCAGCACATTCCTGAGTATGCCCCAGGAATTAATCGATGCCTCAGCGCTGGATGGCTGTAACCGCTGGCAAAGCCTGTGGCGGGTGCTTTTTCCGATCTCCAAGCCGGCGGTATTTACACTGGTGGTCCTGTTCTTTATGTGGACTTGGAATGAGTTTCTGTTGGCTCTCGTCATGGTGCAACAGGAAAGTTTGCGCACCCTGCCGGTTGGGCTGGCGTTCTTCCAGGGGCGTTATACATCCGACATCCCTTTGATGGCTGCCGGATCGCTCATTGTTGCTGGACCGATCATCCTGATTTATATTCTATTCCAGCGTTTCTTTATCAAGGGTCTGATGGGGGGCGCAGTAAAAGGATGAATCCTGAATCCACAAGGCTGTACCTCGGTTTATCCATTACGAATTGATGGGATTAAATATCAGAAAACAATTCATAGTTGGTGGTGATCTGGGTCACACCTCGCAGGCTGGATGAGACAGAGCAATATTTTTGCTCAGAGAGCTGAATAGCCTGTTCCACTGCTGTTTTGGTCAGACCTTTTCCGCCCAATTTATAAAACAGGTGGATCTTGCGAAATGTCCAGGGCGGGTCGCTATCCTGCTCGCCGCTGGCTGTGATCTCCAGCGCATTCAGATCAATGCGTTTTTTTAACAGGATTTCAACAACATCCACCGCTGTGCAGGATGCCAGTGCCACCAGCAACAGTTCGCTGGGTTTCATTCCGACACCCTCGTCGGGTGTGGATATAACGACAGAGTGGTTGGTCGAGTCAACACCAATGAATTGTTTGCCGCCAATCCAGCGTACATTTGCGTTTGCCATGCCTGCGCCTCCATCAATCATGCATTGTACCGCGAGATCGGTGGGTCAGGATGGGGTACAATCCCTTTTGGAATTGATCGGAGTCAGGCATGAATGATGCAGAAATAAAGCGGCAACTGGCTGATATCAGCGAAGAACTGTACCACAACGGCGTGGTGACTGCCACTGGGGGGAACTTGAGTGTACGCAGTTGTGAACGTGAATGCGCCTTGTGGATCACACCCAGTGCTCTTTTCAAGGGGAACCTGACTCCAGGGGATATGACGCTGATCGATCTGGACGGGAAGGTGTTGGCAGGCAAATATCCGCCTTCAATTGAATTTGCCTTCCATGCTGGTTTGATGCGGTCGCGCCCGGATGTGAATGCAATCGTTCACAGTCATCCGGTTTATGCGACCGTCTGGGGACTCGGGGATCTCGATATCCCTCCCATAACTTATGATGCACTAATCGTGGGATCTTTTCCTTATATCCCCTGGCATATGGTTGGGTCGTTGGAACTGGCTTCAGCAGTTATCGATAGTGCAGGCAGGGATGGCATCTGGGGGGTCTTCATGCGCAATCATGGTCTGGTTACACTTGGCAGGGAACTGCGCCAGGCTGCTGATAACACTCTGATGACTGAGCATACTTTAAAAATCCTTCACCTTGCGCATCAAATGAGTATCAAACCGGATGAACTG
>JAFGXF010000143.1 GCA_016936755.1 Anaerolineaceae bacterium | reverse complement strand
TGGGCGAAGTGGGTTGAAGAGGCCACAGAAGGGCGGGTAAAGGTAAAGATTGAATACGATGTGGGGCATCCGAAGTCCTATTTCCAGTTGGTTGAAGACGGTGTGATTGATGCCGGTTTCAGCTATCACGGTTATGTTCCCGGACGTTTCAGGCTGCCCATGGTGGCAGAGCAGCCGGGTATGGGGGTGGGTGCTGAAGCGGCATCGGTTGCGCTTTGGCGTGTACAGCAAAAATATTTTCAGGCAGCAGACGAGTTTTCGGGGCTGGAAGTGGTCGGCATGTTCACACATGGTCCTGGCCAGCTGATGACCACTTCTCCGGTCAACAGCATCGACGAGCTGAAAGGCAGGAAGATCCGTATCGGTGGTGGTGTGCAGGCGGATATTGCAGAGCATCTGCAGGCTGTGCCAGTGTCGGCTCCGGCGACCAAATTGTATGAAATGATGCAGCAAGGGGTCGTGGATGGCACTCTTTTGCCTGTTGGGCAACAGAAAGCGCAGCGTCTGGCTGAAGTAACAAAGTACCTGAACACAATCCCTGGCGGGATGTACATGGGCACCTTTTCAATTTTCATCAACCCGGACTTCCTGGCTGACCTGGAACCGAAAGATCGCGAAGCGATCATGAGTGTTTCGGGTGAGAAGTTGTCGGCATTGGCCGGCAAGGCTTGGGAAGAAACCGACCATGAAGGGCTTGAATTTGCGCGTGAGCAGGGCGTTACCATCGTTGAACATGATCAGAATGCCCCGTTTACTCAGGATTTCCTGAAGCTGTCCGAGGGCATGGATCAGGCATGGATCGACAGTGTTGCCGACCTCAATGTCGATGCCGCTGCTGCTCTGTCTGAGCTGCGTATGATTGCTCGCGAGTACGAAGCCAAGAAGCCCTGAATCCGCAGGCTTTTAAATCCGGATGCTCCCCTTTGAAATGATCAGGCTGCGTATTGAACGCAGGCTTACCTCAAACACTTTCAGACATTGGTCTCCGCAATTCAGCGGAGACCACCCAACGGCTGCAATCTAAATACAGGCAAGTCTCTTCAGAGTGAAGAGGGCTTCAGCTTCACCTCTGGCAGTCCGACAAGAGCGATCTCACTGGATGCGTTGACTCATTGGAACGGCCTGGCTTAGTATCGATGATGTTCGATAAAAAGAAATAAGTGTCCGATATAAGTAAAACAATAGGGTGCATCCATGCCAAAGAACACTGATTACACCAACGACATGGCAACGCCAGTTGGTGTTTGTCCGTTCGCACATGGCGCCATGTCGTCCATGCCAAAAGACCCTCATGGTTGTCCAGTATCCACTGAGGCAGACGCCTTTGATCCCTTTAGTGCTGCCTATCAAGCGGATCCTGCAGACGTTCTGCGCTGGTCACGAGAGAAGGAACCGGTGTTTTACAGCCCGAAGCTGGGGTACTGGGTTGTCACCCGCTATGAAGATGTGAAGGCGGTTTTTCGAGACAACACTCTGTTTTCTCCTGCCAATGCGCTGGAAAAAATCACGCCATTCTCGAGCGAAGCCGAAGCCGTTCTTAAACGTTACAACTACGGTATGGCCCGCACCCTGGTGAACGAAGATGAACCGGCGCATCTTGAGCGCCGGCGTGCACTGATGTTTTCCTTCAGTCCCGAGGAATTGATGCACCACGAGCCGATGGTGCGCCGCCTGACTCGCGAATATGTCGACCGATTCGTCAACAAGGGCAAGGCGGATCTGGTTAACGAAATGCTGTGGGAGATTCCACTGACGGTCGCGCTGCACTTCCTGGGTGTTCCCGAGGAGGACATGGGCAAGTTACGTGAATATTCCATCGCCCATACGGTTAATACCTGGGGGCGGCCGACGCCGGAACAGCAGCTCAAGGTTGCTGATTCAGTGGGTAAATTCTGGAATTATGCCGGTAAAGTGCTGGAGAAAATGCGCGAGGATCCATCCGGTCATGGCTGGATGAAATATGCAATCAGACGGCAGAAAGAGCTGCCCGATATCATCACAGACTCCTACCTGCACTCCATGATGATGGCGGGTATTGTGGCTGCACATGAGACCACTGCGCATGCGACGGCCAATGCCCTGCGTCTGCTGCTGGAAGACAGCAATACCTGGAACCGGATATGCCAAGATGCGTCTCTGATTCCCCAAGCGGTTGAAGAGTGCCTGAGGCATTCTGGTTCAATTGTTGCCTGGCGGCGTGTGGCACTTGAAGATACGGAAGTAGGTGGTGTCAAGATTCCAAAAGGGGGCAAGCTGCTGATTGTCAATTCATCGGCAAATCATGATCAGAGCTACTTTGAGGATGCCGATAGCATCGATATTTTCCGTGACAATGCATCGGAACACCTCAGCTTCGGCTACGGCAGCCACCAATGTTTGGGTAAAAATCTCGCCCGAATGGAAATGTGCATCTTCCTGGAAGAGCTGACCAAGCGCTTGCCACACATGCGACTGTCTCCAAACCAGGCGTTCAAGTACCTGCCCAATATCGCGTTTCGCGGTCCTGAAAACCTGTTTGTTGAGTGGGATGTAAATCTCAACCCCGAGCGGACAAAACCGGAGATTCTTGATACCCGCCAGGCTGTCAAAATAGGTGCGCCTGCCAAAGACGCCATCTTCCGTGAGGTAGTTATCGATCAAATTCGCCAAGAGGCAAAGGGTGTTGTTGGTCTCACTTTCAAAAACAAGGATGGTGGAGATTTCCCCAGATGGTCACCCGGGGCCCATATCGACCTGCTGCTCGGTGATTTTACCCGCAAGTATTCATTGTGTGGAGATAACCACCGCCGTGACACTCTGGAGATCGCCGTTCTCAAAGAGGAGAAGGGGCGTGGTGGGTCTA
>JAFGXF010000142.1 GCA_016936755.1 Anaerolineaceae bacterium | reverse complement strand
TATCCGTGACAAGGCCATTGAAATAAAAGACAAAACGACTGATTCGCTGGAGGAAGCCTACAATCAAGCCGAAGCTGCAGCGAAGGAAGCCCGTAAACGCGCAGATGAACTGGCTGCTGTGGCACGTTCACGTGCCAGCGAGTTGCAACGCAAGGGTCAGGTACTGCTTGAAGAACAGAAATCAATTGTCAGTGGAGCTGTCGAAGGCGCCAAGAAGGGTGTGGCTGCAGCCAAGTCTTCCAATAAAGCATCCAAAGCCTGATCCAATCAACTTTTTGTAGAACTGGGTGGGATTACTCCCACCCAGATTTTTTTATTTAATCATGCTGATTTGAGCTGGCAGACAATCGATAATATCGTTAGCCAGGACTGATGCTGTATTTCCCATCAATTGCGCGGCAGCCATACCAGCCATGCCGTGCAGATAAGCAGCTGAACAGGACGCCTGATAAGCATCCACACCCTGCGCCATCAAACCGGCAATCATGCCTGCCAAAACATCACCGGTTCCAGCGCGCGCCAGGGCCGGTGTTGCCATGGGGATGAGTCCGGTTTGCCCGTTCGGACCGGCAATAATGGTTAATGCACCCTTGAGAACAACCACCTGGTTCCATGCATGGGCATAATGCTCTGCCAGTTCGAAACGGTCTGCCTGGACTTCATCTACCGTCATGCCAGTAAGCACCGCCATTTCCCCTGGATGAGGGGTCAAGACACTGCCCTGAGGTAATTGAGATTGCCAGCCGGCAATACGCATCAGCATTTTCAGGCCATCTGCATCCACAACCAGAGGAGGAAGGTTATCGGGTGTACTGGAAAGGAGTGCACGCAGAAATTGCATGGTCGTTTCCTGCATTCCCCAGCCGCAACCGATCAATAAGACATCTGCCCGTTGAATCACTGAATAGAGAAACTCAGCTGCTTCATTTGCCAGGTAACCATAATGATCGGGCAGTACGATCCAGGTAGCTTCAGGTAATTGCCCGGCAATGGCAGCCCGGACCTGTTCAACCACTCCCAGGTTAACCACTCCTGCCCCCACCCGGTAAGCTGCACGACCGGCCAGTAAGGCAGCTCCGGTGTACTGCTCTGATCCCACGACCAGAAGAGCCGTGCCAAAATCGCCTTTATGTGCATCCATCTCACGCTCTGGTAATGCTCGAGATAAAAACGCTTCATCAATCACCTGGCGCCTGACGGAACCCAGCATCCCTTCAGTATCCGATAATCCGATATCAATGGACGATAAAATACCCACAAATTTAAAAGCCGGGAAAGTGAGCAAGCCAGGCTTGGCAGCGGCCAAAGTCAGCGTATGGTCCGCATGAAGCGTCTCGGTGGCAACCTCACCACTATCGCAATCCACACCTGAGGGGCAATCCACTGCAATAATCTGTGGTCTTTGCGTTAAAGAGGAAAGTTTGGTGGAGATGAACTTTAGAACCTGACCGATGGAAGGATCCAGCGGCAAGTGCATACCAGTTCCCAGAATACCATCGAGAAGCACAGACGCAGCAAGCAGGGTGGCTGATAACTGACTATATTCAGGATCCTCCTCGCTCTGGATGAGCTTACCACCCGCCTTCAGGAAGTCAGATAGGAGCACATCATCTGCCTGACGACCTCGAACCAGAAATACGGATGCCTGCCACCCATTGGCGAGTAAATAAGTAAGTGCCACGAGTGTATCCCCACCATTATTACCGGAACCTACCAGACCCAACACCACCGGATTTCTTTCAGAATAGTGATGCGCATGCACCCATTTTCCGATCCCCTCACCCGCATTTCGCATCAGGGCAGCATAACTTAACCCATGTGCGTCAGCGTCTGCTTCAATTGACTTCATTTCCTCGACGGATACTATCTTCATAATTCTCTCCCATTCATCCCTTAGCGCCAGCCGATATACGATAACATTATTATACATTGGGCTGTTATGGATGCAAAACAATCCGGAATCGACTGAAACGCTCATCCCAGACCCAATGGATCAGGTATGGCGAGAATCCTGCCTCGTCTTGATTAATATATCGTGTCGGTATATGATATAAACAATCGGCAATGGCACATGGGTCGGATATTCTAATATGGAGAAAACAATGAAACGGTCATCTTTACCGTATTTGGTATTCATCGCTGCTTTGCTCACAATCCTCTTCAACATACTGGCGAATACACTGCCTTTAAATGGGCAAACGACAGGCGGGATATCTGATCAATTCAAGGTTTACTTCGTCCCCGCCGGATATGTATTCTCAATCTGGGGGGTCATCTACCTGGGTATGATAGCCTATGCGATCTATCAGATACAGATCAACAAACTAAATGACTCAAGCTTGGATAACATTGCCTGGCTATTCATCGGGAGCTGTTTCGCCAATATCGCCTGGTTGTTATTCTGGCACTTCGGCTTATTCCTGTTTACCCTGGTGGCAATGCTGGCTTTATTGGTGCAATTGATACTGATCTATTTACGGCTGTACCCTCACAGGACAGAAGCGCCCCTGATGGAGAAATGGTCCGTTCACTATCCTTTCAGTTTATACCTGGGTTGGATATCGGTGGCAACCATCGCCAATATTGCAGATGTCTTGTATTACTATAAATGGGATGGGTTCGGAATTGAACCGCTTACCTGGACACTAATCATGCTGGTTGTTGGTACTTTCCTGGCCATTGTGGTTCATATGTCGAAAAAGGATCTTGTATACCCCCTTGTATTCGTCTGGGCATATATTGGGATAGCCATTAAATTCAAAGACAATCCGCAGTTAAGTGGGAGTGCCTGGGTCATGGCGATACTCATTCCATTTTTTATATTCGCATTGGATCTGGCAATAAAAATCAAAGCCGGTTCAGAGATCCCTCCTTCGGGATTATCTGATGACAAAGGGAGTTCATAATGAAAAGGACTATATCCTCTCATAAGATCGAGATTCCATTGATTATTATGGTCGTATTAATCACATTACTGGCTTGTGGTACCACACCCACCGGCAATGGTTTGAATGTCGAGACACAGGTTGCGCTTACGCTTGAGGCGATCAGTGGAAATATCGTTGTCACAAAAACCAACCTGGTCGAAAATGCAGTGGATTTTAACGGGATCACCTTTAAATATGACCCGTCCATCGCACAGAGCGTCAGTGTGAGTGTTGATCCGGGTATATCTGGTGAGATGGGTGAAAGCTGGTTTGACACACCCCAATCAGAGAGATTTGATTTTGTGAACTATATCACTGGGAAGAAGTTCCATAACCCAGTCATCATGGTATTCTCTGTTGAAGAATATATCAGCAAGAATCCAAATTCGAACGAAGTCATTACGAAACTGCAGCAATACATTGCCAACCAGCCCAACATCCCAGATGAAAGCATCCCTTTCCTGCCCAACTGGAACGCCGGACAGGTCATCAAGGCTATGCCTGCCTTCATTAACTTCCAAAATGGTAAGGGTATCCGGTATTTAACCGAATATGCGCAATACGCTGCTCCACTTAATAACTACGACCTCTTTTATACATTTCAAGGAATCACGGACGATGGCAAGTATTATATTTCCGCCATACTACCGGTGACCCACCCCAGCCTGCCAGCGGATTCCAACGTGGGTGATGCAATTCAAAACCAGCTGTATTCGGATTTTGATGGCTATAAGCGTGAAGCAGTGGCTGCGCTGGAAGCTCAACCTCTGGACAGTTTTACCCCCGATCTCAACCAGCTGGATGCCATGATCCAATCATTTAAAGTTCATTAAGCGCCAAAACCTCCATCCGATGGATGGAGATGAGATTATTTTCAAAAAAAATCTCAACCTGGTTATGTTGTATTTTTCCGGCCGGGTGACTTGGTTTCGATCAGGCCATTACCCAATGAACAATACCATTTAATCAGCTATCGAAATTTCTATTTCGTGTACAACAAAACCCCATTTACTGGATGCCTTATCAGCAAGTATCCGGACAAAACGAACACTGTTTTTGGGTAAAGAAATCTCAAAGAGCCCCCCCTGAAAATCTGTCACCGTACTGATCGTTTTCCAAAATATCCCATCCTTGCTGGTCTGCAAACGGAACTCCTCGGCATATGTCTCTCCCCAATGGATGCGGATCTGACTGACATGATAATGATCCAGTAGATCGATCTTCAACCATTGATCATCCAGATAATCGCTTTGCCAATATGTATCAGAGTTGCCATCAATTGCCTGAGAAGCAATATTGGGAGTCCCATTCTCGATCGATGAGCTATAAGCGAATCCTTTTATAGCCAGGTTGTTGGTATCATCAAATCGAGTGTTGTTATCGCTTCTTGTGTCTGGTGCATCGCCAATCTTTTGCCACAATCGGGTGAACTCAAGATAACTGGTATCACTGCCATCATTCCAAAGGATTTCTGAGAGGGTCTGCACAGCAGGTCTTACCCGGTTGTAAACATCTTCTGTGCTGTAACCATCTCCAAGTTTGTCATTCCAGACACAGAATTTGGCACCCAAAAGGTGCGGTTCATTTGGATCAAGATCGTACCGTTTGGAACCAAATACATATGGTTGCCACTCTCCATACAGCCATTGTGTATCCAGGTATTCTCGATAATAACCCGCTTGTGGAACGATATAGAGATAACGATCTATAGTATTGACAACATTAAAACCTTTCGCTACTGCCTCTTGTGGATCACTTGAATAATAATCATAGATATCGAGTGAAATACCGGGGGGCAGGCTATCAAAACCATTTGTTTCATTCGTACTTCCCCACATCCTGGTTTCTTTATTGTTTTTGATCATTAAATCATCGAGGTACTTTAAATATTTCGTGAACGATGTGCTTGCTCCTGATACATATTCATCTCCTCCGATATGAACTGTATTAAATGAAAATATCGGCAGGTACTCCAACCATAGGTTCGTTATGAACTGATACGTATCATCAGAAGCCAGGTTTATCTTATCGACTTCCATTTCTGAATAAACCAGGCTTGAACGATAATGCGTCATAGCCAACGCATGCGCTGGTGTATCTATCTCCGGGAGGATGGATACACCATAAAGATCTGCTATCGACTCCAGCTCAGACCATTCTGCCTTTGTGTAATAACCATCCCTGGCAGCCAGACCTGGATAGACATCACTCTCCAGGCGAAATGCAGAATAGTCATTCATATCTGTTGGAGATGGCTGATTGTCATTTAAGTGAATATGAAATTCGTTCATCTTATACCAGGATAAAAGCTTGACATAATCGATGAGTTCCCCAATCGGGAAATACATCCTGCCGACATCCAGCATAAATCCCCGCACACGCCAACGTGGATAATCACGGATCGTACCACGAGGCAATCCATTCGAACTCGCCTGTTGCAATATTTGCAGGATCGTTCTGGTTCCCCTGAATACACCATCTGCTGTTTCTGAACGAATAATGACCTTGCAACCGATTTCGATCTCATACCCTTCAACACCGATGACGTCATCACCTTTGGCGAGTGTAAGATAAATATCCCCCCATCCAGGTTTTCCAACGTGCACCGGGAGATCCAAATCTTTGATCATTATTAGCTCATCGTGAAGAGTTAGTCCCACTGGCAATAACTGATCTTCATACTGCGAATCAATCCAAATCTGGGAATACCTATTCAGGGTTAGTGTCCCCAGCCCGCTTGACCATTCCTGCAGGCTTGGGATAACAGTGGGCTTGGGATTGGTCAATAGGATGACAACCAAAACCAGTATGGATACCACCAAACCAAAGATTGTGCTTTTATCCTGCTTGCTCATACTTGATGGCTATATGGATTCAATATCAGATATCACAAGAGTAGGATGCTGTAATAGTACATGCATTGCTTGTTTTTTGACAACCCATGACCAGAAGTAATTTCGTATTCCGGGTTCAGGTGTAATTATAACAATCGCTTTTCCAGGGATATCGTTACTTTCTCGCCATCGAATTCATCCTCGACCACCACACAGTTTTCCGGGGCCAGTCTATTAAGCAACTCGACGGCCAGAGTTTCCGCGCTGATATAATCCGCAAAGGATTGGATGGCGGCCGCTAATTTTATTGATGCCTGGTAATACACGGCAATTCGGTCAGCGATATCCAGATCCGCCTGCTTTCGCAGGTCCTGCACTCGCCGGACGAATTCGCGTGCCAGCCCTTCCTGGACAAGTTCAGGGGTAAGCTCAGTCACCAACGCCGCCAGATAAGGACCATCTGCTGCAACAGTGTAACCGGTATGTGCCTGTACACGAACTTCCACTTCCTCTGGCAGGATTTCCAATTTTTCACCATTCACTTTGACCATTATTGGTTTTCCTTCCAATAGAATTGGAGCTGTCTTATCAGCATCCAGCAAAATTAATGCCTGGCGTATGGCTGGGAATTTCGCGCCGTATTTTTGGCCAAGTTGTTTGGGCAAAGGATTGAGACTGTAATCAACCGCCTCTCCTGCTTGTTGAAGAGAACCTACTTCCTTGACATTCAACTCATCCTTCAATAATTCTGCATAACGGACGATGACGGCATGTTCCTCTGCACTGCCTACAGCATAGTTGACGCGAGCCAGTGGCTGGCGCACCTTGCGATTAGCCTTGTTGCGGGCGGCATGCCCAAGGCTGGCAAGCTGCATCACCAAAGCCATATCACGGTTCATCTCTTCATCAATCCGGCTGGAATCAAAACCAGGCCAGTCAGCCAAATGGATCGACAGGGGCGCAGATTCATCGATCGAGCAGACCAGGTTTTGATAAAGCTCCTCGGCCATGAACGGCATGGTCGGTGCCAGCAGCTTGGCAACAGTCACCAGGGCCTGGTAGAGCGTATCATAAGCCGCCAGCTTGTCAGCATCCGAACCGCTTTTCCAGAACCTGCGGCGCGAACGACGCAGGTACCAATTGGAAAGATCGTTGACGAACCGCTCGATCGGCCGCGTGCAACCGGTAACATCGTAGGTTTCCATCGCCTGGGTGACATCGCGAACCAATGCATTTAATGATGATAACAGCCACTTGTCCAGGTCTGAATACGCCGGTTTGTGTCCTGGATCCGGTTCCCATTCGTCCAGCCGGGCATAAGTGATAAAGAACGAATAGGTGTTCCACAGCATGAGCATGAAATTGCGCACGACCTCACCGACCAATTCAGAAGAGAAACGACGCTCCTGTCCCGGAGGGGTGGCTGTGTAGAGATACCAGCGGAAGGCATCTGCCCCATGCGCATCCAGTATCTCCCAGGGGGAAATAAAATTCCCGCGCGATTTTGACATCTTTTGCCCATCCCCGTCCAGGATCAATCCCAGGCAGATGACATTTTTAAAACACATCGTATCGAACAACATGGTGCTGATGGCATGCAAGGAATAGAACCATCCGCGAGTCTGGTCGACCGCTTCGCAGATGTAATCGGCCGGGAATTGGTTCTTAAAAGTTACCTGATTTTCAAAGGGATAATGCCATTGCGCCACCGGCATGGAACCCGAATCGAACCAGACATCGATCAGCTCGACCACACGCTGCATCGTCCCACTGCATTTTGGACAAGGAAAGCGAATGGCATCCACGTATGGGCGGTGCAAGTCCAGGTCAGAGAGGTCGCACCCGGCAAGTTTTGCCAATTCAGCCACCGATCCAACTGCAAGTTGATGATGGCACTCCTGGCATTCCCAAACCGGAAGCGGAGTGCCCCAGTAACGTTCTCTGCCAAGTGCCCAATCCACATTGTTCTCAAGCCAGTTTCCAAAGCGTCCGGTCTTGATATGGTTGGGAACCCAGTTGATCTGGTTATTAATCGCCACCAGGCGATCCTTATACTGGCTGGTGCGGATATACCAGGTCTTGCGGGCATAATACAGCAGGGGGGTGTCACAACGCCAGCAGAACGGGTAGGTGTGTGTGTAGGTCTCAGCCTTGAAGAGCAAGCCCCGCGTTTTAAGATCTTCCGTTATAGCCGGATCGGCATCCTTGACAAACATACCACTCCACTGGCGCACTTCAGGGATGAAGGTGCCATCCGGGGCAACCGTCATCAAGATCGGCAGATCGTGCTCCTGTGCCATTTGCATATCATCCGCACCAAATGCCGGAGCCATATGGACCAACCCGGTGCCATCTTCAGTTGTGACGAATTCTGCCAGAACCACACGATGAGCCGGTTTATCTGTGGGCAGGAAGGTATAAAGCGGTTTGTAACGCTTGCCTTTTAGATGTTTCCCTTTGAATTTATCAACAATTTTGATTTCTCCCTCAGCGATTACTTTGGATAATAACGCTTCAGCCAAAATCAGGTATTCATCCCCACCATCCGTCATGTTGTATTTCACCTTGACATAGTTGACATCCGGATGGGCAGCCACAGCCACGTTGGCAGGCAGTGTCCAGGGTGTTGTTGTCCATACCAGCAGGGAAGTATCCGGGCTGTCCACCAGCGGAAGCCGGATAAACACAGAAGGGTCGGTCGCTTGTTCATAACCAAGAGCAACCTCATGATCCGAAAGCGGTGTGCCACAGCGCGGGCAGTAAGGTACCACCTTGTAGCCCTGGTAAAGCAGATCCTTATCCCACAATGATTTCAGGATCCACCATACCGATTCGATATAGCTGTTGTTATATGTTATATAGGCATCCTTCAAATCCACCCAGAAAGCAATGCGATCAGTCAGTCGCTCCCATTCATGGATGTATTCAAATACTGACTGTCGGCATAAATCGTTGAATTTATCAATGCCATAAGCTTCGATCTGCTGTTTATTGTTGAAACCCAGCTTCTTCTCCACCTCGATCTCGACCGGCAAACCATGGGTATCCCACCCACCCCGGCGGCTGACATGATAACCACGCATGGTCTTGTAACGTGGGAATATATCCTTGAATACCCGGGCCAATACATGGTGCACACCCGGCCTGCCATTGGCAGTTGGAGGGCCCTCGTAAAACACATATTCCTGACCACCCCGGCGCAGGTCGGAACACTTATGAAAAATGTCATGCTTCTTCCAAAAATGAAGGATGTCATCTTCCAGGGATGTGATGTTCAGTTTGGGAGATACTGGTTCAAACATATACACCTCAACATCGATAAAATAAAACTCGTCCCATCATACAGGGACGAGTGAGAAACTCGCGGTACCACCCTGGTTCCTGTGCTTGACAGGCCCCTCGGTTGGATACATCCCTTTTGGGAAATATCCACATCCTTGATAACGGTCGATGAAACCGGCTTACTTACTCACTCAAGGCTTTCGGTTTGCAGCTCCGGAAGGATTTTCTGCCGCATATCCCTGCCCGGCTTCCACCATATCCGGACTCGCTGATGGGTCTCAGACGGCTTACTCGTTTCCATCAAAGCTGATTAGTTGATATTATGCCACATGGCAGAATAAAAATCAACAGCAGTAACCATAAGACTGTAACAAAACTGCCAGGTGGCCCCGGTTGAGCAGCATGGTAAAATCCCTCCGTACTGGAGTAAACCCGATTGGCAAACAGTAATAAACACATCATTTACCATCACCTGGCAGTCCTGTTATTTTTCTTACCAACTCTATCCGGTTGCCAGACCACGCTACCTGCTGAACATGATCCCGGGCAATATCAGATTGTGGCAGTTGAATCCTTCCTGGCAGATATCACTCAAAATGTGGCTGGAGAGCAGGTCAAGCTGACAAGCCTGGTCGAATACGGCATGGATCCACATACGTTTGAGCCAACCCCCCGCGACATGATCATCCTCTCTGAAAGCGACCTGTTAATCATCAATGGTGCCGGCCTCGAAACCTGGTTGGAACCCATGTTGAGTCAGGAAAGTATCGTTATCCCGGTCCTCGAAGCAAGTGCAGGGATCACGCCTCGAAACCCATCCGGAACTGAATTGTTGGATGAATCCATCGATCCGCACTTTTGGCTGGACCCCAACCTTGTGATCCATTATGTGGAAAACATCCGCGATGGGCTGATCGTCATGGACCCTGAAGGATATGATACTTACAGATCAAATGCCGATGGCTACATCGGTCAGCTCAAGGAGCTGGATGCCTGGATCAGAACACAGGTGGATCAAGTAGCCCCAGAGAATCGCCTGCTGGTCACCAACCATGAATCCTTCGGGTACTTTGCCGACCGTTATGGTTTCAAGATCATCGGCACGATCATCCCTTCAGTCAGTTCAGGCTCCACACCCACTGCTTTGCAAATGACCAACCTGATCGAGATGATCCAAGATGCAAAAGTCAGAGCCATCTTCCTGGAAGCTGGTTCCAACTCCGACCTGGCTGAGACGATCGCCGAAGAAACCGGTGTGATCATCGTTTCAGGCTTGCTCACGCATGCCTTGACCGAACCTGAAGGCGTGGGCGGGACTTATATCGACATGATGAAGTTCAACATCCAGTTGATAGTGGATGCTTTAAAATGACCAGGCAACGAGCAGTGGATATGGGCGATCCCGCCCGGTTGGATCTGCGACATGTCAGTGCCGGTTACAACGGCAAGGAAGCAATCACCAACCTGACATTACAGATCCCACACGGCAGCCAGGTGGCCATCGTCGGGCCCAATGGCGCCGGCAAATCCACGCTGTTCAAGGTCCTGGTGGGTCTGCTGCCAGTGCAAAAAGGAAGTATCCACATCCATGCACGACCGATCGGACAGCATCATGATTGTGTGGCCTATATTCCCCAACGCGAGGAGGTCGATTGGATGTTTCCGGTATCTGTACGAGATGTGGTAGGCATGGGCCGCTTTGCGCATACCGGATTCTTGCGACGAACAAACTCTCGAGACAGGAGTGTGGTGGAAGAATGCCTGAAGAAAATGGAACTGACCGAATTCGCGGAGTCACCCGTGAGCGACCTGTCAGGTGGGCAGCAACAACGTGTCTTTCTCGCCCGTGCCCTGGCACAGGAACCGCATATTCTGTTGATGGATGAACCATTTACCGGTGTGGATGCCACCACAACCGAAACCACCCTGGGGTTACTGCAAGACCTGAAGAAGGATAAGGTAACCGTGCTGATATCCACGCATGATCTCAACCTGGCGGCAGCGAATTTCGATTTGGTGATGTTACTTAATAGAAAATTGATCGCCTTTGGTACCTCTGAAAACGCCCTCACCAGGGAAACCCTGAGAGCCGCTTTTGGAGATAAGCTGGTTACCATGGAGGGCACTTTCCTGGTGGACGATTGCTGCTCCCCGGATGCAGAACATCATGTTTGACTGGCTCACCACCCCACTGACTTATGAATTCATGCAGCGCGCTCTGGTGACCGGCATCCTGGTCGGTATTTTGTGTTCAGTGATCGGCTGTTATGTGGTATTGCGCTCGATGGCCTTCCTGGGGGACGCCCTTGCGCATGCCATCCTGCCCGGGATCGCCATCGCCTACTTGCTGGGCGGCAACCTGATGCTGGGGGCACTGGTCGCCGCGGTCGTGGTTGCACTGGGCATCGGCCAGATCAGCAAACGCGGTACAATCCGCGAAGACTCCGCCATCGGCATCCTGTTCACTGCCGCTCTGGCGCTGGGGGTGGCATTGATCAGCACCATCCGAACCTATGCGGTGGACCTCAGCCATATCCTGTTCGGCAACATTCTGGGTATCAGCAATGGTGATCTCCTGCTGACCGCTGGTACAACCCTGGCCGTGCTGGCAGCTGTGGCAGTCCTGTATAAGCCTTTCCTGGTGGTTTCCTTCGACCCGGTCCTGGCTGCAACCCTGCGTTGGCCGGCCGAGCTCATCCGTCATGCTTTACTGCTGCTATTAGCATTGACCGTGGTAGTGTCCATACAAACAGTGGGTGTCGGGCTGGTGGCAGCCATGCTGGTCACCCCGCCGGCCACTGCTTATTTATTGACCAAGCGCCTGACGGCCATGATGGCCGTTTCAGCCTTGATCGGAGCGCTGTCGGCGGTTGTGGGCTTGTATGTCAGTTATTACGCGAATATCGTCTCCGGGCCGGCCATCGTCCTGACCGCCACCGGGTTCTTCCTGATCGCGTACCTGTTCTCGCCACGAAAAGGGATACTACTCAAGAGGTTGAAATCGGGTTAGATTCTTCTATCCACTTTTGCGAATACGAATCCAGAGAACAACCATCAGGATCAAACTGCCCAGAGTAATAACAAATCCAATGAAGAAACTGGGTGGTTGATAGTTTAAAAAAACAATATGCTCTCCCGCTTCCAGTTCAACCCCACGGAAGAAGATTTCAATTCTCTCCAGCTTAGCAGCCCGATCGTCAACCTGAACCTGCCAACCCGGATAATAGAGATCATACACTGTTAACCAACCATGGGCAGGTGTAACCACCCGTAATGTAAGTTTATCTGGTCGTTCTTCAATAACAACAATCTCGGCTTCTTTATTGAAGCTCTGCTCAGTTGAGCCAGGAGCCATCTCTCTTAAACAATCTGCTCGTACATAGAGTTGACAATCTGCCCAACGAAAACGGAGGCAGCCAGAAAAGGATTCAAATTGTGACCGTCCCCCCTCTCCCTCCACAATTTCAACTAAAGTTAGACCCACATAATGTAGTAAGTCCGAGTGATCTTCTTCATCATCAAAATCCAACCAAGTCAATAATTGATTGTAAAGTCTTGGAATAAGTGGATCGAAATTATTGAGGCTGGATAGCCCGCCGTAGAGATTGGTATTTGGCAGCACCGCATTTGCCAGCGCATCCCACTTGCCGTCCATACGGAAATCCCGGAAGTCGAAGAAGGTATCATATTGAAGCTGCTGGAGATCATCTGATGAGATATAGATCCTGCCCCCATCTGCTTGTGCTTTGATTTCCTTTGCTGCAGCCGTTGCCTTTTCATACAGGGATGGATCGGCGCCCTGGTGAAAGCCCCAACTGGCCAGCAGCAGGTCAAGCGACACGAATAAAACGACAGCCCATCGCCAGATGCTCACCCGACTGCCCTCCTTTTCAGAAGGCAGTGGATTGGTCTTGGCCAGGATACATCCCAGGACAATCGATATTCCGAATATGGTGAAAGCCTTGATGAAAACGCCGGGGATTTCCGGTACCAGGTATCCTGCCAGGAGGGCAACGACGGTCATGGTGGCGCCCAACGCCAGGGTGAGATTGAGCCAGAAGCGCCCCCACTTACCCGGCTGATGCCAGGCTTCGGTCCCAATCCCAGCCATCACCGAAAATGCAAAAACAAACCAGATCATCCAGCGCGCAGGTGCCTGGAACAGATCGAATGTAGGTACATGGTTGTAAAGGAATGGGAAGATGGGTGTATTGCTTCCCAATGCGATCAGGGTCGCGATTACAGATACAACTGCCAGGAAAATTGTCATACCCCGGATCCGGAGCGAATCGTCAGAGTGTTTCATCCAGATAGCCAGGATCAAAGCGCCCAGACCCAGGATCAGGGGAAGCAAGCCGATGTAGATCGCATCCTCCCAATAGGCATCCGCTTTCAATAGATAGGTGCCATCCGCTGGCGTTCCGAACAGGTTCGGCATCAGCGTTGTCAGGAAGCGCCAGGGCAGGAAGGAGTAATTCACGGCGTAGTCATAACCGATCTCCGCAGCACGCTGCGACTGCATCAGGTATTCCGCAGTCGGGATCAACTGGATGGCCGCCAGGCCGCAACCCAGCAGGACAGAAAGACCCCAGGTAAACACCACTTTGCCAGTGGATTTCCATCCAAAGCAGCTCTGCCTGAACAAGACCCAGCACCCTGCTAAAAGAAGGGTGTAAAAGGCGGTTTGGGCATGCCCGGCCAGCAGCAGCAGACCGATGATCAGGCTACTACCTAAAATAGCTTTAAGACCAGGCTTACGCTCGCCTGTCAGGTATTCAGCTGCCAGGATGACCCACGGCAGCCAGGCGACCGCAACATTGATGCTCAGGAAGGTTGCGCGAGTGACCAGATAACCCGAGAGAGAGAAGGCCAGTGCAGCTACCGCCTGGGCGAATTTGCCACACCCCAACTTGCGCATCAGGAAGACCATGCCAATCCCGGGCCAGATCAGATGCAGGACGACCGACCAGGTCTCTCCCATGGCCAGGCCACCGGCCCCACCCATTAGATAAAATGGCAAGAGCAGCCAGGTGGGCGGATAGAACAATGCAGACTGGTAATTGGCGGCCAGCGGTGCACCCATGCCATTGAGTGAATTCCAAAGGGGCAGATGACCGGCC
>JAFGXF010000141.1 GCA_016936755.1 Anaerolineaceae bacterium | reverse complement strand
GCTTCTTCGGGAAGCGTTTGGGCATCCTTGTACAGATAGACCGGACCGACTTCGAAAAGCTGCATTCCATCGCGAGTACGCGCGTTGCGTTCAACGATCTCCAGGACCGAAGCCAGCAGCCTTGTGCGCATGACCGCCCGTTCCGGAGTGATCGGATTCTTAAGGGTGATATATTCAACTTTCCGGGGTGCCTGCCCGGTGGGGAAGAGGCGCGCCTCTTTTTCAGGTGTGGTCAATCGGTAAGTAATAACCTCCTGGAAACCCATCTTGGTCAACAAGTCTTTGATCTTTTCCTCGCGTTCCAGGGTCGGATTGCCAAGCTGGGCTGGCAATGGTTCTGCCAGGCGGGAGGCCGGGATGTTGTCGTAACCATACAGTCGCGCAACCTCCTCAACCAGGTCAGCCACCCCCACCAGCCCCTCACCGATATCCATACGGTGCGGGGGAGACTGGACCTCGATCTTTTCACCATTGATCTTGCAGGTGAATTCCAGGCGGGTCAGCAGAGCGGCGATGGTTTTGGAATCCAGGTGAATACCAAGACAGCGTTCAACATCCGCCTCATTCAGGACGATCAATGGATCCTTGTAAGGCTGTGGGTAATTGTCGATCAAGTCCGCGGCAATCTCACCGCCTGCCCAAGCGGCCATCTTATCCAACCCCTGGCGGGTACCCAACCAGGCCAGTTCGGGATGCACGCCACGGCTCATGCGGTAAGCGGCTTCGGACTGCATCTTCTGAGAGGCAACCGTTTTGCGGATATTGATGAAGTTCCACGAGGCACCCTCCAGCAGGACATTGGTGGTCGCATCACTAACCTCGCTCTCCAGACCACCCATCACACCGGCGATGGATAATGCACCGGCCGTGTCGGTCACCAGTTCAGTAAAGTCATCCAGAACACGCTCAACCCCGTCCAGCGTGGTAAGCTTTTCTTTCGGTTTGGCGGTACGGGTGATGATGGTGGGCGGCTTGCCACCGGCGCGTTTGACCAAAACGTCATAATCAAATGCATGCATCGGCTCGCCGGTCTCGAGCATGACGTAATTGGTGGCATCCACCACCGCATTGATCGGACGAAGACCGGCCAACTTCAAGCGGCGCTGTACCTGATAGGGGCTGGGCACACATTTGACATTCCGGATCAAACCCAGGATAAACCGTGGATTGAGGGTCGCATCTTCGATACGGATCGCAGCTTGCCCGATCACACTCTTCCCGGTTGCCGGTTGTGTCAATTCAGGTTTACGAAGTGGCAAATCCAGCATGGCCGCGATCTCACGCGCGATCCCCAGGATGCTGGCATTGCGTGCCATGTTCGGCAGGATCGAGATATCCAGCACGGCATCCCCCATATATTCGACCAGCGGCATGCCCACCGGCGCATCATCATCCAGAATAATCACACCTTCATGTTCCTCCGAAATGCCCAATTCCTTTTCGGAACAGATCATGGAGTAGGAATCCACCCCACGGATCTTTGCGGGTTTCAGGATGGTCAGCACCTGGCCGGGTTGGTGCCCGTCGTAGATACACGCGCCTTCCTTCGCGTATGCGACTTTGAGCGGTTTTTCGAGCGGTCCCTTGCCCTTGTATTCGAACAGGTTGGGCGCTCCAGTCAAGACAATGTGTTCCTTTCCGCCATCGAACAAGCGGCACAGCACCAGCCGGTCGGCATTGGGATGCGGCATGACCTCATCCACCCGGCCGACCACCAGCTTGTCAGGATCCCAGGCCAGCCCGGCTGCGGCCACCTCCGTTCGATCAGAACCGTGTAGCCCGACTGTCTGGTTGGCAGGAGCCATTCCCACCATCTGGATGCCATCCACCTCCAGCCCGGTCATGGTCAGGCGCTCGGCCAGCTCCTCGACGGGCATATCAATATCAACGAAATCTTTGATCCAGGATAAGGGTGCTTTCATGAGAACTGCTCCAGGAAACGAATATCATTTGTCCAGAAATAACGGATGTCTTCAATGTGGTTGCGCAGCATGGAAATACGCTCGGGACCCATTCCGGCTGCGAATCCGGAGTAGACCGCCGGGTCATATCCGCCATTCTGCAGAACCGTCGGGTGCACCATGCCACAGCCCAGGATCTCGAGCCAGCCGTTGTTCTTGCACACCCGGCAGCCATCTCCACCGCAGATGAAGCATTCGACATCCATCTCGGCAGACGGCTCAGTGAAAGGGAAGTAAGAGGGGCGCAGGCGTGTTTTGACCTTTTCTCCATACAACCGGCGCGCAAAGTCGATCAGCGTGCCCTTCAGGTCTCCAAAAGTGATGCCCTTCCCAACCACCAGCACCTCGACCTGGTTGAACTGGGTCTCAGCGCGTGTGGTGACCTGCTCGTAACGGTAGCACATACCGGGCAGGATGACCCGGATCGGCTCGGGGGCATGTTCGCGCATATAGCGGATCTGTCCGGGCGAGGTGTGCGTGCGCAGGACTGCGCCCGGGATGTTGACGTGATAGGTATCCCACAGGTCCCGCGCCGGGTGATGGGCTGGGATATTGAGCAGTTCAAAGTTGAACTCATCCAATTCCACCTCACGCGAATGGTAGACCTGGAAACCCATATCGCCAAAGATACGGGAGATCTCGCGCAGTGTCTGGGTCTGGGGATGCAGCCGGCCGGTGCGCGGCTTGCGCCCGGGCAGGGTCACATCCAGGCTCTCGCTCTCGAGTGCATGGGCCACAAGTTCCTGCGCAATTTTTTCCATGTGCGCATTAAGCGCGGCTTCCAGCGTCTGTTTGACCTGGTTGGCCTTGCGCCCCATCTCAGGTCGGATGTCAGCCGGCAGTTGCGGCAGGCGTGCAAAAGCCTGCATGACCGGTGATGTCTTCCCCAGAAAATGCATCTTCCAGGCAGCCAGGTCACTTTCAGCCGCCAACTTGCCAAGCGCTGCAAGCGCTTCGTCCTTGAGCGCCTCGAGATCGGCGGGCAGGATGTTTTTTTCAGTCATTCTCACCTCGTATTAAATAACAATCCCGTCCCATCAAGGGACGGGGTCGGGTACCCGCGGTGCCACCCTTGTTGGCTGATCGCTCAGCCCACTCGGTGCCAACGGCCTTGCGGCGATTGGCTGCCCGGGTAACGCCGGGCGGTCGGCTCAGACTAATGGCTTGCGCGTTCACCTGAGCGGCTCGGGAGGGAACTTCAACCGGTGGATTGCCTGGCCGGGGTTTCAGTCATGCCCCGGCTTCCCTGGAGGGTCCGAACGGTCTACTTTTCTCCGTCAAAGCCTTTGGTGAGGTAATTATCGCCAAATAGCGGGAAATGTCAAGTAACCAAAGTTACTGGGTTTGTTTCATATACAGCTGCTGTTTGGTTTATAGAAAAACAGAAAAGAGAAAAATGCTCGTGAATATTTACATTTGTGGATGGTATTTTCCAAGGTGATGCCAGCTCGCAATTCACCAGTCCCTTATCGGTATAGTACCTCTCGGAGGAACTCGTCAAAACTCATTTCATCCGGTTGTTCGCGGATTCCTCCAGAGAACCTCGTTGAATCACCTGCTCCCGATGGTCGACACGCGCTGCGTCCTTTGGGGTGCCCCCTGGAGGGCTCCGCCTGAGGACAGACCTCCTCAGGAAAGTGCCGGCACTTTCTTTAATAGGTGCCAGGCACTCGTAAAAATGGACCCCGAATTATTTATCAAGATCCATTTAGTTAGTCAGTATCAATATCACTATTGGATGAAGTGCCAGGCACCATTTAATTGGCAGGGATCATCACCCGCTCAGGCTAGTGCCTGGCACTTCGTAGCATCCCAATCTTATAATAATTATTGCTGACGTAACCTGGACTATTCGTTAACGTGAAACACATAACAAGTGCCGGGCACTTTTACATCAGATGCCCGGCACTTTCCTTAATTGTTAAAAGGGAAGGTGGGTTACGGACCTTCCAGGTCCTAACCCACCCTACCGTATCTATTTAAGGGTTCATCACACGACCGACGAACAGGATCGCCCCGCTCGGGATATCACGGATGACGAACAGGAACGGCCGGTCAACGCGGAACTCGATCACATCCCCTTGCAGCATGGCGGTCAATAACAAAACTTATACCAAAGGAAATATCAAGCCGTAAATTTTTACCATTGTATAATCGAGTTATGGAATTGCATAAATGGTATTCAATAATCTTATTCCTTTTTAGTATCGGCATTACAGGTTGTTCAAACCAGATAACAGATGTTCCGAATGCTTATTCAATTCCAACCATAAGCCCGACCTGGGTAAACATCGTCCAGGATGCCGTGGATCCCTGCATGGATATCACAAATTCCGATGGCAGCATTGATGTCGAAGCGATCTCACTGGCCGTACAGTCGAACGATCAGCTCTACTTCTTCAATTCCGATCTCTCCGGGTGTTACCGGATCGCATCCCATTCACAAGATGTCTTCCTGAATGAAAACGACTGTACGTTAACCGGGATCAGCGCCGGTCTTCTCGAACCGGTCTTAAAAGTGAACACCAGGGATGTTTACGACAATCTACTCAACGAGGCGGTATATCATTTTCCTGATCCGGCTGATTCAGAACGCATTTATGGCTTTACCCCCTCTCCGGATTATCAATGGATCGCCTATAAACAAGTTACAGGTGATTATTTCAGGTCGCTCGACGAGGCCAATCAAACCGAAGTAAAACTGGTCCAGCTGGATGACTCTCGAACGTTGGATGTGATCACTCTATCTGAACATGCTGGAGCCCACCACTCCAAGCTGGCCTGGTCGCCTGATGGACGTTACCTGGCCTTTCCTGATTTTGATGTCAATGGTATCACCCAGATCTATATCTATGAGCCGGTGACGGGAAGAATTAAACAATTATCAAGCTTCAAAGACGGCGAAAGTGAATACGGAATAACGAGCCTGGCCTGGTCAGGAGATTCAACTGAATTGCTTTTTATCAAAGTAAAACACTGGCTGGAGGGACCTTATCTATATTCTTATTCAGGCGGTGGGCTTGGCTCAATCGATATGGCGGATGGCCAAGTCCATTGGATCATACCTTTCACAGAGGATATGGGGATACAAAGCATTAGTGTTAATGACAAGGGTGAAATACTCACTCTGTTGCTGAAATATCGGCAATCCCTGAAATTTGAAATCCTTGTTTACAATATTGATTCGGGTGAAATTATTACTACAATTTCGCCGAAAATTCTAGCGAAAATTAATAATGTTGCTTTCGTTATCCCCTTGGACCCTGATTTTAACCGTATGGTGATCGATTTCGGTCCCACTTTTGTCTATGACCATCGTAATGATTCTCAGAGTGTCATTACTTCATATCCATTCTTTTTCAAGTTTAGAATAATCACAACACCAAAAGGAGCCATCACCCCTCCCAGCTGCGGATTATGAATTCGCAAAATAGTATCCAAATATTCGTGGTCTTCTCCTTCTCGATAAGTATGCTTGAAGTAATACCAAGAGGCTGGCAGGCTCTGCTTATATCGCGGGGTTCATCGCCCGCCCAGGCTAGTGCCTGGCACTTCGCAGCATCCCAATCTTATAATAATTATTGCTGACGTAACCTGAACTATTCATTAGCTTGAAACACATAACGAGTGCCGGGCACTTCTCCATCAGGTGCCCGGTACTTTCCTTACTTGTTAAAAGGGAAGGTGGGTTACGGACCTTCCAGGTCCTAACCCACCCTACCGGAGCTATTTAAGGATTCATGACCCGCCCGACGAACAGGATCGCCCCGCTCGGGATATCACGGATGACGAACAGGAACGGCCGGTCGACGCGGAACTCGATCGCATCCCCTGGCAGCATGGCGGTCAGCTTCATGATCACCACCGTGGCCGCGGCGGCTTCGGTGCCGGCTTCATCGACCGCCACAAAAGCCTTGTGCAAAACATCGCCGATATACAGGTCGCGCTCACCATCCATGCCTGAGAAATCAGCAGCACCCATGTCGAAAGCGTCTGTCATACCCATGTTGATCAGGGCTTTCGCCAGGCTGAGTGAATATTCGTACTTGAATTTGGGCAGGTGGATATCCACCTGTTGGTATTCCAACTTCCCGAACAGTTCATCCAATGTGGTGGCACCCAGACCGGATTGGAACGCATCCAATTGACCATCATCCGGCAGCAGGATGACCATTGACAATTGGTCGCCGGCATAGGGCAGCTCCAGCGCCTGGACGCCATCACCCTGCGCATATCGGAAACTGCCGCTTTGGTACATGGTCGGGGTGCTGACCGTGCTGCCATCCACCAGGTGGAAATCCTGGTCGCTGGTTTCATCTTTACTGAACTCACTGGCCCAGTCAGCCTTAAAGTAAATGGCATTGGCCAGCACCAGGCGGGTCATGGCATCGATCGCACCGGGCGGGACGATATCCTTGATCTTCTCCTCCGTCTCACGAGCAACCCAGTCATTGACATCCTTGCGTGCGCCTTCGGGATCATTCTGAAAATCGACCAGGTACAGGCCGGCGCCGTAGTTCAAGGCCAGGGTGTCGAGGAACTCGGATAAGAAGGCGAAGCCCTGCTGCCCCCATAACGCATTGGCGATATTCAATTTAAAGGCTTGGTCAGGCTCAATACCCTCAGCCTCGGCACGTGAATCCAGTGCCAGCATCAACCCATTGAATGCCGGGTGCAGCGCAACCTGATCCAGATTAAAATGCAGCACCTGGGCCATCTGCGTTTCGGTATCGCCTCGCGCGCCCGCCCAGGTCATGGCCAAAGCAGAGGAGATGCTATAGGGGGAGTAAAACAGATTCCCGGATTCGCTCTGCAGTTGTTGGAACAGATCCCATCCAAAAGCATTGTTGCCTTTGGCAACCGAAGCGATATCCCCTTCACCGATAATGGGTTGAGTATCGCGAGACAGATCGGATTGAATGGCTTCCACAGGTTCCACCGGGTTACAGGCTGAAAGGATCAGCGAGATGACGAAAAGTAACAGGACCGATTTTAACAGTGTTTTCATGGCTTCCTCCAATATCGTTTCCCAATAGACGCTGTGCAATCATCAATTGTTCCTTTAATAAGCTCCGGGATGCTTCTGGCATTTCTCACAGATATGAGTGCCGCGCTGGCCAACCAGCTGGCGTGTAATGATCGTTCCACACATCAAGCAGGGCTGTCCTTCCCGCCCATAAACCCTGAAGTGGTTCTGGTACTCTCCACCGCGATACACCCAATCGATGCTGGCGCCGTTGCGCCGGATACCCTCTGAAAGCACCTTGCGGATGGCAGAAAGTAACCGGGTGGATTCCTGTTTGGATAAACCTCCTGCATTGCGAAGCGGGTGCAGCTTTGCCAAGTGAAGGGCTTCATCGGTGTAGATATTGCCCAGGCCTGCCAGAAAGGTTTGATCCAGGAGCAAGGGCTTGAGTTGGCGCTGACGGCCGGTCAGCATTCCATGGAAAACAGCCGGTGTAAGAGATTCCTCCAGCGGTTCCGGGCCGAGCGTATCCAATAGGTATGCCGGCTGATTCGTTACCCAAACCCGGCCGAATTTTCGCGGGTCATTGAATACCAACTGGCAATTGCCGCCCTCCCCCCTCAACCACAAAATCAACCGGTTATGTTTTTCTATGGGTGAATCCCAATCCCGGACAAGCATGTCACCACTCATCCTCAGATGAATGAGCATTGTGATCCCATCCAAATCGAAAACCAGGAACTTCCCGCGCCGGGATATGCCTGCTATGATACGGCTCTTCAGGACGGGTGATAACACCGCCAGCTGTGGTATTACCAGCGTACGCGGCCAGCGCAGTTCAACCCTGAGTATTCGATATTGGAGAATGGATGGTTGTCCAGCATTGCCTTCGCGCAAACTGCGGGCAATGGTCTCAACCTCGGGCAGTTCAGGCATGAATGGAGAGCCTACTCGCCGAACATTTCGCCGACCGAACGCCCCTGGTTCGCGCGGCAGATGACTTCGCCCAGCAAATCCGCCACCGTCAGGACTACCAGGCGCTCACCGAACCCGTCTCTGTAGGCAGGTGGAATCGGGATGGTATCGGTTATGACAAACTTCTCCACCGGCAGAGCTGCCAACCTCTTGGCACCGGATTCGGTCAAAGCCGCATGCACAAAGACCATGTAAACCTTGCATGCACCAGCGTTTTTAAGGAGTTCAACTGCCTGGGCCATCGAACCGCCGGTGGATACCTCATCGTCGACCAGCACCACATCGTGATCCCTGATATCGCCGATGACGGTCAGGGCCTCTGCTTTGGAATCGTTCGCGATGCGGCGTTTTTCGATGAATGCCATGGGTGCATTCAATCCGGCAGCGAAATTGCGGCCTTTCTTGGCAAAACCCAGGTCAGCCGTCACGACCACCGGGTCATGAAGGGTCGATCGAATGCTTTTAAGGTAATCCATCAGGATATGAAAAGCGGTCATGACATCACCGGGGATGGAGAAAAAGCCCTGGATCTGTCCGGCATGCAAGTCCATGGTGATATAGCGATCGGCACCGGCAATTTCGATCATATCCGCCACCAGGCGTGCGGTGATCGGCACCCGCGGTTGGTCCTTTTTATCTGAACGTGCATAACATAGATAAGGTATGACAGCCGTGATACGCGCAGCGGAATCCAGGCGCAAGGTCTGGATCAGGATCAACAGTTCCATCAGATTACGATGCACAGGCGCAGAGGTGGTCTGAATGACATAACAGTCCTGACCGCGTACGGATTTATGCAATTTGACGAACAGGTTCTCATTGGGAAATTCGATGATTTCGCGCCCACAGAGTTCCAGATCCAGGTGCCTTGCGATATCTTGTGCCAGGTCAGGGCAGGCCGTGCCAGCAAAAAGCTTGACATCGCCATACATCAATTCATGCCGTGCGTGTAATTGAGTCATGCAGCCTCCATCCAAAAATGATTATAGCCCCGCATAAAAGTCATTCATCAGGATGATACTCCTGTCTTAATACGCTCATGATCAGGATGTTGTGATATGTACCGTCCTTGTAATCCGCGTCGCGCATCAGCCCCTCGTGGATGAATCCGACCTTCTCATAGGCGTGTATGGCGCGTTTGTTCCTCTCGAAGACCCGCAACCAGACGCGGTGCATGTTGAGTGTTTCGAAACCGTATTTGACCATCAACTCCATGGCCTCACTGCCATAGCCTTTGTTCCACCACTCCTTTGCACCAATCGATATACCCACCTCTGTGTTGCGGCTGCGCCAATCAATATCATGATATCCGCATGTGCCGATAGGAATCCACTCTCCTTTGGGGCAGATCTCGATCACCATGATCTGTTGATCCTGAGGTCGTTGGATCATTCGCTCGAACCAGGCTTCTTCATTAACAAGCGACATGGGGTGATACATGACCAGGTTGGCGATCACTTCGGGATCATTCATCCATTGTGTAAAAATCGGGATGTCGTCACGTTCAGCGCCACGGAAGCGGATGCGTTTGTAGGTGATCATATTTCCTCTTACGGATGCAAGCGGGTCGGACCGCGGAACAGGTAAACCGCTTCGCGGATGTTGGGCAGCCCCAGCATGATCATCAGCAGCCGCGAAAGGCCCATACCAAAACCACCATGCGAAGGACAGCCATACTTGAAGAAATCCAGGTAGAACTGGATCGTCTCAAGACCCAGACCCTTCTCCTGGGCTTGCCTGGCTAATACATCATAACGGTGCTCGCGCTGGGCGCCCGTGGTCACTTCCAATCCGGCACCGATCAGGTCGAAACTGCGGGTCAATTCCGGTTTGTCAGGATGCCGCATATGGTAAAACGGCCGCACGCTAATCGGCCAGTCGGTCACGAAAACATACTCGTGGTTGTATTTCTTTTTAATATAATCGCCCAAAAGACGTTCACCACCCGGATCGATATCGCCTTTCCGCTCCGGAGGTAATTTATAATCCTGCTCCTTGAGGATTGCGTACGCCTCCGCCATGGTCACCTGGGGAAAAGGTACTTCCGGCACGACCAGTTCCTTTCCAAAATGCTCCTGGATGACTGGTCCAAACTCATCTTTAATCGCTTGATAGATGTATCGCAACCAATTCTCATGGAAGGCTATAACGTCCTGGTGACTTTCAATCCACGAAAACTCAACATCCACACCGGTGAACTCGGTCATATGACGTGAGGTAAAGGAAGGATCAGCCCGGAAAACCGGACCAATCTCGAAAATGCGCTCAAAACCAGCTGCCATGGCCATCTGCTTGTAGAATTGGGGTGATTGCGACAGATACGCTTTCCGCTCGAAATATTCAACAGTGAATAGCTCGGCCCCGCTTTCTGAAGGGCTGCCCATAAGCTTGGGCGAGTGCATTTCGACAAAGTTGTTCTTCTGCCAGTATTCACGCATGGCGCGAACAACAGCGGTTTCGATGCGGAACAGCAATGCATTGACCGGGCGGCGCAGATCCATATATCGCCAATCCAGCCGGTAATCCAGCTCGGGCAGTGTGTCTCCAAACGGCTCGAAGGGTAACGGGGATTGGGCGAGGTTATTCACATCCAGACTTTCCAGCTGCATTTCAAGGCCGCCCAATTTCACGATCGGGTTCTCTATGGGTGTGCCGGTGATGGTCAATGCGCTCTCGGTGGTCAGGGCGGAGATGCGGGCTGCCAGTTCGGGGTCATGTTCGCGTTCGTTGACAATCTGGACTGCGCCGGTTGGATCACGCACGACCAGGAACTGCATGCGCTTCTGGTCGCGTAAAGTCTGAAGCCAGCCCTGGATCTTCACCGGCTGGCCAAATTTATTTTTGAGATCGGCGATGTTGGTACGTTCCATGATTATTTCTCCATGACAAAAATCTGTTGCAGAGTTATTTTAACATTACTTGGGTTATTCAGGCTGCTTGAGCAGATCGATCGCCGCTTGGTACGGTGAAACCCGGTATGAGAGCACACTTTTCAGCGCGCGCTTGTAGGCTTTTTGATCAACCCGGTTTTGCCAGTTCTGATAAAGATGCTCCCGGAGTTGCTTTTCCAGCATGGATGTCAGGCGTGCAGCGTTCTTTGCATCCCACAATTTACCATCCACCAGGTACTGCCTGTGCGCTGCGATCGATTGATGTAATTCAACCGTTCCCTCGCCAGAAAGTGCGATCGTCTTGATCAGGGGTGGACGCCAACCCGGACGGGAGTCATGCAGTTCAATCGCCTGTTCGCGGTGATGCCCGCTGCCATCATTGAACGTACGATGGGTACCGGCCAATTCAAGAGCACTGCATAGTGCCCGTTCAGCACGATCCACCCCGGGCAAATCCGCTTTATTGAGGACCAGGATGTCTGCGATCTCCAGGATGCCGGCTTTAATCGCTTGAATATCATCACCCTGATCGGGTGCTGCCACCACGATGGTGGTATGCGCCAGGCGAACGATCTCCACATCATCCTGTCCGGCTCCCACCGTTTCGATCAGGATCACATCATATCCAACCGCATCCAACAACGCGGCAACTGAATCTGTTGCAGCCGACAGGCCGCCCAACGCCCCACGCGAGGCCATCGAACGGATGTACACACCTTCATCACCTGCCAGGTCACGCATCCGTACACGGTCACCCAGCACAGCCCCCCCGCTGAACGGGCTGGTCGGGTCCACCGCCAGGATTCCCACCCGTTGAGGTTGAATATCAACTGATGGATTTCGGAATTCCCGTGCCAGCCGGGCTGTTAATGTGCTCTTACCGGTCCCCGGGGATCCGGTAATCCCAATCATGTGAGCCTGCCCGGTGTAGGGAAACAGCGCTGAAAGTACCTGGCGGCCTTCTTCAGTTTGATCCTCGATCTGGCTGATCGTTTTTGCCAGCGCAATTCGATCCCCCGATCTCAGCGCCTCTGTGTTGTTTTTTAAGGTCATATAATTTTACGAAACAGGTAATCAGGCAGATGGAGAACCAACCAGCTCGCGGACATCCTTGACAACTGTTTGAGTGGATGTTCCCGGACCATAAACTGCACTGACACCACTTTTTTTCAACTCGGGTATGTCCTCATCTGGTATGATCCCCCCAACGAAAACTATAATTTTATCCAGCCGGGCTTCTTTTAATAGCTGCAAGACCCTCGGCACCAGTGACATATGTGCACCTGAGAGGATCGAAAGACCGATGACATCCACATCTTCCTGAACGGCCGCTTCGACGATCATTTCAGGTGTGTAGCGAAGACCAGTGTATATGACCTCCATACCAGCATCTCTCAAGGCACGCGTAATCACCTTGGCCCCCCGGTCATGGCCATCCAGACCAGGTTTTGACATCAAAACACGGATCTTATCCTCCGGCATACCCTTCTCCTTGGTCAAAGGTAAGATAATTATACACGAACGATCCGTCCACGACTTCCAAACAAAAAAGCCCCCGGTTTCGGGGGCTTTTTACAGGAACGTTTATGGTTCAGAAATCTCCACCCAGTTGAAGACCACCTGGATGGGATACACATTCATGGTTCCGGCCGAGATGCCGATATAGCCCTCACGTAAATTACTGTCCTTAAAGGCAGAGCGCCAAAGCTTGCCGTTGATGTATAGGGAGAGTTCATTGCCGATGCAAGTCATTTTATAGTTGTTGGTGGCGTTCCCTTGATTGATATTCGTGGAGCCACCCTCATCAATCAAGATATAGCCGTCATCGAAATCGTAGCGCCACAGTTGCACCTTGCCGCTGGCTGCCACACTGAATTCATACCAGCCTTTACCGGGTGTATAGCGACATACCGGGTTGATGTACTGTGAGTTGTGCGGTCCGGTGTTCTCAACCTCGAATTCGATCGCGACATCATCATAGCTGTAATTCTCATTGAATAAGTAGATATAAGTATCGGGCAAATTAATGTCAAACCACACACCGCCATCTTCGAGATACACAGCAGTTTCGCTGTCATACTTTTCGTCAGTGGCATCTGAAAGGTATTGTTCATTCCAGTTGTCCAGGTTGGTATCAAACTCTTCAAGATACCAGGGACTGTCATATGTGGTGGTGTCATCCAAGGGGACGGGCTCGACCTCCTCGGGTACCGCGGTAACCACATCACTGCCGATCGTGCTGTCATCCGTGGTGGTGTCGGTTGAACCACAGGCAAGTGTGACCAGCAGCATGACGAGAACCACCAAAAACAATGTCTTCTTCATATCTTTTTCCTCAGCTTTTTTTTGGATATCCCAATTATTTGCATTATATCTTAATTGTAAACACTTTATTCCAGTGCGGCTGAAATGGTCATATACAGTGGAATAGCACCCGCCGGGGTTAATACATTGACGATGCAAATGTAATCCCCAAAAGCAGGCGGTGAACATGCGAACATACGACCACGAGTATCCACTTCTGAATAGGTGTTGGCCTCAAGCTTGATCCAGCCAGCGCTGGATGTCTCAGTGTAGGTGGATTCATCCCCGGGAATATATATCGAGAACCACACCTGTCTGCCACGAGGAATCGGGAAGTTATCAATCTTGATATCCTGGCAGCCAGGAACCACAACCAGATGGTCACCCTCGAAAGCCAGCGGACATTGATCATCAAAAAAGGTCCCCAATGTGACGACATATTGAACAGATTGCGTGGCTGTCGCGGTGGGGGTGGGGGTATCAACCAGCTGGGGTGTGGCTGTTGGTTCCGGAGTCTCGGTCATCGTGGGGGCCATGGTTGGTTCCGGCGTTGGTGTATCCGTTGGTTTGGCAATTCCCGGAAAAGCGCACCCGGCAGACAGGCTGATGATCGTTATCGATAGGATGAGGATCAGAATCGCGGTTTTTAGTTGCCCATGGACGGTTCTCTTCATCTCAATACCTCATAATTAATGGCTAGAATTTTAACACATCCATTTCCGTGTTATTTTATGGGCTGATTGTCCAGCAGTAATGAAGCCATATAGGTTTCTTGAAAATCCTTTTGAATTGTCAGTTCGATATATTTCATCCGCCCATACAAGGCTTCAGCCTGTTTGCGGAATTCGTTTACCAGCAACATATACCTGGCTCCAGCACCAGCTGCATTACCTGCCTGGAAAAAACGCTCCTCGGGTAATGGGGGGAACATTCCGATAGCCAGTGCACTCGGCAGATGCAGATACGTGCCAAACGCACCGGCCACAATGAATCGTTGAATCTGGTTCGCCTCAAGCTGACTCTCCTTTAGCAGGATCTCGATACCCGCTCGAATGGCTGCCTTGGCCAGCTGGATTTCATTGACATCCTTCCGGGTCACTTGTATTGCGTCCACATTGTTTACTGGATCAGCCGGAACCAGTTGAAATGAAGAAAGGTGGCCCTGTTTTTCCACACCAGCCTGGCCTGGCTGGAATACTCCACGTTCATCAATAATGCCCACCCGGCGCATCTCAGCCACTGCATCAAGAATACCGGAACCACAAATTCCGGCAGGTGGGCCCTGACCGATTGTTGTGTAATTCCACTGACCGCTGTTAAAAAATACCCGCTCAATCGCTCCGGCTGCTGCGCGCATCCCCGAATGGATATGCGCCCCCTCAAAGGCTGGACCGGATGCGCAGGAGCAACAAGATATACCAAGCGGGGTCCGCAGGGTAATCTCGGTATTGGTGCCGATATCAACCAGCATGGTAGTTTCTCCCGCATCCAGCAAGCCACAGGCAAGATCAGCAGAGATGTGATCCGATCCGACAAAACCGGCAATGTTCGGTGGCAGGTAAACCAGCGCTCCTGGTGATAGATCAAGGCCGAGTTCATGAGCCGGCAGGTAGAGTGAATCACTCACCCCAGGCACATAAGGCGCCTCACCCAACTGGCGGACAGGCAAACCGGCAAACAGGTGGTGCATGGCGGTATTACCAACAACCACGGCATCCATAATCTGGTCGGGTTGAACATGCGCGTTCTTACAGAGCCTTTTAATCAGCCTGTTTATCGCTATACGCAACACTTTCTGCAAAGCAGCTTTTTTCGTGTCACTCTGATTGGCATATGCGATCCGGCTGATCACATCTTCACCATATGAAATCTGTGGATTGACCTCCCCCATTTTAGCCATGGTCTTCCCACTTTCAAGATCAACCAGATAGGCGGCCAGCTTGGTGGTGCCGATATCCAATGCCAACCCGACCAACCGCTTATCTGCCCCCAGGCAGCCGGTCAGAGTCCCGTTTTCATTCAGTACCAGATCGACCTGCCAACCCTGTGTGCGCAGCAAAGGGGAGATTTTATCAAGCTGCCGGATCGGTATATCGACCGCAGGACGGATTGTCTCCAACGCATCCTTTAACCTTGTTTGATCAGCGCGCAAGTCCATTGGAGAAGCCGGCTCAATCGAAACCCTGACGACTCTCACGGCCGGAGCCGGATCCCCTTCGAATTGTTGTCCTTCCAGTTGAAGGCGCTGTTGAGTGGATATCGACTGCGGGGGAACTTCGAGACTCACATCCGAGATTGGGATAGTCTGGCAGGCCAAACGCCATCCCTCTGACTGCTTTTGAGGGGAAAAGACGGATTTTTCAATATCCGTTAACGGGTTAAGTTTTCCACTGACAAGTCGGATGACACACTGATGGCATGTGCCTTGCCCATTGCATACCGCAGTTATTCCTATCCCTGCTTTCCGGGCAGCAGTAAGTATGGAAGTATCTGCATCCACACGAACACGACGACCGATGGGCTCAAAGTCAACCCGGATGGACTCCTTCATGGTGAGGGTATCTGGGTATGCGATTTATGGAAATAAGCCACAATGATGATCAGTAACAGTGCCAGCAGACCAAACGATCCGTATTTCAACCCATATCCGGCGACATCATAACCGAAAAAGTAACGCCCATAGGTATACAACGCCAGTGTTTGTAGAATGAGTGGCCAATAAAACCAGCGCGGAATGAAGAATGCCAGTGCCAGCGCAATCATCTCAGCCTGGTAATAGTAACGCCCCTGCATCATGGGTAACAGCGAGGGTAACAATAAAGTCGATATCAGTGCCAGATGGAGAAAACGGTCGGTGTCAAGCCGGGCGGAACGATATTTTTTCCATCCATAATAAATAAATATCAGCATAAACACAGCGGTAATCAGGATACCCAGCGGATATACCAGTTTAAAATAATCGTCTGAAATCCAGCTGTAAACCGTTGGTGCATTCATACACAGGCGTTGATATTGACCTGATTGCTTAATGTAAATTGTCAGCAGGTCAACCAGCGGCCTGCCACGCAGCCAGGCGGGCAGGATGGATATCAGATACACGCCCGGGATAAGTAAAAAGCTGGTCCATTTTACTTCCTTGCGCAGCAGAAGGATGATTAGAAATGGCAGGATGAAAACCATCTGAAACTTCACGCTGAAGGCAATACCGAACGCCAGAAAGGCAACGGATTCACGTTTCTTCAGCAAGTAGTAAAGACCGGCCATAACCGGTGCCATATAACAACTGTCATATTGACCCCACCAGGCGCTGTTTAAAAAGATCGTCGGGGTGAACAATGGCACCACAAAGGCCGCCAATCGGATGAATGGGTTGGTGAATTTGGTCGAAATCAACTTATAGAAATAGAAAGCCAGTATGAAATCGCAGATCACTGCCGGGATCTTGGTGGCAATCAAAGTGGGAATCTGGGGTGCGATCAGTGTCAGCAAATACCAGATATACAGGATCGGCATCGCAAGATTGGAAAAAGCGTTGATGAACGCATAATGACCATCCTGCCGAATATAGTCGTACCAAACCTCATAGCAGCATAAATAGTCATTGGTTGTTTGCATGCGCAAGCTGTATCGCAGCCACAACGCCAGTATCACAGCCAGTAATGCGAGCCCGAATACGATCAGCTTTTGATTGCTTTGATAAGATTTGGATTTCTTCATGATCCGTTATCGATTGTGTATCTCCGAAATTGAATGGTTTGCTTGCACGAATTCGAATTCGGTTATATTATATGATAATCCAAGAGAGGAGTGATAACTGATGACAGTGCAACAACACCCCGGGATGAAACGCTTCATTCCCACACCGCTCAAGCGGGTGACACCTGTTCCATCCGACATCGATATTGCCCAGGCAGCAGTATTAAAACCAATCGTCTCTCTGGCAGAAGAAATGGACATTCAACCCGATGAACTCGAGTTATTTGGTCCATATAAAGCCAAGGTCAAACTGGAAATCCTCGAGCGCCTTAAAGATAGCCCGAATGGCAAATATATCGATGTGACCGCCATAACCCCGACGCCATTAGGTGAAGGCAAGTCCACCACCACCGTCGGTTTATGTCAGGCACTGGGTGCGCACCTGGGGAAACGGGTCATGACCTGTCTGAGGCAGCCCAGCCAGGGTCCCACCTTTGGCAT
>JAFGXF010000023.1 GCA_016936755.1 Anaerolineaceae bacterium | reverse complement strand
TGGATGCCGGCACGATGGGTGGAGATGCCGGATGGGGATTTCGAATGATCATGTTTGGTGTTACGCTGGGCGGTGTTTTCATCATCAGCACTTTGATCGGTGTACTCACCAGCGGCGTCGAAGGCAAGCTGGATGAGCTGCGTAAAGGTCATTCCCGGGTTATTGAGAACGGGCATACAGTCATCCTCGGGTGGTCTGAACAAATCTTCACGATCATTTCGGAACTCGTTCTTGCCAATATGAATCAATCCAAGGCTTGTATTGTTGTGCTTGGCAATGTTGACAAGGTCGAAATGGAGGATGAAATCCGCTTGAGGTTTGGCAACACCGGCACGACTCGCGTTGTGTGTCGTACCGGGAATCCGATGGAAATGGAAGACTTGAAGCTGGTCTCTCTGAACAGTTCAAAATCAATTATTGTCCTGTCTCCGGATGCTGACAACCCGGATTCCGAGGTCATTAAAACCGTTCTGGCAATCACCAACCTGCCTGGCCGCCGTCTGGAGCCTTTCCATAGCGTTGCAGAGTTGCGTGATCCAAAGAACAATGAAGTCGCAGTTTTGGTTGGGAAGGACGAAGTCGAGTGGATTCAGGTGGGAAATATGGTGGCACGCATCATTGCCCAAACCTGCCGGCAGTCCGGATTGTCGGTAGTCTATACTGAGCTATTGGATTTCAGTGGTGATGAAATCTACTTTTATGAAAAGGACACATTAACAGGAACAACCTATGGTGAAACCCTCAACTTATTTGAAAGCAACACTGTCATGGGGTTGGCTCATATCGATTCCACTGCTTGCATTAATCCGCCCATGGATACTGTCATCAAGCCGGGAGACAAGTTGATATTAATTGCAGAAGATGATGATAGGATTATTCTGGATGGCAGACAGGGACTTATACAAGCTGAGTTATTTGCCAAGCATCATACCCACCAACAGGCGCCTGAGAAGACTTTAATCCTGGGATGGAATTGGCGTGGGCAAGCCATCATTCATGAATTGGAGAATTACATTCCTTCTGGATCGATATTGCGGATTGTTGCAGACTCAGACCAGATGGAGATGGATGTGGATAAAATCAAGCGTGAGGTTAAGAAGCAGAAACTGCAAGTTCAAAGAGGTGATATAACCGATCGAGCCACACTCGAAAACCTTAATCTGGCTTTATATGATCACATCATTTTGTTAAGTTATTCCAACCAGATGACAGCCCAACAGGCAGACGCGATAACATTGATAGCGCTTCTTCATCTCCGAGATATAGCCGATAGATCTGGTATTAATATGGCGATTACCAGTGAAATGCTGGATGTTCGCAATCGCAATCTGGCTGAGGTAACACGCGCTGATGATTTTATCGTCAGCGATCGGATTGTCAGTTTAATGCTCACGCAGGTATCTGAAAATAAAGGGCTGAATGCTGTATTTGCCGACATTTTTGATTCGGAAGGATCTGAAATTTACCTCAAGCCTGTTGGTCAATATATCAACATCAAGGAGCCTGTGGATTTTTACACCATTGTTGCAGCTGCCAGGCAGCGAGGAGAGACTGCAATTGGATACCGAATATTCAAATTCAGCCGTGATGCTGAAAGGTCTTATGGTGTGAAATTAAACCCAAGTAAGTCCGAAAGAATTGTTTTTTCAAAAGAAGACCACTTGATTGTATTGGCCGAGTAAATGGATTAGCAAATTAATTAACATCATCGGTATTACTGTGAGTGTTACCGATGGGGTTTTATTTGGTTTGGGGCGATTTTTTCCAGTGGGAAAGCATGAAAAAAACGTTTAAAATTAAAATGCCCAGGACCAGGAACACACTGCTCGAAAACAGCATTTCGGGATTGATATCATACAGGTAACCGGCAAGAACGGGTGCCAGGATGATCGCTATGCCATTCACCGTTTCCAGATAACCAAAGGCGCGCCCCACATCAGCAGCGTGAATCAACGATCTGGCGAAGGCCACCAACATGACGCGTGTTAAGCGATACCCCCCCAACAGGAAGTAACCTGCTCCGTACCAAAATGGATGATTGCCTTTCCATAACAGCACCATGGACAGTACGACCAACGCCTGACCCAGCAGGTAACCGTAGACTGCGTTGAAGCGACCCAGACTCAGGATGAGAATGGCATTGCCAAGGTTCCCGATGGACCCCATTTGACCAATGCTGCTCAGTTCGAGATATTTCTGGTTCTGTAGATAATTCGGAATGAGTGGTTGCGGCATATATAGAGCGAACATTGATATCAATACAAGTGGAAGCAACACCATAAAACGGGGATTCTTATGCAGTTTTGGCCGAACAAGGTGTTCCAAGTCAACAGCAATTGACTGTTTTTGGGTAAAGAATACGAATATCGTGGATATCATGAATATCCCCGTTACGATGAAAAAGATGGTGCGAATCCCGGATTGCTGTGCGATGATACCGCCCAGGAATGGCCCAATCACTGCGCCCAGGTTGAATCCACCCGAGGCAAAAGTCAATGCCCGCTCTGAAGTCAGATTCCCTTTTACCTGGGTGATGTAGCTGTTCATGGGTGTCACCCCGAAGGCGGTAAAACCATAAAAAACGATCCCAACAATGAACACTTCCAGAGATCCCGATAAGGCCATTAAAAGGCAGGCAAATATACCCAGCGTCCATGACAGTCGAATAATGGGACGCGCGCCGATACGATCTGTCAGGATGCCAGCCGGGATCTGTGTGATCATGATGGACAAACCCCAAGCGCCATAAACCAAACCGATGGTTTGTGGATTCGCCCCCCACTGTTGGAGGTAAATAGGTTGAAAATACATGAACATGCTCTCTCCGATCCCCCAGGTGAAGAGGGAGAGGATCATGAAGATCAGATTGCGGGTCATTTCTGTTTATTCACACGCTGAATAAAATCAACAGTGGCTTTGAATACCTGGTCACGATCTGGTTCACGTATAATTACATGCCCGCTGTGTTTAACTGTGACTTTGGTTTTATCGCGAGTTCCAAGCTTCTGGTATATACGATCCATGTTTTCGTATGAGATACTCTGATCCATTTCGGAATGAACCAGCA
>JAFGXF010000140.1 GCA_016936755.1 Anaerolineaceae bacterium | reverse complement strand
GCTAGACGTTCAGACCTTGTGAATTTGGTCATAAAAACTGCACCTCCATTCGTTGGATTGTGTCCAACTTATGGGGTGCAGTTCATTTTTGCCACACTCTTTTTTGATCTGTACTCCGTTTATTTATTCTTCAGTATGATGCGCGCATCAACGACTTTCAAGCCTTTACCCTTTTCGTATACAATTACTGGATTGGCATCGGTCTCTGCGATCTCATCTCCCAGGTCGACAATCAATGAGGAAAATTTACAAAGTGCATCCACCAGGGCGGCCTTGTCGCGTGGGGCTTCACCACGAACACCATCCAACATGGGTGCTCCGCGAATTTCAGACAGCATTTGTTCAGCCATCGTTCGGGAAACCGGTGCGACCCGGAAGGTAACATCCTTAAGGACTTCGACGAAAATACCGCCCAGGCCAAACATCTGGGTTGGGCCAAAACCGGGATCATTAACCGAACCCAGAATAACTTCAGTACCCCAGGGTGCCATTTCCTGAATGGCAACGCCGTGAATATCGGCATCGACCTTGTAGGATTTTGCATTCGTCAGGATGGTCTTGAATGCGTCACGGACAGCAGCAGCATCTTTAATACTGACTTTAACGCCACCAGCATCTGATTTATGGATGATATCCGGTGAAACGATCTTCATAACCACCGGGTAGCCGGTTGCATCAGCCATCTTGACAGCTTCATCCTCACTGGTGGCCAGGGAAGTTTTGGTGGTCGGTAACCCGTATAGCTCAAAGATCTGCTTGGCTTCGATCTCAGTCAGGGTGGAGCGTTTTTCAGCGCGTGCTTTGGCGATCAACTTGCGGGCGGCAGCGCTGTCCACATCACCGCATGAAACGGCAGGATCTTTGATCGATTCACGCAAACGGGTGTACTCACGCAGGGTGGCGATGGCATTGACAGCCCGGTCCGGCGCACCGAAAGCGGGGATGCCTTGCTCGACCAACCACTGGATGGCCTTGTCCGAGCGTTCACCTCCCACAAAAGATACCGTCACCGGTTTACCCTTGACATCAGCTTCATCAATGGCCCGCTTGATCGCTTCAGCGATTTGCTGTGGATTGGTCATGGCGGTTTCACAATAAAGGACAACCAGGCCATGTGTCCAGGGGTGGCCGATGGCGAAATGGGTGGTTTCGTAATACCATTCGTTGCCTGCCATGCCGGTCATGTCGACCGGATTCTTGGCGGAGCCGAATTCAGGCATGTGTTTGCGTAGTTCAGTCTGGACATCCTCAGGCGCAAAGTGCAACGGAAGACCACATCTTTCGGCAGCATCGGTTGCCAGGACACCCACACCACCACCGTTGGTCAGGACCAGAAGGTTATCGCCTTGCATGGGGGGTTGGATGGAAAGGGCCAAAACCCGGTCAAACAGGTCATCCAGATCGGTTGCCTGAATCACCCCTGCTTGTTTGAAAGCAGCACCATAGATTTTCACCGCTCCGGCAAGTGAGCCGGTGTGCGATGCGGCTGCGGCTGCGCCATGTGAAGAGACACCAGCTTTCAAGGCTACGATCGGTTTTTCAACTTTTTGGGCAGCTTCAATAAAGCTGCGGCCATCCTTAAAACCTTCGATGTATAGGGCAATACAGGAGGTATTATCATCCACCCCCAACCAGGTGACCAGGTCGGTGAAGTTGACATCGCACATGTTGCCGTTGGAGATCAATTTATCAAAACCGACACGTCGAACATAGGTGGAGGCATCCAGCGCGATCAGCAAGGCGCCACTCTGGGAAGCCAGGGATACCTTGCCAGGCAGGGGCAGGCAGGGGGCAAAAGAAGCGTTTAACTTATCGGAGTTCGATAAGGTACCCACGATATTGGGACCGAGGATGCGCATGCCGTACTGGCGGGCAATTGCAACCAACTCATCTTCCATATCCTTACGACCTACTTCACTGAAACCTGAGGTGATCAGGATGATGCCTTTAACTTTCTTTTTACCGCATTCGATTAACTCCTGCGCAACGATCTTGGCAGGTATGGTCATGACGGCTGCGTCCACATCCCCTGGAACATCACCGATATTCTTGTAAACTTTGAGTCCCAATATTTCGGTTGCTTCCGGGTTGATCGGATAGATCTTACCCGGGTAGCCGTCCTTGATGAGGTTATCGATGACTGTGTAACCGATCTTGCCAGGTTTTGCAGATGCACCGATGATGGCGATGGATTTTGGTCGTAATAAGCCGTTTAAGAGTTCATGATCCACAGTAAGCCTCCAAGTAATTTACTTTATTACTAAATGATTGCGTTTACTAGTATATCCTAATAGCGGGTACCTGCTTATGGTGACATATATCATTCAAACCCCGGATAATCTTCGTGGTCGATATCACCCAAAAAAATGATCCTGCAGGCCATGAGCATGGGTGGAAAGCCTGAATACATTCCCGGCCAGGGTATCCCTGGCGAGTTCTTCTGATGGCAATAATACGCGCGATGAGGTCACATATAGATCAGAAAGATCGTCACCGCCAAAAGTACAGGCCGTGATACAGCGGGTGGGGAAGCGCAGCAGGTCGAGCTGCTGGCCGGTCGGAGCATGCACCTGGATACACCCACCGCCACACAGGACCACCCACACATTTCCTTCTGTATCAACCGCCAGGCCATCCGGCAATCCCTCACCGCTAAACTCGAGAAAAGGGCGCTGGTTTGAAAGCGTACCCGTGGCGAGGTCGAAGTCGTAACGCCAGATCGTGCGCTTCATCGTGTCTGTGAAATACATCAAGTTATTTTCTGGATTCCAACCGATCCCATTTGATATGGTGATTCCACTTGTCATGGTTCGAAGGTCCAGATTGGTATCAAGACAATACAATGCACTGGAAGCATCGGTTTCAGTCATCGTACCGGCCCAAAAACGTCCTGCAGCATCCACCAGACCATCATTGAATCGCGCTTCGGATTTATCCACTTCAGGGTCAGCCAAAAGCGTCAGAACGGAACGATTCGCATTCCAACGCTGGATACCTCTTGAAGTCGCCAGCAGCATTGCCCCTGACCTCTCAAAGGCCAGGCAACCCACTTTCATTTCGACTTGATGGGTTAACGGTGATGCTTCCTGTGCTGATTGGGAGTGTATAGAGCCGGCTTCGATATCCACCCAGTACAACCGATTTTCAGAGGGATGCCAGCGCGGCGATTCTCCCAGGAGGTCATGGCTGTCAGAAAATACCTCTATAGCGCTCATGAAAAATCAATCCGGTATCTGCTTAAGCAGTATCCCGGTAGCGCTCCTTAATGGATGGCACCAGATACTCACTGAAAGCGCGTGCCTGGTCGTAGTCTGGCTGCCAATCCCAATCATGGCGGGCTGCACCATCATCTACATCTGCTGGCCAGGTATCCACGATCTGTTGACGATTGGCATGCGGTATGAAATCGATAGCTGCATCTGGGAAATAATTCAGAACGATATCGCGGATTTCTAAAGCGCTGGGTGAAAAGCTGGTGACATTATATACAATACGGTGCAGGCTTTCATTGCTTGCAGCTTCGAGTGTCAACAAGGCTTTGACTGCATCCGGCATCGCCATGAATGGCAGCCGGGAATCCTCACGCACAAAACAATGATAGGGAATATTCTGGGCAGCGTGATGAAGCATTTCCGGCCCATAATCGCTGGTTCCGCCAGTTGGTATTGTTTCGGCACTGATCAGGCCTGGAAATCGAATGGCCCGAAAGTCAATGGTATGTTTGATCTGATCGGCTGCAAGTTGACGGTAGTAATTTGCATAATAACGCCCCAGCAGTTCGCAGTAGAGTTTGTTGCACCCGTACATCGTGGTTGGGAAGCAGTTATCCTCTTCTTTCACCTTGCCGGTCTTTTCTTTATCGGCAAGAGTCGGAAACCAGTATACCGCAATAGACGAAGGGTATATGAATTTTACCGATCGCCCCTGCCATTGGGATTGTTCAACTGCCAAGCGCAATAGATTGAGCGTCCCTTCGACATTAACCCGGTGCCCAGTCTCTGGATTGTACTCAGCTTTGGTGGATAGAATGGAAGCCAGATGAAAAATTGTGCGAATCTCGTACTCAGCAACCAGTCGCCCCAGTAGCATATTATCCAGAATATCGCCCTGAATGAATTGTTGACATAACGGCCGCAGGGTTTTATCCAATGGAGCGACATCCAAACCGACCACATAGGTATCAGATCGCTTACTCAGGCCACGTGCAAGTCCATGTCCGATCTCGCCATTTATGCCTGTGATTAGAATCACTTGGTTGCGCATAGAAATCCTTTATTGATCTAATCAGAAAAAAAGTTCTGAAAAATCTATTTTTCAGAACTTTACCATCTGTACCAGTATTACGAAGTGGTTACCCGGGTCTTGCTTGAAGTAAACCAAGTCTTCCATTCCTTCTTTTCCCAAACCACAAGGATGGGGGCAGCAATAAAGATGGAGGAATAGGTACCACTCAACAGACCAACAAGCAGGATAACCGCAAATTCACGAAGTGTGACACCACCAAACAATGCCAACGCGAGCAACATGAATTCAACTGTCATCAGTTGTGTGTTGATTGAGCGTTGGAGCGTTTGAACTATGGAATGGTTAACCAGTTTTTCAAATGGAAGTCGTCTAAGAATGGATGAGTTTTCACGAATACGGTCAAAGACAACGATTTTATCCTGAACAGAAAAACCGATGACGGTTAATAACGCTGTAAGGAAGAGAGAATCGACTTGCCAGCCAAAATACTTGCCACCGATATTTACCAGACTCATCACAATTGCGACATCATGGATCATAGCGATGATGGCGCAGACACCATAACGGAAAGCATGTGGAATTCCACGAAATGCGTAGGTGACATAAAGCACTACTGCCAATGCGGCGATCGCGACCGCCAGCGCAGCCCGCGACGCAACTTCCTGACCTACTGTCGGTCCAACGCTGTCTGCTGTACGAATGGTGACTTTGTCGTTGAATTTGGTTTCAACCGCTCGAATAATGTCACCCTGTGCCACTTCATCCATGAAGGGAGTACGGATGATCAGAATGGATTCGTCAGCAGTTGGTTGCACCTGAACATCGGTAATTCCCTGTTCCTTATATAACTCAAACACCTCGGTATTGACAGGCGCTTTTCCGCTGTCGAAACTGATTTCCATGATGCTGCCACCCTTGAAATCAATTGCCAGTGGCAATCCATTAATGGCCCAGACAATGATACCGGGCAGGATGATAAGAAGTGATAGTATGAAAAAGAGATATCGTTTTCCTAGAATATCAATCATGAAGACCTCTTAGATCCCAAACCAGCGTGAAAGCTTGGTTGGTTTGACATGGTCAAAAATAATGACCAGTAATGTGCGGGTGACCATCAAAGCAGTAAAAAGACTGATGGCAATACCCAGAAATAATGTCACCGCGAAACCCTTGACAATAGTCGCACCGAATTGAGAACCAAACCAGAATAATATCAGGCTGGTGATGAATGTGGCAATGTTCGAGTCACGTATTGAAGGCCATGCTCTTTGAAAACCCAGAGCCACTGCCTGTTTCACACTGCGTCCATTCCGAAGTTCTTCCTTTAGACGCTCAAATATTAGAATGTTGGCATCTAATGCACTTCCTGTACTAAGGAGGAATCCTGCAATACCGGGCAGGGTTAGGGTGACCGGTATGAGTTTGTAAACAGATAAGGTGATACCAGCGAAAATCAGGATGGCCAAATTCGCGACCAAACCGGGAACGCGGTAGTACAAACCCATGAACAACATGACGATACAAAGGCCTATCAGGCCAGCGATCAGGCTTTTCTCAAGTGATTCTGATCCCAATGTTGGACCAACCACGCGACTTTCAGCAACTACGAATGGAACAGGAAGAGAACCATAACGGAGTTGAATGGCTAGTGCATTGGCACTGTCAAGTGTAAATGATCCTTGGATGACACCTGATCCTTCTGTAATGGCAGATTGAATCTGTGGCGTGGAAATGACTTTATTGTCAAGAACAATCCCCAGAATCTCACCAATATGCGTGGATGTGAAATCTGAGAATATTTTCTTGCCCGCATCGCTTAGTTCAAATGCGATCTGGTAGTTCCCAATTTGGTCCTGGATGACACCTACATTGGTAAGATCATTACCGGTCATAATGGCGGTCAGAATCGGTGTTTCTGTTTCAGTTGTGGTTGAGTCATCCGCTGTGGCTTCTGGGGTGATATCCAAAGTCGGTGTAACAGTTGGTTCCAGCGTGGCTTCAGGTGTTGTGGTGGTAGTTGCAGTTACCTGTGTAAGATCCACGATCACCTCGGTACCTTCAGCAAGTGGAGTAGTGCCCATGGGAACGAATGCCAGCTGGCCTACCTGGCGCAATACAGAGATGACCTCCTCGGTGTCAGTTAACCCGGGGAATTCCCCAACGATTCGCCGCGTTCCAGCAACCTGAAATACAACTTCGCTGACTCCCAATCCATTGGCGCGGTTCTCGAAGATGGTTTTGGCATCATCCATGGATTGGGCTGTTACCTCACTTTCGGCAGGTAGATCAACCTCGAGTACCACTTGTAAACCTCCCCGCAGATCGAGTCCGAGTTTGGGCTCCAGGTCACGTTGAAAGTTCCCGATATCGATCGTACTTGAGGGCAGGTTCAACCAAATGACAACGGCCACAACAATGAGAATAATAACGAGATTGGTTGTTATCTTGCGCGTCATGCGTGAAAGACCTCCAAACACAATAAAATGCCAGTACTGGACTGGCGTGAGGTGAAATTATACTCCCATTAGTATCTTGTGAGTAGGTGTCAGGGCGTTTTCCTGGATGACAGGATATCCTTCAATTTTTGAAGAATTATCTGGGTAATTTCGTCTGGAGTTAATTCATCGGTGACAATGTATATGTCTGCATTCCGACGGGCATGTGAAAGTCGTTCCTGTTCAATTTGATATTCAGCTTCAGTCCATCGCAGACTTCTTCGATTAATAGTCATTGGATATGAAACATCCAAATAGATCAGTATATCGGGATCATTAATTCTCTGCCACATGCTTGGAACATAGGAATGTTCCTGTGCGATAGCGTGAACATTTGAAAAAAACATGGATAGTCTTTTTTCAAGTGTGGATTTCCCCGCACCACATGGACCCACAATACCAATTAATGGATCCTTCACAGTCACTTCTTCTCTCTACAACAGGTTTAATCTCCAAAGTTGGTTGAGAAACTAACCGTCATCCTGCGAACACCATCGTTGTCTGCAGTAACAGTTTTTAATGCGACAACACTGATATCATCAGCCGGACGGTTATCATCCAATCGCATCGCAGTGAAAAGCAATGCATCAGCAATCGATTGAGGGTCGGGGGTCTCTTCTTCCAGAACGGCTTCCAGTGTGGTCGAGACATCCATTTTCTGCCCGGATCGCTCACCGGCATGTTCAACACCATCTGTATACATGATTACAATCAAACCGCTATCAAGGGGTAGTTCTGTGATGGATGGACGTATGTTACGGTTGGTACCGACGGGGGTGCTGTCACCGGTCAGGCAATCAATCTTCCCCTCATGCGCCAGATAAACTGGGGCAGGATTATTTCTCGAAATAACCAGCGTATTCGTAATAAAATCCACAGACAGTATGTTGAGTGTTGCAGACACTTTGCCGTTTCGTTCTGTGTAGAGGTAATCAGAAGCAGCCCGTGCTGCAGCACCATCTCTTACCCCATCAGCGAGCAAGCTGATGACCTTGCGAACAACCAGTGTGGATACAGTTTTTGCACCACGACCAGATGTTTGTCCATCCGCAAGTACCACTGACATGCCCCCATTCGGACGCTCAGTCACTTCTAATGTGTCGCCACTTTCAGAGGTGGCATATTTGTTAATCTTGGATACTGCGATCTGGATGTTCATGCACAGATTTTACATCATATTTTGTTCTTATTGGAATTCGCTTGTAACAAAACAGATATTTAAGCATCGAATCGATGTAAACACGCTATAATAGTGTGTGAATTCTTGACAAGAAATGAGACTTTTAAATGATAAATGAACCCATTAATGTGACCGATGCAGCTTTTGAAAAAAGCATCTTACAATCTGACATTCCGGTAATTGTAGATTTTTGGGCACCCTGGTGCGGCCCATGTAAAATGGTAGCCCCAACCTTGGAAAAAATCGCGAATGAGATGGCCGGCAAGTTATTGGTCGCGAAAGTGAATACAGATGAAAATAACGAGTGGGCTATGAAATATGGTGTGCAGGGGATTCCAACCATGTTCTTCATTTCGGGTGGTAAGATTGTCCACCGTCAGGTTGGAGCTCTTCCCGAAAGTTTGTTGCGCGAAGCAATTAATCAGTTTATGGAAGTTATTAACACTCCAGGATGATCGTATCCAATTCTGATCGAGTTGCCTGACTATTTGCTCGCTTAAATAGTCAGGTTTATTTATTCATCAACTCTTTTTATGTTCGCCCCCAATGCAGACAATTTTTCATCTACTTTTTCATAACCTCGTTCGATCTGGCTGATATTTCGAATGATAGATTTCCCCCGGGCTGAAAGCGCTGCCAGCAACAATGCTATGCCGGCGCGGATATCTGGGCTTTCCATCTTTTCACCATACAGGTGGCTGGGTCCCTGAACAATGGCACGGTGCGGATCGCAAAGTACGATATGAGCCCCCATACCTACCAACTTATCAGTGAAGTACATCCGGCTGGGGTACATCCAGTCATGCATCAGGATACTTCCTTTCGAAAGGGTGGCCATAACGATTGCTATACTCATCAGGTCGGATGGGAAACCAGGCCAGGGCATGACACTGATCTCTGGGATGGCTCCACCCAGATCCGGCTCTATCTCCAATTTTTGCTCAGCTGGAACGATGATATCTTTCCCTTCCACCAACCATTCAACGCCTATGCGTTTGAAGACCAGTGCGATCATATCCATGTATTGAGGAGCAGCCTGATGTATGCGGATGGATCCATGCGTGGCAACAGCAGCACCGATAAAACTGACCACCTCGAGATAATCTGGCCCAATAGTGAATTCAGATCCATGCAATTTATCCACGCCTTCGATATTAAGGGTATTCGAGCCGATATTGGATATTTTTGCACCCATTGAATTTAATAGGTGGCATAACTCCTGAACATGCGGCTCAGAAGCAGCATTACGGAGTATTGTGTTACCTTTGGCTGTGGCTGAGGCCATGATGGCATTTTCAGTGCCGGTCACACTGGCCTCATCCAGCAGGATATCCGCTCCGATCAGACGTTTGGCAGAAAAATGAAAGGTGCGATCATAGTTTACTTGCGCACCCATCGCTTTCATTGCAAGAATATGGGTGTCCACCCTGCGACGGCCGATCACATCACCGCCAGGTGGGGGGAGGTGTAATTCACCAGCACGTGCGGTCATCGGGCCTGCGAGCAAAATGGATGCCCTTATTTTACGACACAGATCCGGGTCGAGATCCGCTGGTCGAACTTCACCCGCATGGATTCTCCAGGAATGAGGTTTTATTGTTGAAATCTCCACACCCAAGCTTTCCAGTAAACAACGGATAATATGCACATCCCGGATTTCAGGAATATTATGCAGGATGACAGGTTCATCGGTTAATAGACAGGCTGCCAGCAACGGCAGTGCGGCATTCTTATTTCCTGAAGGAGTGATATCTCCCTTTAAGGGAATGGATCCTTCGATAATGAATTGGTCCAATTTGCACCTCCATTTTATTGCCTTGCTCGTCCTTCAGGATATAATCAGAGAATGGATCCCGGCATATTGATGGCAATATTCATTGGTCTGATAACGGCCACATTGGTAAATTATTTGGCAGATAGTCTGCCTGTTAACCGAAAACTGACAAAACCGGTATGCAAAATATGTAAGGAACCATTCTATTTGTTTGATTATATACTATTCAAACCCTGTAAAAAATGCCATCAGAAGCGTTCTTTAAGACACATCTGCAGTTTGATTTTTTTAACCATCGTATCCGCTTTGATCTGGATTTATCCACCTAACGTTGGGTTCTGGATAGGAATGGTGATACTTGCATATTTAGGCCTTGTGATCATCATCGACATGGAGCATCGAATAGTGATGCATCCGGTCAGCATTGCCGGTGCGTTGATCGGATTGGCAATTGGATCATGGCAACATGGTGTGGTTATGACACTCATTGGATGTTTTGCCGGGTTCGCGCTGATGTTCACGCTCTATCATCTGGGGATCTGGTTTGTGCGGTTGCTATCGAAAAGAAGGCCAATGGGTGATGTCGAAGAGGCAATCGGTTTCGGAGATGTGATCCAGAGTGGCGTGATGGGTTTGTTCCTTGGATGGCCAGGTATCCTGGCAGGCTTGATCATCACCATCGTTTTGGGTGGTTTGGTCAGCATCGTGATATTGATCATCCAAGTGATCAGGAGAAAGTACCAGGCTTATTCTGCCATACCTTATGCGCCATTTATTGCGTTGGCTACTCTGATATTGTTGATGTTGGCCCGGCCTGGATGACATTCTTGGTTACCTGGTCACGGTATTGTTCCATTGTTTCATTGAATTTATTGATTAATATCAAGGCTTGCTTACTGTAGGATGATTGATCCTGCCATGTTGACTTTGCATCCAGGAGTGCATCCGGTACACCCGGACAGGTGGTTGGTATCTCAAGGTTGAATAAGGGATTGCGTTTATAATCCACCTTGGAAAGCTTGCCATCCAGAGCGGCTTTGATCATCGCGCGGGTATGGGGAAGATGCATCCGCTTGCCAATACCATACATTCCACCAGACCACCCGGTGTTTACAAGCCAGATATTCGACCGATGTTGTCTAATGCGTTCTCCTAATAGACTGGCATAAACCATTGGGTGTAAAGGTAAAAAAGGCGCTGCAAAACAGGTGGAAAAGGTTGCTTGAGGTTGAGATCCGAGGTCCACTTCTGTGCCAGCTAACTTGGATGTATAGCCAGCCAGGAAATAATACATGGCTTGATCTGGTGAAAGCCTGGAGATGGGGGGCAAGACACCGGATGCATCTGCTGTCAGGAAAAAGATATTACTTGGATGGCCGGCGACAGTGTTTTGGAAATAATTATCAATATAATGCAATGGATAAGCTGCGCGAGTATTCTCGGTTATCTCAGCTGAGTTAAAATCCACAATCCGAGTTGTGGGATTGACCACCACATTTTCCATCAAGGTACCAAAACGATGAACAGCCCTCCAGATCATTGGTTCAAGATCTTGACTTAGACGTATGGTCTTTGCGTAACAACCGCCCTCAAAATTAAAAATCCCGGTATCGGACCAACCATGTTCATCATCGCCTATTAACTGACGATCGGGTGTGGAGGAGAGGGTCGTCTTTCCTGTTCCAGATAGGCCAAAGAACAAAGCAACGTCGCCTTCCTTGCTGACATTCGCTGAACAATGCATGGGTAGAACACCCGCTTTTGGCATCAGATAATTCATCAAGCTAAACACCGATTTTTTTATCTCACCAGCATAGGCGGATCCGCCGATCAGGATGACATTATCGATCAGGTTCAATACGATAAAAGTGGACGAGTGTAAATTCGTCTGATTCTTATCAATAAAGAAATCAGGTGCATGAAGAATGGTTACATCAGGATGTAACGAAGGATTTTCATCAGCAATGGGTATGAAGAGGTTGCGACAAAACAAACCACTCCAGGCATGTGTACTGATCATGCGTACATTCAAGCGATGATTTGGATCCTGACCAATTTGAACATCATCGATAAAGCAATCGTTGTTGTTTAGTTGTTGTATCAGTGATTGATACAGATAATGGTATGACTCTGGGGATAGTGGTTGATTGATTTTCCCCCACCAGATATTGTCCAATTTGTCATGTTGGACGATGTATTTATCGTTGGGGGATCTTCCAGTGTGTTCACCGGTATTTATGATAAGAGCTCCATGATTGGATAAGATACCCTCGCCCCTGCGGAGGGCTGTTTCTGCATGTTGTGTTGAACACAAGCCATAATGGTAACCTGATGTGTTGTTAATACCCAAAGAGTTGAGATATGAATCGATTGTCATAATAAATCCTTATGTGAAATTAATTGATAACTTTCAGGGTGTTGATGAATTAATAAGTGGATACCATTCTCCCAGCAACCATTGGGTGGGTTTTCCATGAACAGAACTGGAATCATCCGTTAGGCGGGCGGGTGGATAGTAGCCCTGGCTGATAAAGCCATCCAGCCAATCACGATAATTAACAACGGTTAAGGCTGCTCGATAGATGTCTGTTTGAATATACAGATTACCAGCGCCACAAATGAAATCATTGGATAGCATGCACCCACTGGCACTGCCTTCAGCTGAAGGATAATTGATCCCGATATAAATCGGTTTATTGTAGAGTTCCATTAGAGGGTGAATCGTTGAATCGATTATCCCGGCAAAACCATCCTGTAGTTCTGTTATGCTGGGGGCTGCAGATGTTGTGATGGCTCCGTCAAATGTAATATAGAATGTATCGAGTAAATTGAGAAAAGGAGGTGGATTTAGCAAACTACCGGGATAATTCATTTCCCATATGAGCGTGCCGGAATAATGTAAACGCAGACTGCCAATTATATTGGTCCAGTTGACGATACTATCAGCTGGCGATTGGGCATCTGATCCATCCTGAAGTGATCCACCGGGAAGAGAAGGACGAATCCAGGCCCCCCCGATGATCAGATAGTTGACACCCGATTGTTGAGCCAGGTCAGCATAATGCATGATAAAGCGTTCATACTCCGAATACCATAGCTGCCACCATTCATGAGTACGTGGTGCTGCAAGCCACCAATCCAATTCTGATTGGTCAAACCGTATAGCTGGGAAGAGGATGACATTCAATCCAATTTGCTTTGCTTGCCAGATCTGGGCATAGGTTTCTTGCCAGGTAGGACCATTATCAAGAGAAAGATTGCATTCGGGATATTCTGGATTCTTGCAGGTCCATGCCGGGGTCAGGATGATTGTATTTGCACCATTGGATTTAATTTCATCCATGGCAGATTTCATGTAAGGTGACCAGTCAGGATGATAAAACGGAGATAATTCAATCCCGGTCAAATAATCCGATCCGTATGGTAGAACAGGATCATTATATGGGAGAGACACTAATGGATTATATGATTGCCAAGTGGTGATCAGGTCCTGAATATTATTCGCCCCACCCGGTAAAGCTCTTCCTGTGGAAGAGAATCCAGCTGTGGCGGCATCGTCCGCTGAGCCACATTGCTCATTGCGACAATAGCGATATGTAAAGTTTCCAACAAGACTGAGTGGATTGAAAAGTGTAAATGACCAATGGTGGTCCGCCTGCAACCACATGGGTATCGGTTCCATCCAGCCAAAAGGATTGAATTGAATGGACACTCTATCGTTCGATGGGGTATCTTCAGGTACCTGAACATCAAAATGAATCGGTGTGATACCCTCCTGTACCCAGGATGCAACTTCATCCTGTATGATGGTGTCCACATTGGGAACCACAAGTCCTCGCAGCTTGATATTCCCGTGCTCATCCAGCTCGGAATTCCAAAAACCATCACCCAATGTATATTTATATTCGATATAGGTGCCTGAAGATACAGATATCGTCAAATAACGCCTGCCATCTTCCAAGCCAGCCATGATCGGCATACGAGCAGCGGTAACACTTATCCCTCCAGCCAGATCTGTAAATGTATTGCCCAACTGGATGATATTACCGGCCAGGCGTACAGGAAAGCCCGAATATTCAGAGGGGGCGTTTAATAGAAAGGTGATATTTACGAGTTGACCTGGGGTGACTTTAATTTCAGCAGGTGTTGTCAATCCAGTTTCGACTCTTGCACCTTGTTGAAATGGCAAATAGCTGCCATCCATGGTATATGCAACAAGATTGTGTGTACCAGATGGCAGACCATTCAGAGTGAAGCTGCCATCAGATGCAGTTATGCTGGTGCGACCGGCTGCGTTTACCATTACATTTGGCACTGGCACATTGGTAATAATGTCAACAACTGAACCGTCGATCTTGCCAGTGTCACCTTGGTATGAAAAATCCTCCCATGCCGGAACGGTGTCATATATCGTCATTGGTGTATCCACTACAGCCATTCGGTAGCGTATATATTCGTCATCCGTTCCAACTTCCATGATTGGGATAACTCCACTTTTAACATAGCGATACTTAATTACAGATCCGAGGTTGATTTCAATTTCAACAGAAAAGTGTGTATCGTCCCGTTTTTGCATTTTTATAGATGTTGGGTTTAACGCCAGTCCGGTAACTTCATCTAAAATAAGCAACTCAACTGACCCTGGTGAAACGCTTACACTGGGTACTTCCACCAGAAAGAGCACTTTTACACGAAGCGTGTCATATGAATTTATTGCTGGTGAAATGGCATTTGTGTTTGAACAGGATGACAGAACAGGTAACAATAAAATAATTAATAATATTATTGCTCGATGACGGAACATTTATTTTTCTTTGATTAGTTGATGGAAATCCTGGCGGATTTCGTTTAATTGATCTGCGAGACTGCCTAAAACACCATTGACAAAACGAGGTGTACTCTCGGAACCGAATGCCTTGGAAAGTTCAACCGCCTCATTAATAACCACTTTAACTGGTGTATCTGTCTGTATTGCCATTTCCCATAATGCCATCCGTAATATGTTCCGATCAATGGATGCCACCTGGTCCAGCGGCCAATCTGGAGCATATTCGGCGATTAAATTATCCAGGCTGGCTCGGTGGTTTATCACACCCTGCGTGATCTCCGAGGCAAACCCAATCAGTTCCCGCTCATTCAAGGGATTTTCTTCAAGCCTTTGTTCCAGAACAGATCCCGGCAAGTGACCTGTTAAATCAATTTCAAACAATGCTTGAAGAGCGATACTACGGGCCTTCGTGCGGGGTTTCATTCTCCAAGTATGTCTTTCCCGGGTCCATAATCGATATCATCCACATGGATATTAATTTGACCCACTTCCATGCCCACCATTTCAGAAATTGCCCTGGAAATGTGTTTTTGAATATTACGGCAGGTTTCCCGGATGTCGACATCATTATCCAGAATGACGTAAATATCTACATAAACGACATTGTTTTCTACTGTAATTTCTACTCCGTGATTGGGATCACGTTTAAAAAGATTACCAGGGATGGAACCCAGACGACTGACACCTTGTGTCCCAAGTGTGGTTAATCTGGCAATACTCAATAATACTTCAGGGGCGATAGTTGTTTTGCCAATGGTAACTTGTGTCTCTGTCATTTTTACTCCATGGAGCATTTCAATTAATGGTAATTCAAAAAGGTACTCAGGTTGCAGGAGGAATTATAAACCAATTATCAAACTTCACTGACGCTATCCAGGAGGGCAACCTCTTCATCTGAAAGCTTCCAGCCTAAAGCACTCGCATTTTGATTTAATTGAGAGATGATTTTTACACCAGGAATTGGTAAAGTCCCCTTACAGATAGCCCAGTTCAACGCAATCGAAGCAGGAGTTTTTCCTCCGTGTTGATCACCAAGTTTGCGCAACAAGGATATCAGGGGCGTAATTGTATGAAGTTGATTTCGATACCGGGCAGACCGGATTCCACCGGGTGGATTTTCAGACGTGTATTTGCCAGTTAATAATCCTTGTGCTAGAGGACTGTAAGCGATGATGCGAATGGATTTCTCGTGACAATAATCCATTAAACCACTTCTCTCTATTGAGCGATTTAATAGGTGATATTCGACTTGGTTTGAAGCCAGTGATAAACCATATTTTTCCAGCGATCTGAAGGCTGATTCAGTCTGTGAAAGATTGAAATTGGACACACCGATTGCTTCGATCAATCCTTCTTCTTTAAGCCGGGCTAGTTCCTCCAACCAGATTGTGAATGGAACTGGTGGATTAGGCCAGTGAAGCTGATATAAGGTTACTTTTGGAAGACCAAGACGTTTGAGGCTGTTATAAAAAGCTTTACGAAAACTGGCTCGGGTTAAACGCCAAGGGTATGGCATGAATTTCGTAGCGATAAATACCGCTTGCTTGCTACCCTTTAGAAATCGACCAATTAAACGTTCCGATTCACCTGAGCCATATACTTCTGCTGTATCAAAGAAGGAGATTCCAATGTTAAGGCATTCAGTAAATACTGCATGTACATCGTCATCGTTGTATTCTTTACCATATTGCCAAATAAGGCGATCTCCCCATGACCAGGTGCCAATGCCCAGTTGTACCTGATGAAGATCATACGGAGATTTCGAGCTTTTAAAGCTCGTCATCATTATCGCCCTCAGACCAGAGGTCGTCATCTTCCTCTTCGACTTCAAGCTCTTCCCATTCATCCAATTCATCACCCTCATCCCATTTATCTTCGTCACTTGACTCAGAAATAGGTGAGAATGTCATACATCCAGTATCGGGATCAAATTCAACAGCAGCTGCACTGCAGTAACTGTCGTCCAGAAAAACGCAGTCAACATAATGGCATCGGATGCGTGGCATCTATTCCTCCTGATGGATTGCTCATCGATAATATTCCTTGATCAACATTATGGTGGATATGATGAAAATGGTGACCATCATCAAAGCTGACATGAGACACCAAGGACAAAACGCATGGATGATAAAAAATTGAACATAAGTCAAATAGACAGAATATATTGTTCCGAAAGAAGAAAAAATAAAAAGCGCCAGGATTATACCGGAAGATGGTACTTTCGGGATTGAAAAAAGAAAGAGAAAAAGCAGAATAAACAAGTAACCGATAATACCAATAAAGGCGATTGGAATTCCACGCCACATCGAATAGGCACTTGCATTAACGATATTACAATCTCCCATGCCTTCAAAGCACAGGACGTCCTGATTGCTTATCTTGGTCCAGGCAAGATACATGGAAACAGCCAGTCCAATGAAAGTGGCTACGATCGCTGCCAGGCGAAGATTTTTCTTCATTGATACTTAATCCTGGTATTTATATTGCCATAATAAGATAGGTTTAGGCAGCGATTTTACCCCAGTCATGAAAAACCGTAAAGCATCAAATCACCCGGGTTTTAGGCGGTGTGCCTCAAGAACATTGGGTAATATTTCGATCTTGGTTAATATGCGGCTGAGTTGTGTAATATCGGTCACTTCGATGATCATATTGATCACCGCCAGATTTTGATGAAATTTAAGATTAATATCGGCCAGGTTGACGCTCTCATCATTAAGGATATTGGAGATGTCGCCCATTAATCCTTGGCGATCGTAGGCTTTTATTTCCACAGGGATAGCAAATGTTCTTCTTATTTCACCCCAAGACACATTGACCAATCGTTCATGATCCTTACGGCGCAGAACATTTGGACAGTCACGACGGTGAATGGTGGCCCCACGACCACGCGTGATATACCCAATGATGTCATCCCCTGGGACCGGGTTGCAGCAACGCCCTATGCTGGTTAATATTCCTTTCAACCCAAGAACGGTGATGGCATCTGTTGATGGCTGGATTTCTGAACTAGGTTTACCGACAAATAGCTCATCAACTTTACCCTTGTCCATCTCGGCAAGTTTATTGATTACACGACCGATATGCAAATCACCACAGCCCAGAGCAACATGCAGGTCTTCCGGGGTTTTTAAATCCATCTGTTTGGCAAGTTCCTCTACATTGACACTGTCGAGGCCAAGTCGCCTGAATTCCCGTTCCAGCAGTGATCTGCCTTGTGATAGATTCAGTTCGCGATCCTGCCATTTAAACCATTGGCGAATTTTCGATCGCGCACGTTGTGTATGTACCAGTCCCAGGGTTGGATTTAACCAATCTCGACTCGGGCCGCCGGTTTTTGCAGTTAGAATGGTGACCTGGTTACCAGTAACCAGGGTGTAATCCAGCGTGACCAGCTTGCCATCTACCTTCGCGCCCCGACAACGGTGACCGATCTCTGTATGAACATGATATGCAAAATCGATCGGTGTAGCACCATTCGGCAAGTCGATAATATCTCCCCTGGGTGTGAATACATAAACACGATCCTGAAAAACATCGGTTTTCATGCCATCCATAAAATCCTGGGCATCATCCACATCTTGGCGCCATTCCATCAGATTGCGCAACCAGTTAACCCGCTGATCAAAAGTCTGATCCGGTTTTGTTCCTTCTTTATAGCGCCAGTGAGCTGCAATACCATATTCAGCATTCTGGTGCATCTCATGTGTGCGAATCTGTACTTCGAGAGGCTTTCCATCATCATAAATCACTGCAGTATGCAATGATTGATAGAAGTTGTCCTTGGGAGCTGCAATATAATCGTCAAATTCATGTGGGATTGGTCGCCAGGTTGTATGGATGACGCCCAACGCGGCATAACAGGTCGGGGTATCTTCCACAATCAGGCGTACAGCTCGCAGATCACGGACCATTTCGAATGGACGTCCCTTTTCAATCATCTTTTTATTAATCGAGTAAATATGTTTGGGACGGCCATATATTTCAGCCTTTATTCCAGCTTGTTTAAGGATTGATTGAAGACGGCTCGTGATCTCACTGATCTGATTCTCACGATCCACCCGTCGTTCTGCCAGTTTTTCGGCGATTGACTTGTATTGTTCAGGGTTCATATATCGGAAGGATAAATCTTCCAATTCCCATTTCATCTGCCACAAACCCAGTCTGTTTGCCAGGGGGGCGAAGATCTCCATCGTTTCCTCGGCAATTCGTTTTCGCTTCGCTTCTGTTACATATCCCAACGTGCGCATATTATGAAGACGATCTGCCAGCTTGATTAGTATGACTCGTACATCTTCGCCCATGGCCAGGAAAGTCTTACGCAATGTTTCTGATGCCAGATCGCGTTTCCTGCTGGTGGAGGTGACCACTGAATGGGTTTCAATTGCTTCTTTTCGTCCTGCGCCTTTAGCGGTCTTTGTTACAGTTTGTGTTTCTTCAGCATGCTGGTCATCTCGAGAAATGTTGGGGAGGTTGGTGAGTTTTGTTACGCCATCGACCAGCTTGGCGACCTCATCACTGAAATCGCGTTGAAGATCAGCAAGCGTAACATTGGTGTCTTCGACTGTGTCATGCAGCAACGCCACTGCGATCATGATAGCCGGTACATGCAACTCAACCAGGATAGACGCAACAGCTACACAATGAGTAATATATGGTTCTCCGGATGCCCGCTTTTGACCACTGTGTGCTGCTTCTGCATACTTATAAGCCCGTTCAATATACTCCTTTTCAACGGGGCCGTATCGATCTGGTAAGGAGGCTAGTAATTGCTCAATCTTCATTACAATTAATATTTACCATGATGACAATCACATGATTTGACCTCTATGCAGTATATGTTATTCATGATGATTTGCGAAGACAACGCCTTGAGAGCTAAGCAGACTCTTGACCTGGGTGATGGTTGATTCAGTATCTTGAAAATGAATTGCGATCATGCCGAGTTTTGCAGCAGCCTTGACATTATCCAGCAAGTCATCAATGAACATACAATCGCAGGGTATTAATCCCATACGTTCGATGGTCCTAAGGTAGATCTCATCATCCGGTTTAGCGATCCCTTCCTCGGCTGAAATGACGATTGGATCGAAGAGTTCATCAAGGTGGAGCTTTGACGTGAAAACTTCACGCGCATCTGAGAAGGCGTTGCTCAATATTGCTTTTTTAATATTGGACGGTATGCTTCTAACCAAATTGATCAGGTCGATGTTCAGGTGCTCGTCTGCGAAAACTTCATGACCAAGCTCTTCAGCTTCCTGCTCGGTAATATTGAATAGATCTTTAGTTGAATTCCAGAATTCCCTTTCGCTGATTTTCCCGATTGATGCTAAACGGGCTCCTTCAGACATGAACAGGGTTGACATGAACCCTTTATAATCCATACCCAGGCGTTCTATCCACTTTTGATGAACGGGCATCTCGTGGTTAAGAACCAACACTCCCCCAAAGTCACACACAATACCTTTGATTGTCATCGATGTTGTTGTCCTGACGGATTACCCATGGATGGCATTTCGTTATGCATCTGGAGCATCCCCATTGAAATGTTCGATTAAGGTGGTCAATGGCATTGAGTCAAGTGAATCCAATACCAGATCAGCATCGTGAAAATCCATACCACGTGTCAAACTACTGGGTATGATAACACAACGAATACCTGCGGATTTGGCAGCAATCAGACCATTGACTGAATCCTCAAGAACCAATGCCTCCGCTGGAGTTATTCCTAATATTTTCAAGGCTGCATTGAAGAGCTCTGGACTGGGTTTAACCTGGTTTACCATGTCACCGGTTACAATCGTTTGAAAATGGCGTGCAAGGTTGCGAGGCTTGAGAATACAATCCAACCAGGTGCGCGGCGAACTGGAGGCGATGGCTGCCTTTAGACCTAAAAGGCGCATGTTTTCCAAATAGTCCATGACACCGGGTAACAAATCCTGTTTTAGAGCCAGTTCTGTGGATCGGGCCATTCGACGTTTGTCGATGGCATTTCGGTCAATGGGACCTGCCAGTCTATCAAGACGGTCAAGTGGTACCGGTATGGCTGAGTAGTTCCCGATTATTTTTTGCCACTCACACAATGGGTAATCGAGATCGTATTCTTGGTAGATTTCCAACCAGGAATGATAATCACAGATTTCTGTGTCAATAATCAGCCCGTCAAAATCATAGATCAATCCTTTGATCATATTTATTATCCTCGAAAGAAAAAAGCCGCACATATGGCGGCTATAGATAAAATCGATCTATTTGAGTTTTTCTTGACCCGAAAACTCACGATAAGGGGATAGGTAGGACAGGATTTCCTGATCCTTCTCTGTTGTTTTATTCGTGATAATTCTGACCAATAATTCTCCAACACCCGGTCCAAGCATAAATCCCTGACCACACATTCCCACGGCATACAGATAACCATGTAATTCTCTGTCCCAGCCGATGATGGGGAAGCCATCGGGAGTCATGGGATACAGACCGCGCCAGGCTCGACGCACACGGATTCCGGCGAGTTTGGGCATTAAATCAATCAGGCGGCGGCAAGCCATGGGCAGAAACTCGCTGGTTTCCTGAGTAAAGTCTCCCCAGATATTTGGGCTGGGTGTAATGCAAAACAGAATTTGTCCTGTGATATGCTGGTAGAAATAAAAGTTTGCAGAACCTGGATAGGGACGAATATCCACCAACATCGGCTTGAAGAAAATGCTGACCGGTTCTGTGATGGCAGCTTCATGCGCATCCGGGTTAACGGGGATGTCCAGGTGGACCAGCTGAGATAAGGGGCGAGCATGCGCGCCGGCTGCATTCACCACCACTGGGGTATGGTAGCTGCCCATGTTCGTGGTGACACCTCTAATGGCATCTCCCTCGGTGATGAAGCCATTTACGATTTCATTGAATTGAAATACAGCCCCGGCATGGACTGCTTGGCGATACATGGCATGCAACGCCAGAAGGGGAGATGCATTTCCATCTCCAGGTGAATATGTACCACCGATTAAGTCCACCGGATTCACACCAGGTAACAGGGTTTGTATGTCTTTCTTATCCAGCCAGTGAATATCCAACCCAAATGATTGTTGCACCTTTAACAGGTTTTTAAGCGTCTGTTCTTCTTTTTCCCGATAAGCGACAAACGAGTAGCCTCCAGTGACCCATTCGATATCATCACCATATGTATCCTGCCAGTTGGTGAATATTTCAATGCTGCGAAGGCAAAGAGCGATCTTGGCCGGATCTGAGTGGGTGGCGCGAACGCCGCCAATGGCTTTTTTATTTGATCCCTGACCGACACTGGCAGCATTATCGATAACCAAAGGCTTCAATCCAGCTTGCGCCAGAAACAAGGCAGCTGGAGTGCCGATTGAACCACTGCCGATGATGATGACATCGTATGCTGAAGCTTTATTCATGGTCGTCGCTTGGTTTGACACCTGCAAACACGCCAGCGGGAACTTCAATGAAGAGCGGTCTTTTGGTGTGATCGGTGACTTCTGAGATTGGAATACCCTCATCCTGAAAGAGACGATGAATCAACGCGTTACAGGTTTTGGAACCACAGGCACCCATACCAGCGCGTGTAATGGCCTTGATCTCATTCATATCCCGAATACCCTTTTTAATCAACGCGCGTATCTCACCAGCTGTAACCCGCTCACAACGACATATGATGGTTTTATCATCGATGGTCTTGACATAATGATCCATGGGTTGGGTGACAGATTCATCCTGAATTCGTATTCCAGCGATCTTGTGGGCTATTTCTTTGGGCACCTCCACACGAACGATCAGTGTACGATCGCTGGTGGGGATGCTATCCACATCGACGATGGGCACTGCACCCAGGTCATATCCTTGTGTATCGGTGACAATGACCATTCTATTTTGAGGTAACCGCTCGCGGGGGTATTCAAACGGAATGGAAATAATCGGTTTATCAGGATTATTACGGTAATCCACCAGTGTAATGGCCAAACCAGGGCAGATGGAGACACATTGTTCACAAACACCGCAACAGTAGTTATCACCAACAAAAACGGGTGTTTTCCGTATATCCGTAGCTTCTATTTGGATCAACCCTTGCGGGCATATCTCAGAGCAGGGATCACACGGGATTTCCTGAGTACAGTGTATTATCGGAAAAACGCCATCCTTATAATCCGGCAACTCTTCAATTGCGACTTGACCTGGTTTCGATTTTAATATCTCTGCCATTTGATACCAATTTGGTGGCACTTCCTGTTGCTTTTGCTGGATTAAATTCGCTATCTCACGTCCGCGAATTTTGCCTGAAAAGATGGCAGCTGATGCTTCGGCGATTTCTTC
>JAFGXF010000139.1 GCA_016936755.1 Anaerolineaceae bacterium | reverse complement strand
CCTGGCAATTATGACAATGAGCAGACCACCCGCGAGAGGCAGATCTGTATAAGTGTTCAAGTCAGCGGCCGGAGGGCGTTGCCTGAAAACCATTTTCGCCGCAGGTCCAGGCAGCCAGGGATGCCGATCGCCAGCATGGGGATGACCTGCAGCACCTTCATCCGCATGGAGCAGGATGCAATGAGCTGGTCCGGGGCGGGGTTTCTCAAAATATGCGAATATACGCCTGGCGATCTATGGCAGCCTGGCTATCCAGGGGAAAAAATGGTAATTTAAAAATATCAGTTCATAGGCTCCAATATCACAAATCGGACCGGGGATGGCATCGCCATCGAAAGGACGGATGAAATTACGCTGGTCGGTTGCCGGGCAGTAAGCCGGGTTTGCTGCATCGATGGCTGAAGAACCGATTTGCAGGGGGATGGTCTGGGTGAATCCACCGTGATATCCGAGTGTACCAAGTAATGGATCATCGGTGATGATGTTCGTTCCGCCTGGGAAGCCGCCTTCGACGACGCTGTCGCTGACTATGGTGGGATGACCTGCATCCTCATCATGGATCTGCGGGCCGGACGGTGCCGTGTTATTCCATAGGATCGTATTAACCAGTGTTGATTCGCTTTCCTCGTTATATATCCCACCACCAACTATGGATGCCATGTTACCGCTCAGCGTACCATGCCTTATCGTCAAATCATTGCAGCCATTGCTGTAGATAGCGCCACCATGGTCCGCCGAATTACCGGAGAAGGTCACGTTGGTGAGCATGGCAGTGATGTGATCGTAAAAGTACATCCCGCCCCCTGAAAAGTTGGCTGAGTTATTGTTAATTGTAACGTTCCTCATGGTCATTGTATTTGAACCCAAACTATAAATTGCTGCACCGTTATCCGCATGGTTACTGTTAAAAATGACATCATTCAGATCAACTGTGTTCTCACCGACAACAAAGTAACCTCCGCCATTCTTTGCCGTGTTGCCTCTGAACGTCACCCGCTTCATGGTCGCACCACCCTGTATTAAATCCGCATACATCCCGCCACCATCAACAGCATGATTGTTGGTAAAAGTCACATCGGTCAGGGTCGGGTGGCTGTACAACTGGGTGAAGAAACCTCCCCCAATGTCGGCAGAGTTTTCAATGAAAGTGATGTGATTCAATATCGGGTGACTGTTATTCGAGTTGACCAGACCACCGCCGTATCCATTCACCGAGCCAGCAGCTACCCAATTATGGTTGAAAACGACATCGGTCAGGATCGGTTCGCTGTTGACAGCAATGATGAGACCGCCCCCATCAGATCCGCTTTCCGTCCAATTGTGTTCGAAGATTACATGTGTCAACGTGGGATTGCTTTCGATACTTACCATGCCCCCTCCGCCTCCACCAACTCCCAGACGGGAAGCATGATTATGACGGAAGATCACGTTGGTCAGTCTGGGTGCTCCGATTTGATTGAAAAGACCGCCACCCGACACGGATGCGTCGTTGCCGCTGAAAACCAGGTTCGTCAGGTTTGGGCTGGTCTCGAAGTTATACATACCGCCCCCTTGATCATCGGGTTCAGTACCATCTGCATAGCCGGCTGTGATGGTGAAGCCATCCAGTGTGGCGCCATCTCCACCGGTGACCACGTGGTAGCTGTTGGTGGTATTGCCGGTGACGGAATTAAGGTCCGTGATGACCGGGGTCTGGCTGTCGTTGTGATCGATATCCCCGCTCAGCACCGTCAGGTTGGCAGCTGGGTCACGGTCATCGCGCCCGGTTTCCGTGCCGGTAAAGCCGCCGTAGACCGCCACATCCTCTGCCAATAGGAAGGTATCTGAACGTAGCGTGCCGGGGGTGTAGAGCCCGGCGGCGACCCACACTTCTTCCCCGGAGCTGGCGGCAACCAGGGCGGTCTGCAGGGAGCAGGCATGGTCCCAGTCGGAACAATCCCCCGTCCCTTCCGGATTAACAAACAACACGTCGCCCGGGGCTGCATCGATCGGCAGGACCGGCCAGCCGAACAATAAGGTGATGATCGACACGATTCTGATGAGTTTTCGCAACATGGTCATTCCCTCCGAATGTAAAGCATGTCACAACTGGAAAGAGCCACCCCGATGACCAGATGATACCACAGGGCAGGCGGTTATTACATGGAACCAGGATGATGCACAAATATTGATGTTACGGTGGATTGCTGATCGAATGCATAAGAAAAATGCTATACTTTTCCCGTGAAACCCTGACAGGGGTGGGGATCCATCCTCAGGTGATCATCTGGAGGCGCCATGTCACCCACTTTGGAAGACGCGATCTCATTTTTAAAGGCAAACGAGGTCGAAAAAGGACAGCAGGTCTTGCTTCAGTTGCTCAGCGACGACCCCAAAAACGACCTGGCCTGGAAATACCTGATCGAGTCATACCCCGACCTGGATTTGCAGATCAAGCTGGCCGAGGAGTATTTCAACTTGTCCGGCGGGGATGCCAAAGCTACCCAGTCACTGCTGCGCTATACCAGGATCAAGAACGAGCGCTATGTCCGCCAGGAAGCTGATGATGAGGCCTGGCTTTCGAAATTGAAATGGCTCTCGAAGATCAAGCTGTTTGAAAAGATCACCTGGGACAAGACCTTCCTGGTCAAGGTCATCCTGGGTTTGTTGGCTTTCATCGTGCTGTCGAATGCCATCCTGATCGGCACCTCGATCAGCGGAGCTGTCACTGCAGGCGCTGCCAGGCGCGATTTTGAGCGCTTGTCGCGTGTCTACTCCGAGCAGCTGCAGAAAACTTCAAAGGCTGAAACGCAATTCAACGACCTGACGGCTGTCTACCAGGTTCTGTCAGCGGATTATGAGGTGCTGCGCGGGCAGTTGTTGGAATGCCAGGCCAGGCTGGCCCCCACGCCGTAAGGGGAAGCCATGGCTGCCAGGCGTGGTGGTCATTGAGCGTCACTTGGAAGGGATCTGTGCTTATCCGACATGAAGCTGTAGAAATTAACATGACCCGTGGAATTGTGTATAATCATCATACAGGAATATTCACCGTTCCCTCAGCCCACACCACATCACAGCCAGCCATCCAGCCAGGTCGACGCTGCAGGCCAACCGCACCGGACGATGCTGCAAAAAGACGTCTCAAAGCTGACGTTCGCAGTGGATGTCCGCTACGGTATCAGCTCAATGGCATCCATGCCAGGAGGAAATCATGAAGATCAGAACCATCATCATCACCAGTCTGGTCACCACCGTATTTGTGCTGGGTATCGTCGTCGCCGCATTCGCCATGGCCAGCCCGAGCCTGGCCCAGACCCCGCCCATGAGCCAGGCACCCAACCTGGCGGCATCACACCTGGCGCTGCCCGAGGGCGGCGGCGCAAAGATCTGGAACCTCATGGGTAATAATTTGCAGGACTATTTACCGTTTCAAGATCATCGATCCACTTTTGGCTGCCTTTATTACGAGGATGGCTCAGTGAATCCCACTTATGCAAGTGCTACGGTACACCTGCCGGATGGCGCCACCATGCAATGGATCCGCTTCTATTGGCGGGACTGGGAGTCTGATCAAAATATCGAACTTCAATTGCGAAGGTACCCTTATGCTAACATGTCTGGTTGGGAACCTCTGGCCACACTGTGGTCCTACGGCACCGACACCACGCCGCTGGAAAGTTACACCGAGGCCAGCTTGAATATTCCGGTCGACAATACCAGCTTTATCTACATGGTCTATGCTAACCTTCATTACGCTGAAAACGACCATAAGCTGTGCGGTATCCAGATCGGCTACACCGAGCCAAGCATCTTCGGCGCCGCGCTGCCGATCATTCATAAATAGTTACAGGGGCAGGTCTGTTCAGTAGGCAACATGAGACGGTTTCCATACCTCCCCGGGGATGCTGTGGCTATTCCTTATACAGGTTGGGAGGGTGGGAATCACTGGCCGGATGCCAGATATATGGCATCCATCGCTGGCGGATAATATTCCGGGATTCCCGGTAAACCTCCAGATCATCCAGGAGGGTCTTTTCCCCCTGTTTGATGCGGATGATCTGGAGGACTGTTGTCATCGCGCCCATGCGCAGGTAGAACAGCGTACCGGTTTAACGAAACTCCTCGGGAGAAGCAGGATAAATGACAGGCAGTGGGGGGTCTTTGAGATAATGGTTAATGATGCCCAGTCGCATCATCACCGCCAACCGGAGGGATACGAGCCAGGCTTACAACCGGACCCAATCCCCGGCCAATATCAGCATATCCACCGGTAAGATTGCCACGACCAGGATGATACTGGTGAAACGACCGAGACTCCTATTGGATTCCCCGGTTACTGGTATCGCCTGCCGGGCCCGGGGATCATATCCAACGGGAAGCGCGGGTATGAGAGATTGGCTGCGCCGTATAATATAATCAGGCAGCTGATGTTGGCACTGCGGTGATACCGCCTGTTGATGATTGACCTGTAAATATGAAATTGCGTATAGCCACTCTTTATGACGTTGAGGCGCTGGCTCGTGTGCATGTTGCCGCCTGGCAGGCAGCATACCGCGGGCTCGTTCCTGATCTCTATCTGGAAGATTTCACAATTGAAAAAAGGAGCGCTGCGTTTCAAAAAGAGCTGGAAAGCCATGCGGCAAAAACCTACCTGCTGGAAGAAGGCAGTTTGACGGTTGCGATCCTTACCATCGGACCGAACCGGGATGCAGATCTGGACCCCTGCCGGGATGGTGAGATATGGGGGATCTACATATCGCCACCATGGTGGCGGCGCGGGATCGGCCGCCAGTTGGTATTGGATGCCGAGCAGATGCTCGCGATAAACGGCTATGAGCGGGTTGTTCTGTGGGTGCTGGAAGGGAATGTTGCTGCGCGGTGCTTTTACAAAGCCGTGGGTTACCGGGCAGACGGGGCAGAAAAGTTCATCAACCTGGGGATTCCACTGCTGGCATTACGCTATGCCAGGCAGCTTTGCCAGGTATCGGCCGACCAGCAATAAACTGGTTTTCCAGCGGTGGTACTTCTTTTCAAAAATCATTCATCAAAAAATGGTTGCATATAAACATCGTGGAGGGCACCGGGGCATCGCCTGAATCAGCCCAGCGTTGTTTGCTGCAGCCGGGGGTGTTTACATCCTTCCCACTGGATGCTATACTACGTTATGCTTCCTTATATCCCGATAATCATGGGAGATAAACAATGACACTCACCGACAAACAATCCGAAAATGTCATGAAAGTATGGAACGCGTACCTGGAAGATGGGGGTAAGTATATCTACCCGGTGACAGGCTTTACCCACAAGGAGATGGACCAGCAGCGGGTTAAAGTGATCCCCGAGTTAAAGAAGCTGCTGGATAAATGTGTTTACGGCAGCGTCACGGTCGAAGATTTCAGGGTAAAAGTGGAGGAGATCAACAAGGTCAACCTGTTATGGGGCTTCCAGGGAGCCAATGGCCAGGCTTTCTTCAACCTGATCGCCAAGGCCAGTCAGTCAGCGAACATGCAGATTGAATTGAACAATATATTTAAAGAGACGCTGCCATCCCCGGTAACGGCTGACTTCGCGGTTAACAATATCCGTAATTTCGCCAAATTCACACGATCGCTGCTGGCAGCCACCAATGATCTGCTGGGTGCATTGAAGGTCGGGTCGATTCCTTATTTTCTCTCGTATTTCTGGCAGATCCAGAAACCTGAAAAATGGCCCATCTACTATAAATCCATGATCGATGAATTGCAGGAGACAGGCATCTGGTCACCCGGCGAGGACGCCGCCCAGAATTATGCGGATTATTATGAACTCAACTGCGACATGCTGGACCTGATCGAGTTGAAAACTGAAAAACAGGTCACTCTCTGGGATATCGAACATGCCTTCTGGAATTCGGCCGTGCAGAAGGTCCCTCAACCCGCCATCCAGCCGGCTGAGACGGAAGCGGAACCTGAGCCTGTGCCCATCATCAAAATGCCTGTGATCAAGCCGATCACCAAGAGCGGTAAATCGACGCGTACAGCGACCACCCCCACCGTGCGGATTGACCGAAAAGCGCTCCAGAAAGTCATCAGTTCTTCCCTGTCTGATAGTTACATACCACCGGTGGTAGCCTCCCTGCCGGCTTTGGCGGTGCACGACAACCAGATGGCGACGTTGTTAAAGGAATCGGGCAAAGATATTCAGAAGGTATTCGCAGAACGCCTGGGGATTCTTTTCTCCATGCTGGGTTATGAGGCCAAGTCGCCCGGACAGGGAAACGATCACATCCCGGATGGGGTCGCCATCTGCAAGGAATATTCTTATGCCATCGTATATGATGCCAGAATCAGCCAGCAGCCTTATACCGTGCAGGAAGATGAGCCGGAGCTGCATGCCTACATCCTGAAGCTGGGCGACCGACTGCGCAAGCAGGGTTATCGAACCATCTACTACATTGTGGTTTCCTGCGGATTCAGCGCTGAAAATGACCGTGTTCTGCGTTCGCTGAAAATCGATATGGGGGTGAATGAGGTCATCCTGGCGGGAGTGGATGCGCTGATGCTGTTGCTGGAGAAAAAACTGCGCAACCCGGGACTCAGCCTGGGGCCGAAAGGCATTCAAAAGCTGCTGGCTGCCAGCGGACTGCTGACCAAAGACACCGTGCGCGACCTGACGTAAGTGATTTTTGATGCACCCCTAAAAGATGATGCATCCTCATGGCATGTGTCGCGTCGTGCATGTCAATCATGCATGCATCCGTGACGCCCGGCTGCCGAATCAAACCAGCCTGCGAGTTGCCTATTCCTGAGGGATAGTGGTGTACAATGAAATACCATGTCCATCGATTATCAAACCAGCCTGCCTGATGCAGAAGCGTGCTTGAGGCTATTCGACACAACAGGCTGGAACCATGACTACAAGGTCACGGCCAGCGATTATGCCCGCGCGCTGGCTGAGAGCCAGTATTGGGTTTCTGCTTATGACGGGCAAAAGCTGATTGGTTTCGGACGGGTGGTGACAGACGGTGTGCTGCACGCCATGATCTATGACATGATTGTCGACCCGGATCACCAGGGCTGCGGTATCGGCTCAACCATCCTGAACATGCTGGTGAAGTGGTGCACGGCATCCAATATTCGAGACATCCAGTTGTTCTCAGCGCGCGGTCGCAGCAGCTTCTATGGCAAGAACGGTTTCAATCCGCGCGCTGTGAATGCGCCCGGCATGGATTATGCCAAACAACCGGCAGCTGGCCGGGTGAAGCGTAAGGTGTATTCCCGCCGCGGGTAACCTGCTCATATTTCGCCGGGAACATCCACATCCTGGATGCCCAGCCAATCCTCGATCTGGCATTCCATGTGGTGCAGTGTCTCGTAACCCGGGTCTGACATCAATGTGATGGATCCACCGGATTTCAGGATCACCCGCAGCGAAAAACTTTGGATGTCCTGGTACTTCGAAATAGTGGGCGTGCGGCAGGTGTAGAGTTGGACAATGTCGTGCGCTGAGATGGTTACATCCTTTTCAAAAGGCAGCGGGCGGTAGCTCACACTCACACGGTCGCGGGTCGCAAGGATCACCCATTTATTGATGATCACGACCAGCGAACAGTAGCTTAAAACCAGCCCCATGGCCAGGCTGGACATATACACCAGTTTCACACCGCCTGTGAACATCAGGCCAAAACCGGTCGCGAGCAATAGAATGCCGGTGGCCAGTGCCAGCCATAAAACCAGCCCGTAATGGCTGTAGTGGATGCACAGCGCATGCGCATCCCTTTCAACCTGCAGTCCCACGGGAAGAGATGCTGTGGATGTCGCTGGTGTATGCGAATGGTCAGACTGCATGAGAGCCATCATGATATTGTGTACGTTGAACCGTCATCGGCATAGTATATGGGCATTTGCAGTCGCGGTCAATATAAACGATAATTGAAACGCGCAACAGACTTTTAAAAGGAATGTCATGGTCGATCGACAAGTGAAACAGTGGCACGAACCCTGCCCGGGGATCAAGATCATCAAAACCTCCGGTGAGGAGGAACTGGCGTCTTTGATCGCTGAAACATGCGCCGCATCCATCCAGACCGCCAAAGACCTGTGGGGACTGCCGCCGCCGGGTGATTGCCATATTCATGTGATGACATCCTGGCAGAAATTCGTGTTCACCGCAGCTCCCTGGTATCTGCGTCCTGTTCTGGTGACATCCTATCCGTTCTGGGCTGCGCGCGTG
>JAFGXF010000138.1 GCA_016936755.1 Anaerolineaceae bacterium | reverse complement strand
GACTGGCCTTTTCCCCTTCAGCTGCAGAGCCGCGAGGTGCGGCGGGCATTCACCATCCCGCTGACTTTCCTGGCACAACCCGGCAACCATTCCGAGCGGATCACCGGGATACGCGGGCAGGATATTTCACTGATCTACTTCAAGCCCTGGGATGGGGAGGTGCTGTGGGGTATCAGTGCCCGCATCATGCTGGACCTGCTGTTCCGGCTTGGATTGATAGACGAACTGAAATAAACCAGCTCATTGGAAGAGCAGTGCACTCATAATCCATTGGTTCATAGTTCAAATCCCCGGTTGCTGATATCAGCTTTACGATTGGTTATTTCTATTCATGGTTGGTTGACAAAATCCCAATAGTGTATAGAATTAACTGTAGTAACATAGATTAACAGTTAATACTATACACAATTAAAATGACCGCAATCGAGAAAGCAATCACCATTTTCCAGCAGCATTCAGGCATGCTGCGTTCCTCCCAGGCCATCCGGCTGGGGATTGCTCCGCGCACCCTGTATACCCTAAGGGATATCGGTCGGATCGTGGAAGTGAGTCGTGGTGTCTACCGGCTTCCTGATATTCCCCTCAGTCAGCATACTGACCTGGTGCAAGTAGCCATGCGAATCCCCAAAGGAGTTATCTGCCTGGTTTCTGCTCTGGTTTTTCATAACCTGACCACCCAGGTTCCCCACCAAGTTTACATCGCCCTGCCGCTGAGTGCGGAAAAACCGCGCCTGGTTTACCCGCTGGTGCGCCTGTTCTGGCTCTCCCAAGCGGCCTATTTCGCAGGCATTGAAGAACATCTGCTTGAAGGGGTGACCGTTCGTATCTACAACCGCGAGAAGACGATTGCCGATTGTTTCAAGTTCCGCAATAAAATTGGCCTGGATGTGGCGCTCGAAGCACTGAAGGAAGGGCTCGGTCAGGGATGCAAACCGGAACGCTTGATGGAATTTGCCCGCATTGATCGGGTCGAGAAAATCATGCGCCCATACCTGGAGGCACTGTTGTGAGCAAACCGATCATCAAGAACCTGCCGGCATCGATTCAGGAGCGCCTATCGAACCAGGCGCGGCTCCATGACCGGCCTTTCAACGAATTCCTGCAATACTATGCCATCGAACGATTCCTTTACCGCCTGTCTCAGTCGAAACAAGCCGGCCAGTTCGTTCTCAAGGGAGCACTGCTGTTTCGTGTCTGGGGTCTACCGGCATTCCGCCCTACTCGAGATATTGACATGCTTGGCTTTACCAGCAATGAAGTGGAAAACCTGGCATCCATGATCCGTGAAATATGCGCGCAGAAGGTTCAGGATGACGGCTTAATATTCGATCCACAAACAGTGATCAGTGAACGGATCAATGCGGATGAAGATTACAGCGGCGTTCGGATCCGCTTTTCCGGGCTGCTCGGAAAGGCCCGCGTTCATCTGCAGGTTGATGTCGGTTTTGCTGATGTGGTTTTCCCAGCTCCTGTGGAAATGAAATATCCAGTCATCCTGCCCATGCCGGCGCCGATGTTGCGTGTTTACCCACCCGAGACGGTGGTGGCTGAAAAACTGCAAGCCATGATCGATCTTGGGACCGTCAATAGCCGGATGAAAGATTTCTATGATCTCTGGATTCTGTCCGACCGATTTAAATTCAAAGGCGAGGTGCTGCAGGAAGCCATTCGCAGGACGTTCGAACGCAGGCATACCCAAATCCCCGCAACCGAGCCGGCAGCCTTTTCAGCGCAATTTGCCCGGGAGAAGCAAAACCAGTGGATGGCATTCATAAAGACCAGCACCATCACAAATGCACCAGACAAGCTGGAAACCGTCCTGGTTCGTTTACGGGAATTCATCATGCCCATCTTTCAAAACCTTTCCGCAAGGCAGTCACCGATTCAATAAAGAGGTCCTGTGATGTATCACTGCCAGCATCCCACTCGATCTGCTGGTCCGGCTTGGGTTGAAACCGAACAGTCCATAAACTAAACACCGGCTGGCAAGTGCCAGCCGGTATCATTTTCATCAAAGTCAGGGAGGGGGAGATTATTTCTTCTCCTCTTCTGCTGCTTCTTCTTCTTCGCCTTCTTCTTCCTTCTTGCCCTTCTCGATCACCTCGGCTTCGACTTCGCCTTCGCCTTCGATCGCTTCCTCTTCGACGACCGGTTCTTCCTCGATCCTGGCAGCTGTGGCGATCACGATCTTGTCAGCCGGATTGTCGAGAATGGTGACCTTGTCACCCAGGTCGACATCCGCAACTGACAGGCTGTCGCCAACCATGACCAAAGTGGAGATATCCAGCGTGATGCGCTGCGGCAGATCCTGCGGCAGGCATTCGACCTCCAGCTGGTCCTTCTCGCGCACGATGATGCAGTTGAAGTCCTTGACCGCCGGCGATTCACCAACCAGCTCAACGCCAACATGCGCAGTCAAAGTTTCGGTTAAGGAGACCGCCAGAAAATCCACATGCAGATAAGTGTCTTTGAGGTAGTCGCGCTGTTTCTCGCGCACCAGGACCGAATGTTCCGTGCCATCCACATTCAGATTGACCAGGCTGGAAGCCGTCAGGCTGTCCAGGATGCGGGTGGTTGCTTTAAGATCCATCAGGATGGGGGTGGCTTCCAGGTGGCGACCGTAGATCACACCCGGGAGCTTGCCCTGCCGCCGCAGCTGGCCGACCTGTTTGCCGGTGACCGTGCGTTTCTCGGCAGTGATGACTTGCTTTTCCATTGTACTCTTCCTCGAGCGCCTCTCACCCCCGCAGGGAGGGTTACCTTCGCTCTTCAGTGAATTTGCCGGTAAGTGACCGGCGAAGGCTGATTATAGCCAAGAGTTGGATATCTGGCAAGGACAGTTATGTAGTGATTATACAGTACTTAGGCCTGAATCCGGTATATTGAACCCAACACTCTATCTGGTGGTTTAATTCCTTCAAGCAGTTCACGATACCCATAATCGTAGTATGCAGGTGGAAATAATGAGTGACTTGTTAGCGAAGTGCCCGTTCCAAGCCAGTCAAGTGCGGCTGACAAACGCACACGAATTGTCCCTACATGGAGGGGCAAGTTATCGCCCACAGGCAGCCCTGTCTTGCTTAGTCGGCGAACAAGAATCGCATGTTGCGCATGCGGGCGAACAAAATGCGATGGTACAGCAACTCGTAAGTCAATTGTCTCTGAGCGTTTATCCTTGTAATAACCTAGTTGCCCATTGTTTGATTTGATGTAGGCGGATGCAAGTAGAAGCACATAAGCAAATTCATCACTTTTATGATTGGGTATTCTCTTCTCAAAGTGCAGATATTCTTCCGGCCAACCCGAAGTGCGTGCATGATAGCAGGCAAACCAAAGTGCAATCCATATATTATCTACGACATCTATCCACGTACTCTTTATCCCATAGTGTTGAAGAAGAGCCTCACGACATTCAGGTGTGACTGCACGCAATACTTGTTTTTCGGTTTCAATCTTTGCGAGAAAATCCAATAGCATTCTCCGCCGTCGAATGATGGTTCGATCGCTTTTGATATTACGAAAAATGGTTGGTGATAATGTGTTATAAAGCTGTGTTTGCCCACGGAAAAATACGCCCTGGCCAGCATCTTTAGCGAGAGTGTATTTTAGGTAGCCCGCAGCTTGAATCAATGCATGTGAACTCGGTGCATCGAATACTTCTAATCTAGAATCCTTGTCGATTACATGCTTACCAAACTCGTGGGACAGTCTTGATAATGGATACATAATTTCCTCTATTTACAGTGCAATCAGGGGTTAACTGATTTTTCTTTTATTAGGATAAAATATCTTTTCTTTCTGAAGTAAATAATATTAATGACGTAACAAATTAAGATATAGGATAATAGAGGCATGCAAGTTTTTCTTGATTGATTAATTACTTTCTATCCCTGTTTCCTTTCTAAAACATTAGGAACAAGATCAACTAGATTTTTTGTTTTATTTACAAAATTATCACACTTCTTTTTTTCCCGATACAAAGATTTATTTAACTCCTCAAGATCGGACATAATACCCTCCAATAATTTTATTAAATCAAACTCCTGATAAACCCTGAGACTTGCGATAACGATCAAATAGAGACTTTGTCAAATAATCTGCAAATTGTGGATCCTTGTTCAAATGTTGGTAGAACTTAAAATTGGTATCCACCATACCCTGGAGCATATCCGTAAGAACATTACGAAACGTCAGCATGGCATTCTCGGGGGTATTGACGAGGATGGACTGTTTCAAACGCTCATCTTCGGCAAGACGCTCCTCAATCTGATTAATCACCAGGCGATCCTCTTCCTCAAAATTGGTGCCAAATCGCTCATTTAAATCCTTGATAATTTTCGAGAGAGCCTCCATACTTTTAGCAACGTCGCCCTCAGTCAATGGATTCTCCGGTTTCATCTCACCCTTGCCACGATCAAGCTCGATCGGTTTATCCTCCTGGGTAATATCCAGACGATATGAGCCAAGATCGATGGCTTCTTGAACCTCAATCGGAAGACGTTCCTTATCCGGTAGACATCGACGAAGTAAATAACGCGAAAAGACAAACACCTTTTCAAGATCGGCATCAACAAATGTAACAACCTGTGATAGAAAAGAATACAAACGGACAAAATCACTCAAAGCGGACCGGAACTTGGTTTTATCATCAGGTGGCAAGCTCTTATAGCGATCTTCAGCGGGTCGAAGAACAGCATAGAGCTTATCCTGAGTACCTTTGGGGTTGAAATAGATTTCTGCAAACGCATCAACATCAAGCTGGGTAAATAGATGATAGCCTTCAAGACGGGTTTGAAGATCATGCAGCAAATTTGGATCGGTCGCTTCACTTAAAACAGTGCACTCATAGTATGGTTCAAAAGCTTTCTGAATATCACCCGCTTCATTGGCAAAGTCGAGAATGAATGTTTCTTCCTTGCATGAATGAACTCGGTTCAAACGGGAAAGAGTCTGGACGGCATGCAGACCTTTTAGCTTCTTATCCACATACATCGTATGCAACAAGGGCATGTCGTAACCCGTCTGGAATTTTTCGGCAACCACCATAAGGCGATATTGAGGTTGTTTGAAGGTCTCTGCAGTCTGCTTTTCAGGAAAACCATTCATGCCAGGCTCGGTATAATCTATACCACCATCCTTTACCGTACCTGAGAAAGCAACCAGGGCTTTGAAGGGATAACCCTGCTTTTGAATGTATGCATCTATCGCCTGTTTATAGCGGACAGCATGAAGCCGAGAGCGTGTGACCACCATTGCCTTGGCCTGGTTATAAATACGACCAAGGACCTGACTATTGAAATGTTCGACGATCACTTCCACTTTTTTGGCGATGGTGTGTTCATGGAGATCTACAAATGAAAGCATCAATCGAGAAGCCTTGGCTTTATCAAAGGTTGGATCATCCTTTATCTTTTTCAGCAAATTCCAATAAGCATGATAAGTTGTGTAATGCTTCAATACATCCAGAATGAAGCTTTCATCAATTGCCTGCCGCATAGAATAAAGGCTGAAAGGCTCATAACCCCCACCCTTGCTAGGTGAACCAAAGAGCTCGAGGGTTTTAGGCTTGAGTGTAGCTGTAAAAGCAAAATAACTAACATGGGGTAAATGACCGCGCTGTCTAATTGCTTCTATAATGCGATCCTCAAGGTCATACCTGTCTTCAGTATCATCATCCAACTCCTCGGCTTCCTCAAGAGAGCCAGCAGATAATACTTTATTGAGATGGCGGGTAGCCTCACCTGATTGCGAGGAATGGGCTTCATCAATAATGACAGCGAAATGCCGGCCGGGAAGTGACTGGACCAATTCTGAAATAAATGGAAATTTCTGGAGAGTAGTGACGATGATATTCTTGCCCTCTTCCAATGCCATCTTCAACTGAGAGGAGTTTTCTGTGATTGTCTCTACAGTTCCCAGAACCTGCTGAAAATCACTCACGGTCGCCTGTAATTGGCGATCCAATATACGACGATCGGTGACAACCACTACAGAATCGAAAACACGTTCATCCTTATCGTTATGAAGGACTGAAAGCTGATGGGCAAGCCAAGCAATGGAATTGCTTTTTCCAGAGCCGGCAGAATGTTGAACAAGATAACGTTGACCGGAACCATGTTCCCGGGCATGTCGGATCATCTTCCGAACAGAATCGAGTTGATGATAACGAGGAAAAATGATGCCCGTCGTTCCGGTTTTATTGCCATTCTCATCCAATTCCTCGAACTCATGAATGAAATATTGAAGGAGGTTGAGGACACTATCACGCGCCCAAAGCTGTTCCCAAAGATAGGCCGTGGCAAAACCCTTCCATGAAGGAGGATTGCCGGCGCCGCCATTATTCCCCTTATTGAAAGGCATGAAATGGGTTTCATCACCTTTCAAATGTGTCGTGTAATAAACATAATCCGGATCAACCGCGAAATGTGCCAGGCAGCGACGGAAAGCAAAGAGTGGTTCACGCGGATCACGGTTTTTTTGATATTGTTTTATGGCATTCAGAACCGTTTGATTGTTAAGAGGATTTTTCAACTCGGCAGTGAAAAGCGGAATTCCATTAATAAAAACAGCAAGGTCAAGGCTATTCGCATTACTGAGACTGTATTTAAGCTGACGGACTATAGAGAAGATATTTGCCTGATAATGACGGAGGTTATCGGGGTTGAGACCACTGGCAGGCGGGAAGTAACAAAGCTGGAACTTACAACCCAGATCCTTGATCCCTTTGCGGAGGACATGAAGAGTGCCATGAAGAGAAATTTCCTTAGCTAGGCGCTTAAGCAAATGACGGCGGGGATCATCTGGAACAGATTTCTTAAGCTTTTCCCACATCTTTGGTTGAGTAGCAAGGATGAAATCAATCACATCTTTAGGAATTATACATAGGGTCTTGTCATAATCGTCATTTAATCGCTTGTGATAACCACCAGGACTATATTCTAATTTATTAGTGAAAATGTCATTAATAAATCCCTGGCCTTGAATAGAAAAGTCAGGTCCTCCGGTTAACAAAAAGGTATAAATGGAATCTTCAAAATTAATCTCAGAAATATTAACCAATACTATTCCTTTTTATTGAACTAGTTGATTTCTTTTTTAACATTATAGAAGGGCTTTTTTCTCGTAAAAATAGTGGGCTAATAAATATCTCCTTCGCCTCTTCAAAATCATCAACAGAAATGCCCATCCATGCATATTTTTTTTGATCATCATTAATATAACCAAACAGACCAGTTATATATATTATTTTTAATATTATTGGATTAGGTGGTATTAAAGAGTTTATCCAATCTGAACTTGACCTCAAATTGTTTAATTTGGTTTGTGGTTTCTCAAAATCATTTTGATAAATTCGGAAAAATTCTTCTTTTATAAACACATTTTCCCCATATTTATTTTTAACTAAGTCTAATATGTATAACTAGGTTTCTCTCTTGACGTTTTGTATAATTAATTATACAAGTAAAGAGGAGAGAAATGATGAATGCAATCGACAAGGTT
>JAFGXF010000137.1 GCA_016936755.1 Anaerolineaceae bacterium | reverse complement strand
CCACCTGTATGGAAGGTGCGTAGCGTTAATTGGGTGCCAGGCTCACCGATTGATTGTGCAGCAACAATGCCAACTGCCGATCCCAGGTTAACTAGTTCTCCACGCCCAAGATCCATCCCATAACATTTGGCACAGATGCCATGCACCAATTCGCAGGTCAGTGGGCTGCGCACCTTGATACTCTCAACCCCGGAGCCACCGGTGATTGCGCGTACCTTTTCGTGATCGAGCATATCGCCTTTCTCGGCCAGTATCTCTCCAGTTAATGGATCGATCACATTCTCAGCAAGTATGCGGCTGAAAATACGTGTACCCATCGATTGACCGGCAACATCATCCTGGGCTCGGATATAAATGCCTTCTTCAGTCCCGCAATCTTCCTGGTTGATGACCACATCTTGTGCGATATCCACCAGGCGGCGGGTCAGGTAACCCGCATCCGCCGTGCGCAGCGCAGTATCTGCCAGACCTTTGCGTGCACCGTGCGTGGAAATGAAATATTCGAGGGCTGTCAGGCCTTCACGGAAGTTGGATTGAATGGGCAGCGGGATGATGCGTCCGGCGGGATCAGCCATCAAGCCGCGCATGCCGGCCAGCTGGGTGATGGGGCCAAATCCGCCTTTGGTTGCTCCGGATAATGCCATGGTCGCCAGGTTGCCGGTGGGATCCAGATAGCGGCGCACCGAATCGCCCACCAGTTTGGTGGTTTGCTGCCAGATATCGATAATGCGCTCGTTCTGCTCCTGTTCGGTCAACAAGCCGCGCCGGAAATCTCGCTGGACCTCCTCCACATCCTGCAACGCCTTTTTAATATGCTCGCGTTTCTCTGGCGGGATGGTGATATCAGAGACCGCAATGGTGGACCCGGACTGCATGGCATATGTAAAACCAATCTCCTTAATGCGATCAGCCACATCAGTGGTGATCTCCTGACCGCACAGGTCATACACATCTGCGATTAAATCCTTGACACCGCCCTTATCCAGAACATCATTTGCATATTGAACTTCCGGCGGAAGAATACGGTTGAACAGGGCCCGGCCGACAGTGGTTTCGATGATGCGGGTCTCGTCTTTATCAAGGCGGCTGCCTTTGTCGTCGTACCAGGTTTGCGTACGCAATCTGATTTTGGTGTGAATATCGACCTGGTCAAGGCTGTAAGCCAGCTCGACATCATCGATATCTGCGAATATGCGCCCATCGCCTTTATGGTCCTGGGTGTGATCCATGGTCAGGTAATAGACACCCAACACCATATCCTTTGAGGGGGTGATGATCGGTTCACCGTCAGCCGGCTTTAACAGGTTGCGTGAAGCCAGCATTAACGTGCGTGCTTCATTTACCGCTTTTTCAGACAACGGCACATGCACGGCCATCTGGTCCCCGTCAAAGTCTGCATTAAAAGCCGTGGTCACCAGCGGATGAAGCTGGATGGCACTGCCCTCGATCAGCACCGGTTCAAAAGCCTGAATGCCCAGGCGGTGCAGTGTCGGTGCACGGTTTAACAATACGGGGCGATCCTTGATCACCTCTTCCAGTACTTCCCACACTTCAGGCCGGTTGCGCTCGATGAAACGTCTCGCACCGCGTACATTGGCTGCATAGCTGTGTTCAACCAGGCGTGAAACCACAAATGGACGGTAAAGCTCGAGTGCCATCGTCTTGGGCAGACCACATTGGTAAAGCTTTAAACTGGGCCCAACCACAATAACCGAACGCCCGGAGTAATCCACTCGTTTGCCCAGCAAGTTACGGCGGAAGCGACCTTTTTTACCTTTCAACATGTCAGATAACGATTTCAATTCACGACGGCCGCGCCGAGAAAGCGCCTTGCCACGCTGAGAGTTGTCGATCAATGAGTCGACTGCTTCCTGAAGCATGCGTTTCTCATTGCGGACAATAACATCCGGAGCCCCCAGTTCGAGCAATCGTTTAAGCCGGTTATTGCGGTTGATCACCCGTCGATAAAGGTCATTCAGATCCGAGGTGGCAAAACGACCGCCATCCAGCGGGACCATCGGGCGCAAATCGGGCGGGATGACTGGCAAAACGGTCAAAATCATCCATTCCGGACGATTACCCGAGCGCCTGAAAGCTTCCACCACTTTCAGACGGGTGGTGGCTTTCTTCCGCTTTTGTTTGCTCTTTGTGGTTTTGACCTCTCGCCAGAGCTCTTCAGATAATTTCTCCAGGTCCAATCGGCGCAGGATATCATAGAATGCTTCTGCACCCATATCCGCACGGAAGACCTGACCCCAGCGCTGTTTCAATTCACGATAGCCATTTTCGGTCAGGAAAGTGAAAGGGCGCAAATCCATTAATTCATCACGCTGGTGCACATTGGCCTTATGACTGACATCCGACTGCTCATCCAGCGTATTGCGAAAACTCTCCATCCGGGTGTCAGCTTCAGCCTTGGTGTTTTCGATCTGAAGTTTCAATGCTTCGATCTCGCGCTGTTTCTGATCCTTCATCTCGGCTTCAATCTGGTCAATGCGTTCCTTGACAACCTGCTGAACCTTTGAAATCAGGTCCACTGCCACTGTGGAACCGGCTTCAGCAATGACGACCGGCTCAGGCATGGTGGTGAATTTAATGGCTGCGCGAATGGTTTTGCCATTCTTATCCTGGATGGTCGTTTCGAGTTTTTGCCCTTCTTTAATGATGGGTTCGATCTTCTCAGCGATCATCTCATCGTAGCGGGATTCCAATTCTTTTTCCTGCTGCTTGAACTCCGCTATGGTTTTATCGCGTCCCAGTTTGATCTCGGCTATCTGATTGTTGATCTCAGACGCTTGAGCTCGATCGGTAACATTCAGTTCCTCTTCAAGCCGCTTGAGTGCCTTGGTGCGCGCGTCTTCATCAACATAAGTGACGATGTATTGCGCGAAGTAAAGAACACGGTCAAGATTTCGACGGGTGATGTCAAGCAAAAAACCCAGGTAGGAGGGGATGCGGCGGGTGTACCAGATGTGGGCAACCGGGGTTGCCAGGTCAATGTGGCCCATCCGTTCACGCCGCACAGCTGACCGGGTGACTTCCACACCGCATTTATCACATATGATGCCTTTGTAACGGGGATTCTTGTACTTTCCGCAGTAGCACTGCCAGTCGCGCGTCGGTCCAAAAATGGCTTCGCAAAAAAGACCATCCTTTTCCGGCCTCAGACGCCGGTAATTGATGGTTTCAGGTTTTAATACTTCACCGTAGGACCAGCTGCGAATGGTCTCGGGTGATGCCAGGTTGATGCGTAGTGCGGTTAGTCCTTTTGTTTCCAAGGTGAAGTCCTCCTGGGGTGGCGTGGGATGCCGATAAATGCCTCTAGCGCATGAGTATGAATACCCTGCGCTTGTATGTTTATTGGATTATTCCGGAATTTTCCATGCAATCCTATATTTTAGCAAATAATCCCAGAATGTCAATAGCCATTTCCCCGCTCAAACAAACCAGGCTGGTCTTTACAATTCGACCGCAGGGCAGTATACCACAAACGCCCGGTCTTTTATGAACAACAACCGTACTCTGGATCGATGACTCATGTCGGTTTCCCGGGTATCCATGATGGACCCGATTCGCTTGCTCTGATCAACTCACAGGCCATTATTCTCTAATACTGGATTAATCCTTTAATGCTTGACGTTTATTATGTGCGGCGATATATTAAGCCGCATTAACTAATTTGGAACCTGGCATGACCAATCAAGCGGAACTCATCCAAACCCTGATTCACTGGCTGGAACTCTCCACCACCCATTCCTTGAATAAATGGCAGCTATTCATTAAGGGTACCGGTCTTTCCATGCCTCAATTTGGTTTTTTAATGCATCTTTACCATCAAGGCAGCTGTGTCATCACTGATTTCAGCCGGCTTGCCGGAGTCTCCAATGCAGCCACCAGCCAACTGGTTACGCGTCTGGTCGAAAAGAAACTGATCATACGCAAAGAAGACCCTTCTGATCGGCGGGTAAAACGACTCAACCTCACAGCCAGGGGTCGGCAACTGGTGAAGGCCAGTATCAATGAACGTTATGTCTGGGTGAACGAATTGGTAACCAATCTATCTCAAAACGAGCTGGAAAACCTCATCAAGTCCCTGCCATCGCTGATCAATGGGCTGCAGAAGCTGAACCGGTCTCATGAAGTAGTTCACCAATCGTCTGACACTGATCTGACTTGATCAAATCCAAAGCCGGCCAGCGATCCAGCATGCCTGGCCAGCAGGGTTAAATGCTTTGACCAATGCACATGGCTGAAAAAAACACATGACCAGATTACTGAAATATCTTAAACCATATCTGCTGCAGATCATATTCATCATCATCCTGCTGTTCATTCAAGCGAATGCAGATCTGGCACTTCCTGACTACTTATCCAAAATCGTCAATTTCGGCATCCAGCAGGGTGGCGTTGAGAATGCCGTCCCTCAAGCCATCCGTCAAAGTGAGATGGCGCGTTTATTCATTTTTATGAAACCCGATGATAAAAACGTTGTACTGGCCAATTACACATTGGTGGATCAAAACTCCCCATCTTATGAAAGTGTACTCGAGGCTTACCCGGCCATGGGGAAACAGCCGATCTACCTATTAAATGATATCGATCAATCTGTCATTGAGTTATTGAACCCGATCATGGGCAAGCCTTTCCTGATCGTTTCTTCGCTCGAAACGCTGATGGCCGATCCAGATCAGGCTGCGGGTCTTTCAGAGAAGATGGGATTCGACCTCACGCAAATACCCGCCGACACCGATGTATTCGCTTTACTGGCATCGATGCCTGCCTTGCAACGCGAACAGCTCTCTACAGCCATCGATGCCCAATTTGCATCCCTGGGTGAAAGCTTGACCACCCAGATGGCAGTTGTCTCTGTCAAGGCGGAGTATGAAGCACTCGGTATGGATACAGGTGAATTACAAACCGGTTATATCACCCGCACCGGTGTATTCATGCTGCTGGTATCACTTGCAGCAGTGATCTGCATGATCCTGATCGGTTACCTGTCAGCAAAGATCGGTTCAGGCCTGGCCCGCGATCTACGAACACTGGTCTTCCAGCGGGTCGAAAGTCTCTCAAGCACAGAATTCGACCGCTTCTCCACGGCCTCACTGATCACCCGCACGACCAATGACATCACCCAGATCCAAATGGTGGTCATCATGATGCTGCGCATGGTGATCTATGCGCCCATCATCGGCGTTGGCGGGGTCATACGCGCCCTGAGCAAGACAGCATCGATGTGGTGGTTGATCGCACTGGCGGTGGTCGTTCTGCTCGGTTTGATCATGACCGTATTCTCCATTGCATTGCCCAAATTCAAGGCCATACAGGGTTTGATCGACCGTTTGAACCTGGTCACTCGCGAGAATCTGTCTGGCATGATGGTCATCCGCGCTTTCAACATGCAGCCTTTCGAAGAGCAGCGCTTCGATAAAGCCAACCGCGATCTGACCGCCACCATGTTGTTCATCAGCCGCATCATGGTGATTGTGATGCCGCTGATGATGTTCATCATGAATGGTCTTTCACTGGCCATCATCTGGGTTGGTGCACACGAGATCGCCCAATCCCGGATGCAGGTGGGAGACATGATGGCCTTCATGCAGTATGCCATGCAGATCCTGACAGCCTTCCTCATGCTGGCCATGATGTTCATCGCACTGCCGCGCGCCGCAGTATCGGGTGACCGCATCGCCGATGTTCTCGAAACCGAACCGGTCATCAAGGACCCCCAACACCCACTTGATTTCCCTGAGCCTTTCAAGGGTACGGTTGAATTCCGTGATGTCTGTTTTCGTTATCCGGGTGCTGAAGAGGATGTTTTGCACGAAATCAGTTTCAAAGCCCTGCCAGGGCAGACCACGGCATTCATCGGCACCACCGGATCCGGCAAGTCGACCATCGTGAACCTGATCCCACGTTTTTATGAGGTGTCAGATGGTGAGATACTGGTTGACAATGTAGATATCCGCAAGGTCACTCAAAAGGATCTTAGAGACCGGATCGGCTACGTGCCACAGAAGAGCAACCTTTTCTCTGGCACGATCGAAAGCAATCTGCGCTATGCCGATGAACAAGCCAGCGATGAAACCTTGAAGAATGCCACAGATATCGCCCAGGCCAGTGAGTTCATCGCTGAGAAACCGGAGGGTTTGCTTACAGAGATCGCCCAGGGAGGTGTGAATATATCTGGTGGTCAAAAACAGCGCCTGGCAATCGCCCGGGCTTTGGTCAAACAAGCCCCCATCTATATCTTCGATGACAGTTTCTCTGCCCTGGACTTTAAAACCGATTCAGCGCTCCGCAAGGCACTCAAGGAACACGCCAGTAACAGTACACTTTTCATTGTGACACAGCGAATTGCCACCATCAAGAATGCAAACCAGATCATCGTGCTCGATGAAGGTCGCATTGCCGGCAAAGGCTCACACCATGAATTAATGAAAAGTTGCGCAGTCTATCGTGAGATTGCACTTTCACAGTTGAGTCAGGAGGAGTTGGCATGACAAACGCAAACAGCCCCAACTCAACTTCGCAATCCAGCGGCAGGCGTCAACATGGACCTTTGGGTGGCGGTCCAATGGCCATGTTACGCAAAGGAGAAAAGGCTCGCGATTTCAAGGGGACCTTAAAGAAGCTGGTGGGTTACCTGCACACTTACCGGGTGGCAATCATCATCGTATGGATCTTTGCGATCATATCAACCATTCTGTCCATCGCCGGACCCAAGATCCTGGGCAAGGCCACCACCACCCTGTTCGAAGGCGTTATGGCACGCATCACCGGGACGGGATCCATCGATTTCACCACCGTCGGTCGCTTCATCCTGATGACTTTGATCCTGTATGGCCTTTCCACCCTCTTCAGTTACATCCAGGGCTGGATCATGACAGATATATCCATGAAGATCACCTACCGCTTTCGACGGGATATATCTGAGAAGATCAATCGTATGCCATTACGTTATTACGACGGGACCAACCATGGCGAAGTACTATCGCGTATCACCAACGATGTGGATACAGTCAGTCAAAGTTTGAACCAGAGCCTGACCCAGATCATTACGTCCATTACCACGGTGGTTGGTGTATTGATCATGATGCTCTCGATCAGCTGGCAGATGACCCTGGTGGCACTCACCATGCTGCCGGTCTCATTGGGTATCATTGGGTTGATCGTTAACAAATCGCAGGTCTTCTTTAAACGGCAACAGGATTACCTGGGGCACATCAACGGGCATGTCGAGGAAATGTACGGGAGTCATGTTGTTATGAAGGCTTTCAACGGTGAAGCCAAAAGCGTGGCTCAGTTTGACCAAATCAACAGCACTCTTTTTGACTCTGCCTGGAAATCACAATTCCTGTCAGGCATGATGTTCCCGATCATGAATTTTGTGGGCAACCTGGGGTATGTGGCCATCTGCATCCTGGGTGGCTACATGGCAGTCAAGGGTACCGTCACTGTGGGCGATATTCAGGCATTTATCCAATATGTCCGGAATTTCACCCAGCCGATCACCCAGATTGCCAATATCTCCAACACCCTCCAACAGACCATGGCGGCCGCCGAGCGTGTCTTCGAGTTCCTTGCAGAAGGTGAGGAACTGCCAGAGACCACCACACCGGCCAGGATCACCAAAGTTCTCGGACGTGTCGATTTCAAGAATGTTCAATTTGGTTACAACCCCGAAAAGATCATCATCAAGGATTTTACTTTTTATGCAGAGCCAGGCCAGAAGATCGCCATCGTCGGCCCAACCGGTGCCGGCAAGACCACCATGGTCAAGCTGCTGATGCGATTCTATGATGTGAATAACGGCGCCATCCTGGTGGACGGCCACGACATACGCGAGCTCACCCGCCATGATCTGCGTGATATGTTCGGTATGGTGCTGCAGGATACCTGGTTGTACAACGGAACAATCATGGAGAATATCCGTTATGGTCGCCCGAATGCCACGGATGACGAAGTCATTGCTGCCGCCAAGGCTGCCCACGCGGATCACTTCATACGTACTTTGCCTGATGGATATAAGACGGTACTCAATGAAGAAACAACCAACATATCACAGGGTCAAATGCAGCTGCTGACCATTGCACGCGCTTTTCTATCGGAACCATATATGTTGATCCTGGATGAAGCCACCAGCTCGGTGGACACCCACACCGAGGGTTTGATCCAGAAAGCCATGAATTCACTGATGAAAGGCCGCACCAGTTTCATCATCGCACACCGCCTTTCCACCATCCGCGACGCGGATTGGATACTGGTGATGAACAATGGTGATATTGTCGAACAGGGAAGGCATGACAAGCTGCTGGCGAAGAAAGGCTTTTACGCTGAACTGTATAACAGCCAGTTCGAGACCCCAGAATTCGCTACCTGAACCAGTGCCATCCATTCCGAAATAAATACCCCTGAGTAATCCGGGAATTATTTGAATTCTCCTGTTCAGATGCTTCTCTGCATCCACTTATCGGTTTACTCAAAACCTTCTGAACTTTGTGGTGTTCTATGAAGAGAGAGTTACCATGCCTGGATTCACTTTCAAGAATATCATCTGGGATGTAGACGGCACCCTGTTCGACACTTACCCGGCGATCAGCGCTGCTATCCTGGCGGCTTTGGCAGAACAGGGGGCCATGATCGAGCGTGAGATCGTTACGAAAATGGCAATGACCTCGCTTGGTAATACCCTGCCGGAACTTGCAGATCGTTTTAAATTGGACCCTGAACACCTTTCGATACGGTTTAATTTCTTCCTGGATGGAACACCTCTTGGGAGTCAGCGCCCTTTCCCCGGTGTTCGCTCATTGCTGCGACGGGTAATCCGGAATAACGGGCTGAACCTGATCTCCACCCACCGCGGACAGGACTCACTCATCCCCCTCTTAAAATATCACCGTATAAATTCATTTTTCGCCGACAAGTTAACAACCTCTGATGGCTACCCTCGTAAACCTGATCCTGCCATGTTCAATGAGTTGATCGCACGCTATCATCTGAAACGCACTGAAACCCTGGCGATCGGCGACCGCGATCTTGACCTGGAAGCAGGAAAAGCGGCAGGGATACAGACGGCCCTGTTCGGTCAAGCCCCAATTAAGACAGAGCCAGATCTTTTCATTTCGGATTACCGTGAATTCCTTAGAATGGTGAATTAGATCTGTCGAACGATTTCCAGAATGCCACTGATCTATCCGTAACGGCCCAGAATATATTCCTCGGTGCGTTTGTCCTTGGGCCGGGTGAAGATATCCTTACTCGGGCCAAATTCAATCATCTCTCCCTGTAGAAAGAAAGCCACCCAATCGGCCACGCGTGCAGTCTGCTGGGTATTGTGAGGTGCGATCACGATCGTATAATTCTTCTTGAGTTCACTTAATGACGATTCGATCTTGGCGGTTGCCACCGGATCAAGGGCCGATGTGGGTTCATCCAGCAGTATGACCTCGGGCTTCAAGGCCAAAGCGCGCGCCAGGCAAAGTCGTTGCTTTTGCCCGCCGGAAAGCGCCTCAGCTGGATCCGACAGGCGGTCGTGGACTTCATCCCACAACTCAGCCTGATCAAGTGCCAGCTTGACAGCCTTATCCAGCACCTCCCGATTGCGCTCACCGGCCACTTCAAGCCCGTAAGAGACGTTCTGATAAATGGTCAGGGGCAGCGGCAGCGGGCGTGAAAAAACCATGCCCACCTTGCGCCGCAGGGCAATCACATCCATTTCGGGTTCCAGTATATCCTTCCCATCGATCAGCACCCTTCCTGATTGCGCCACCACATCCGCCAGATCGTTCAAACGATTCAACGCCCTCAGGAAGGTGGACTTGCCTCCGCCTGCGGGGCCCATCAGGGCTGTGATGGCATTGGCCGGGATTACCAGGTTCAGATCGCGCAGCGACTCAGTGCCATCTGAATAACGCAGATTAAGGTGTTCAACAACGATCTTATCCATGATTTACCATTGCCGGCGGGCGCGTGCCCGCGATCGGATCACCGTCGCAACGATATTCATGCCCAACACGAACACCAGCAGCACCAGAACCGTGCCATACTGAATCTGGATTGGCATACCCGGCACCTGTGTGGAGATAACGAAAAGGTGGTAAGGCAGTGCCATGGTTGCGTCCAATGGGGAATTGGGCAATTGCGGCAGGAAGAATGTTGCTCCGGTAAACAGGATGGGGGCTGTCTCACCAGCCGCCCTTTCCAACCCAAGGATCACTCCGGTCAGAATGCCCGGTACGGCCTGGGGCAATACCACCCGCCGGATGGTTTGCCAGCGGGAAGTTCCGAGTGATGTGGAAACTACCCGGAATGCATACGGCACCGCACGCAATGACTCTTCAGTGGTTGTGATGATGACCGGCAGGGTCATGATCGACAGCGTCAGCGATGCAGCCAGGATGCTCGTGCCGAGCTTGAGAAAGATGACGAATAAACCCAGCCCGAAGAGACCATACACGATGGACGGTATGCCCGCCAGGTTGATGATGGCAATGCGAATGATGCGCGTCAGGCGGTTTTCGGGGGCATATTCAGACAGGTAGATGGCAGCTGCAATACCGAGTGGTACCGAAAAGATTGCTGTACCAAGTGTCAGGTAGAATGTGCCCACGATGGCTGGCAGAATACCCCCTGCTTTCATCCCATCCGAGGGCATTCTGGACAGGAATTCCCAGCTGATGGCCGGTGCGCCATGAATGATGATGTACAGGATCACACCGATGATCGGTACCGCAAGCAGGAATGAGAGAATGGCCAGTGTTGAAAAACCGATGCGTTCGACCAGATATGCAGAAGACCGCGGGGTGATCAACTTATCAGATTTCATGACAACACCCTTTCAGAACGTTTACGCTGGCGGAAAGCGATTCGTGAAGCCATGACATTAACCCCCAACGTGATCAGGAATAATACAATGCCGATGAAAAACAGGACATGATAATGCGGGCTGCCACCGGACACCTCACCCATCTCGGAGGCAATGGTGGCGGTCATGGTGCGGATGGGGGCGAACAGGGCTCCCAATGAATCCGGCATGACCGGCGCATTACCGGTAACCATCATGACCGTCATGGTTTCACCGATCGAGCGGCCGATACCAAGCATGATCGCCATCAGGATGCCGGAGCGGGCTGCCGGGACCGTCACGCCCCAAATGGTCTGCCAGCGGGTGGTGCCAAGCGCCAGAGCTGCCTCGCGGTAGGCGCGCGGAACGGTATTCAATGCGTCTTCTGAAATGGAAACAATTGTTGGAATGGCAATGGCGCCCAGCAGGATCGAACCGGTCAAGGCGGTTAAACCGGTTGGCAGGTTAAGACTCTCTCGTAGAAATGGGGATAATACTATCGCTCCCAGGAAACCCAAAACCACCGAGGGGATGCCCGCCAGGATCTCAATTAATGGCTTAAGCGCTTCCTTTACCCACTGTGGGGCGATCTCAGAGATGTATACTGCGGTCAGGATGCCCAGTGGGACTCCAATTAAAGCAGCGCCCAGGGTCACCACGAGAGAACCCAAAATCAGCGGCAGAATGCCATAATATTCTTCGATCGGATACCAGACCGTGCTGAATAAATTGGATAATGACACATCCTTCATGACGGGCAGCCCGTTGGCCAGCAGGAAGTACAAGATCATCAAGACAAAGAAGATGGAGGAATATCCGGCAGTCTGGATCAAGCGGGTGATGACCCACTCTCCATGTGATTCTCGACTTCGGCGCTCAAAGATTTCAGGCATATTATGGAGTGATTGGGACAAATCCCAGTTCCCTGACCAGTTCCTGCCCGGCAGGTGACAGTATCCACGTAATGTAGTCTTTCACAGGAGCCGGCGGTTCTCCCGGGGTGTACATGTACAAGTCTCGCGCAATCGGGTAGGAGCCCTCATTAACCGTTTCCACCGATGGCAGGATATAAGCACTCTGATCGTCCATGGCGATGGCAATCACCTTAACCTCATCGGTGATGTATCCCAGACCATCATAACCGATGGCATGCGGATTATCGCGGACTTCGGCAATGATACCCTCTGAAGATGGCAGCAGTAAAGTATCACGTGCAAAGATATCCATGCTTTCACTGCTTCCAAGGCGAATCACAACTTCAAGGAAATAAACATGCGTCCCGGAGTTGGTTTCGCGAGACACACGCACGATCTGCAGGTCATTGCCACCCACCTCTGCCCAGTTATCGATGCGACCGGTGAAGATATCCGCCAGTTGTTGCATTGTCAATTGATTAACCGGGTTTTCATGGTTGACGATGATTCCGATGGCATCGCGGGCAACGATGAATTCGATTGGTATAAATCCATTGCTGGTTGCCATATCGATCTCTTCCTGCTTGATTTTTCGGGAGGCGTTGGCGATATCCACCGTATTATTCATCAGCGCAGCTATCCCGGTACCGGATCCACCACCTGTCACCGACAATCTTACTTCCGGGTGCATGCTCTGGTAACGCTCGGTCCAGGCCAGCGCGAGGTTGACCAAGGTATCTGATCCCTTGTTTTCGATGTAGATCGAGGGGGAAGAAGAAGTCTCTTCACCACCTGCTGGTCCACATGCCGCCAGCAGGAGGATCAAGGATATCGTCAGCAGGTATTTCATCATGCCCATGAGCCCTGATTATAGCCGACAATCCCGCCGTGTGGTTTAAACCGGCGATGGATCGAGAAAGCCACAGGTATAATAGCGTCATTAATCGATGAGGTGAAAATGCGCTTTGCACTGCTTTCAGATATTCATGGCAACCTGCCGGCCTTGGAAGCTGTAATGGAAGCATTAAAGAAGGATAAACCGGATGACATCCTGGTGGCCGGAGATTGGATCTCGGGTCCCAGTGAAAATGAGGTCTTCGATATTCTGAAGGCTTATATCCCAAAATCCGTCCTGGGTAACAGCGATATCCGCCTGCTGGAGTTCATCGACGGAAAGAGCCCCTCCAACTGGGCTACGCTCAAGCAAATGAGCATGTTACGCTGGGATGTTCAACACCTTGCCCCTCAGAACCTCACCCTTTTGCGGAGCATGCCGGAGCAACGTGTGATACACATCGATGGTACCGCACCAATTCGGATCGTGCATGGCTCGTTGGATAGTGCTTTTGAAACACCCTTCAGAACCAGGGAAACTCTTTACCAAACCTTCGATAACCTGCAGGAGAACATCCTGATATGCGGGCACAGCCACCGGCCCATGATCGCAGCCGGCCGGGAGGGAAAGTTGATCGTCAATCCCGGATCAGTAGCCGCACCACTCAATGGCGACACGCATGCCCAGTATGCTACCCTTGAATGGGTTGGCAGTAAATGGCATGCATCATTGGAACGCGTGCCTTATGATCATAATATTCTCATCCGCACATTTACTGACAGCGGATTTCTGGCTGAGTGTGGCCCTCTGGCGAAGGCTTTACTGGAAACGAACCTGATCGGCGAAGACATCGCCCATCTCTTCTTCAACCATGTGAATCAGCTTGCGAAAACACACGGGATCGAACTTGAAGATTACGTTCCGGATGACATCTGGGATGAGGCCGATCGCACTTTCGATTGGCAGGCGATCAAATCCAAACGAAAAGTATAGCTTAACCGCCAAGGTCGCGAAGAACGCGAAGGGAGGGCAAGATGGATATAGAACAGGTCGCAACAATCATTGTGGATTGTGCTTATACTGTCCATAAAACATTAGGACCCGGCTTATTGGAATCGGCCTATCAAGCAGCACTTTCCTATGATTTGGTGCAAAGAGGTCTAAAAGTTCAAAATGAATTAGCTTTACCCATTGCATACAAGGGAATCAAAATCGATGCAGGATACCGTCTCGATATGCTTGTCGAATCCATGATTATCGTTGAAAATAAGACGGTCGATCGTTTAATGCCTGTCCATAAAGCCCAGTTGTTAACGTATCTGAAGCTTAGTAACCTGAAGATCGGATTTCTAATCAACTGGAATTCGGTATTGATTAAGAACGGTCTTATGCGTATGGTTTATCATTACAATGACCGGCCTAAAAATGCTTTGCGAACTTAGCGTCCTTTGCGGTTGAGAACCATAATCTACTTACCACATGGAGGAAAAAATGAAGAACTTGCATTGGTACGACCATCTGGCGATCAACAGCTACTGGCTGGGTATTAATATCGCCTCCGGCATACTGACCCCCATCCTGATGCCCGCCCTGGTATTGATGTTCATGCCAGTGGAAATGAAGAACACTTACCTGGCAAATTTACGCGTCATCGGGCTATCGGTCGCCATGTTGTTCCAGCCCATCGCTGGTTTTTGGAGTGACCGTTCGACAGCGAAAATGGGACGCCGGCGCCCGTTCATCATCTGGGGCGCCATCCTTAATGTGATCTTCCTTTTTATCATTGGATCATCACCTTCCTTTATGGGGGCAGACAAAGGACTGATCCTGGGAGTCTCTGCAGCCTATCTGGTGCTGACGATCGGAACGATCCTGATGCAGTTCTCCTCCAACCTGGGCCAGGCAGCCGTGCAGGGGCTGATGCCGGATGTGGTGCCTGAGAACCAGCGCGGTCGTTCCTCCGGTTATAAATCATTGCTTGAGTTGCTCCCGGCAGCTTTGGTGGCCTTGTTCGTTGGCCGAATGGTCGATAAAGGTTTAATCTGGCCGGTGATCGGGATCATCATGGCGGGCTTCATCATCACCATGCTCATCACGGTGATATTTGTCAAAGAGGAACCGTTCAAACAAAAACCGACCGGCAAGGTCCTGGAGCCGATCCTGCGCATTCTGGCCCTGACCGCCATTTTCGTCGGCGTTACCCGGGCTGCCATCTGGCTGGTCAGCTCGAGTGGTAAATTGTTGACCAATGCAGGCGTCACACTTAATACCCAGATCATCCTGATCGGTGTGGCCGGGCTGATCGCGATGGCCGGTTCGATCATCTTTGGGGTTTACTTTGGCGCCCAGGTTGGGATCGGCAAGGATGCCCGCCAGCACATGTCTTTCATCTGGTGGGTCATCAACCGCTTGTTATTCCTGGCCGCGGTCGGTTCCATCCAGGGATTCGCTCTATACTTCCTGCGCGACGTGATGCATGACCCCAATCCGGCCACCACCACCAGCATTCTGATGGCCATCGTGGCCGTGTTCCTGATGCTGTCTGCAGTAATAGGCGGTTATGTCGCTGATCGTGTAGGAAAGAAACGCCTGGTGGCATTGGCCGCTGTGATCGCAGCCATCGGTGCCTTGTTACTACTCTTCGCACGCAGTATGCCGCTGTTGTTGGTCAGTGGGGCGATAATCGGTCTTGGTACCGGTCTGTTCTTTGCCGCCAACTGGGCACTTGGTACCAAGCTGGTACCACCAGCCGAGGCAGGCAAATACCTGGGTATTTCAAACCTGGCCGGAGCCGGGGCTGGCATCGTGGGTGCTGGAATCGGTGGCCCGATGGCGGATTCCTTTAATGCTTTGCAGCCCGGCTTGGGATATCTGGTCATATTTGCCATTTATGCCGGGTTATTCCTGATATCGATCCTGACCCTGTCCAAGGTAAAAGTACCAGCTGAAGCCTGAGGTTGACTGAACGATAGCCCCCCCGGTGTGGACTTCGACCGGGGGGTTGTTCTTTCCATCAATGTAAACTCGAGGAGGTCGTACATCGCCTCTACGTGAAACCCTCGCCTGCGGCTGGAAGAAACGCAATCCATGGGTGAATACAGCATATACCAGGGATCTGTAATTGGAACCGGTGACAGCTTGACAAATATTCGCTGACCCACGCTCGCCCGCGCTGTACATGCACCGGGCAATCGATGGCGGGGTGGCCCGGCCAAGGTTCGCTACCAACCGGTCGATACGATATAATTGGCGGGTTGTTAATGTAAAGAGGTAGTTATGGAAATCGGAAACATCGAATCGGTCGACATAGATCATCAGATGCGCTCGGCTTACCTGGATTACGCCATGAGTGTCATCGTGGCGCGAGCCTTGCCAGATGCACGTGACGGATTGAAACCCGTTCACCGCCGTATCCTGTATGCCATGCATGACATGGGTATACGTGCCGGTAGTGCTTACAAGAAATCCGCCCGAATCGTCGGCGAGGTACTTGGCAAGTATCACCCACATGGTGACAGCGCAGTTTATGAAGCCATGGCACGCATGGCCCAGGATTTCTCCATGCGCTATCCGCTGGTTGAAGGTCAGGGTAACTTCGGCTCGGTTGACGGGGATGCACCGGCAGCCATGCGTTACACCGAGGCCAGACTGGCGCATATCGCAGAGGAAATGTTGTTGGATATTGACAAGAATACCGTCGTTTTTGTTGACAATTTTGACGGCTCACTTCAGGAACCCCTTGCGCTGCCAGCCAAACTGCCAAATCTATTACTGAACGGATCATCCGGTATTGCGGTCGGTATGGCCACCAATATTCCACCCCACAATCTGCGTGAACTGTCGGCTGCCATCTGCCATTTGATCGACCACTATGACGAAATTGACGAAATCAGCGCCGACGATCTGATCGAACACCTGCCCGGGCCCGATTTTCCAACCGGCGGTATCATCGTGGGGCGCGAAGGCATCCAACAGGCATATATCACCGGACGTGGAAGACTGGTCATCCGCGGCATGGCGCATATCGAGGAAATCAAAGGTGGGCGTTTTGCCATCATCATTACGGAAATTCCCTACCAGGTGAACAAATCCGGCCTGATCGAGCGCATTGCTGAACTGGCACGCGAAGGACGCATTGATGCCATTTCAGATCTGCGTGACGAGTCAGACCGGCGCGGGATGAGTATTGTGATCGAACTTAAACGCGGTGCCCAGCCCAAGCAGATCCTGAATCAACTCTATAAATATACTCCCCTCCAATCGACGTTCGGCATCCACATGCTGGCCCTGGTAAATGGTGAACCACGGGTTCTGACCCTTAAACGCACACTGCAACTCTATATTGAACATCGCCAGGATGTCATTACCCGCCGCTCACAATACGAACTGGATAAAGCCCGCGCCCGCGCGCACATCCTGGAAGGGTTGTTGATCGCCCTGGCAAACCTGGATGATGTGATCAATACCATTCGCCAATCACCGGATGCAGATACCGCAAAGACCCGCCTGATTCAGCGTTTTAAATTAAGTGAAATCCAGGCACAGGCCATCCTGGATATGCAGTTACGCCGGCTGGCAGCCCTGGAACGTCAAAAAATTCAGGATGAACACAAGGAAGTGATGGCGCGCATCGCCTATCTGGAAGATCTGCTGGCCAGTCCCAAGCAGATCTTGAAAGTGATTAAAGATGACCTGTCGGCCATGGCGGAAAAGTATGGTGATGAGCGGCGCACACGCATCGCTGCGGATGCAAAGGAGGAACTCAAGGAGGAGGATCTGGTTGCAGATGAGTCGATCCTGATCAGCATCACCCAACGCGGCTATATCAAACGCGTCTCAGCGGGTGTCTACCGCACCCAGATGCGCGGCGGGCGCGGTGTTACCGGACAAGCGATCAAGGAAGAGGATGAGGTTCTGATGCTCATTCCAGCCCGCACCCTGAACACCATGCTGTTCTTCTCGGATAAAGGCAAGGTTTATTCAGAGAAAGCCTATCAGATACCGGATGCCGGGCGTGCAGATCGTGGCATTCCTTTGGTGAATGTCCTGTCGGTAGAACCGGGTGAACAGATCACCGCGGCTGTCTCGGTAAGCGCCCTGGGTGGAACCGGTTACTGCACCATGGCTACCAAAAAAGGCAAGCTTAAACGCGTCTCACTGTCAGAATTTGTAGCCGTCCGTCCATCCGGTCTGATCGCAATCACCCTGGATGAAGGCGATGAACTCTGGTGGGTGCGTTTAACCACTGGAAAAGATGACATCATTCTGGTAACAGCCAGAGGCCAGGCACTGCGCACCAGTGAAAAGAACATCCGCGCGATGGGCCGTCCGGCCGCTGGCGTGGTGGGTATCAAACTCGCTTCCAATGATCGGATCGCATCAATGGAAGTGGTCGAACCTGGTGGGGACCTGCTGGTCGTGACCGAACAGGGTTATGGCAAACGCACGCCGCTCACTGAATATGCACCGAAAGGACGTGCAACCGGAGGAATGGCAACCATCAATCAGTCCAGCCTGGACAAAATCGGCCAGATCGCAGCTGCCAGGGTCGTTCAGGATAGCGACGATATCACCCTGATCACTTCCGGCGGGATCGTTTTACGATTAAATGTAAAACAGGTCAGTCAGAGTGGGCGTGCAACGCGTGGCATCAGGTTGATGGATGTACCGGCTGGTGATCACATGGCCAGCCTGGCACGAATCTCCACAGGTGAATTAAAAAGAAGCGGGGTGGTTGTTGATGATAATCAAAACACGAATAATGGAAATGGCCCCAATGGAAACGATCAAACGGTCACACAGCAATCCCTGCCGTTGGAATGATCAAAAAGGGAGACTGGTTGATCCAGTCTCCCTTTATTTTGGTATCACAACACTCCCGGTTGCCAAAAGAAGAACGATGCCGATCACAAGACTTGCAGCAAATAACAGCATGGTGATAATGAAACGCTGTGCAGGAGTGAGCAGGTTTAAAAAGGTGTTTTTCTTGGGTGTTTCAGGCAGCGGTTCTTCGAGACTTTCAACAAAATCTGATTCACTTGCCTGTTGACGTAAATCATCCAGCATTTCGGCCTCCGTTGATATTATACCGCCCTGAGGCGGACATCACCAACCATTACTTTTTCCCGCTTCCCCCCATTCAGTTCCAGGATCAGATTTCCATCCTTGTCAATGCCGATCAATTTTCCGATCAGGCTTTCCCTCTGAGTCCCGCTGACAATAACTTTTTCCCCGCGGAAAGCCAGGTGCGAAGACCATTCGGAGAAGAAGGCTGGGGATCCAAGCTGATCACGCCAATGCAAAAGTTCAGCCAACACGCCGGCCAATAATTGCCAACGGTCAATCGTTTGATCAGCCTCAGATTCAACACAGGTGGCGGGGAAGATCATTCCATCCTGAGGCGGCAGTGCGGATGGGGTGATATTCACCCCGATACCCACAACGATAGCCTTAAGCTCAGCGCCATCCCAGACGTTTTCAACCAGAATGCCGGCCAATTTTTTCCTTGAAGCCAGTACATCATTAGGCCATTTGATCTCGGTCTGGATCTTGTACATACATAGCAACGCCCTCTGTATGCTTACTGCACCCAGCGGTGAAAAAAGAGAAAGGTGGGATTGTTCATCCCCCCGTGGGCGCATAAGCAAAGAGAAAGCCAGCGCTGCTCCTGGATTGGTCATCCATTTGCGGTCAACCCGTCCCCGGCCGGCTGACTGATGATCAGCAACTGCCAATGACAAGTCGGTCGCGCCTTGATTTGCCCAATCCAGACAAAAATCATTGGTCGATCCAATCGTATTGAAGAAACGCACTTCACTCAATGGGAGTGATTCGAGGTGTCGCTTCAGACAGTCAGGATAACTGTATGGCTGCATGTAAGGTGATATGGATTGTAATGGGCGCTGATTTAACTCGAATACCCTTGCAAACAGGTATTACTCGAGTAACGTCCATGGATTGATGGTGCCACCCTGGTAACGAATTTCAAAGTGAAGGTGGGGTCCGGTCGAATTGCCAGTGCTTCCCCCATACCCAATCACCTGTCCCTGGGCTACACCCACTGCGCAGGCGACATTCACCGCACTCAAGTGAGCATACAAGGTGGAGTATCCAGTTCCATGATCGATCATGACCGTGTTGCCATAGCCATTGGGATTCCAACCAGCATAGACAACCGTACCATTGTCAGCTGCATAGATGGGTGCGCCGAGACCCGCTGAAATATCAATCCCCTGGTGCCCCTCCCAATAATCATTTCCCGAAATCGAGCGATTACCGGCCGGCCATATAAAGGTATTGGTACCAATGAGAACATAACCCATCACTGAACAGGCACCCGGCCCGGATAGCGTTGCGACTGCACCGTTCTTGCCGGTTGGAATGACCGGCACGACCCACTGTTTGTATTCCCCCACACCACCGGGAATCATGATGTAATCACCTGCGGAGAAACCGGGGTTGGTCAGATCGACATCATTGCCAACCCACAAAAGGATATCATCAGGTGTTACGTTATACTTGCCGGCAACAGCATCCAGCTGATCGTTTTCCTTCCATTCGTAATAAATACCATCGGTGGGTGGGATTTTTAAATTCATGCCCACTGAAAGATAATCCACCCCCATGAACAGGGAATCCTCATTGGCCCACAGGACTGATTCAGGTTTCAAGTTGAACTGCTTGGCAATTCTAAAGATTGAATCACCGCTGTCCACAACATATTCAATTACGTCAGTACGGTACTCGGCAGAAATATCGGTATGATTATCGGTATTACGGAAGATGGCTTCGGCTGTGACCTGGGGTTCATACACCGGCAGCCCGCCCAATGCCCCGCCATTATTTCCTTGCATTTCATCACCTGCCGGTGCTGAAATCGCCCCCACCTGTTCCGGCATCCACAGTGCAATTGAAGCAAGCCCAATGATCACGATCGCTGTAAGCAGCCAGCTTAATTGTGTCACCCAGCGCTGTTTTGCAGCAGAGTTGGTTCGTGTTTCAACGGATGGATCAACCTGTTCCTTTTTATTAGGTTGGGGTACTCTCATCTTTGTCCATCCTCTGCAAGGCCTTCCAGAAATTCCTGATTATCGCGCGTCTTGATCAATCGTTGCAGGATGGCTTCAGTCGCCACGGCTGGATCCATGCCGGCGCCTTGTGGTGGTTGCCCGATCATTTGCAGATACATCCGGCGCATTAGCCAGACCAGTTTCAACACATCCGGTCCGAGTAATAACTCTTCACGGCGAGTGGACGATCGCTCAATATCGATGGCCGGGAAGATACGTCGTTCCTGCAACCGTCGTGAAAGGTGCAGTTCCATATTTCCTGTGCCCTTGAATTCCTCATAGACCACATCATCCAATCTGGAGCCGGTTTCAACCAACGCAGTGGCAATAATGGTAAGTGAGCCCCCTTCCTCAATGTTACGGGCTGCACCAAAGAAACGCTTGGGTGGATACAGGGCAGAGGGGTCCATGCCGCCTGAGAGTGTGCGACCCGAAGGATTGACGACCAGGTTGTATGCCCGTGCCAACCGTGTAAGTGAATCCATGAGGATAACCACATCCCGGCCGATCTCAACCAGCCGTTTGGCACGGTCAAGCGCAATTTCAGCTGTTCGTACATGCGAAGATACCGGCTCATCAAATGTCGAGGCCACCACTTCGGCATCCACCGAACGGTCCATATCCGTGACCTCTTCGGGGCGCTCGCCAATTAAAGCAATAATCAGATGCGTGGAAGGAGAATTGGCTGAAATGGAATTGGCCACCTGTTTAAGAATGGTGGTTTTTCCTGCCTTGGGTGGAGAGACGATCATTCCACGTTGTCCTTTTCCAATCGGGGCGATCAGATCGATCAAACGGGTCGATAGAGCATGTCCCTCTGTTTCAAGGTTGAATCGTTTTTCCGGAAAGATTGGTGTCAGGCTTTCAAAATTCACCCGTCGCTGAAATTCCTCGGGGTCCAGACCATTGATGGTCTCAACTTTTAATAGCCCGTAATGTTTCTCTGCCTCTCGTGGAGGGCGCACATGTCCAATGACCATATCGCCGCTGCGTAACTCAAAGCGTCTTAACTGTGCCTGTGAAACATAGACATCATCCGGACCGACCTGGTAATTCGTGCGCAGGAAACCAATGCCCTCGCTCATGATCTCCAGCACACCGCCCCGAACCTCAAGCCCTTCTTTGGCGGCTTCTGCCTGGCGGATACGCAGGATCAAGTTTTCCTTTTTGAGACGCCTGGCATTGGGTATTTCCAGGGCTTCTGCTGTTTTGCGCAGATCCTGTAGCGATTGGTTTTCCATTTCTGATATTTTCATGGGTTCATCAACCTTGTTTCATTGAATTCAGGAGTGAGGATATTGCCCGAATGCCAGACCGCCCTTGCAGGCAAATATAGAAAATACAATTCATCGGTCAGTTCGGGTAAATTTCACGGGTAGGGATTGTATATAACGCTGATTACAGTGATCGACAGTGGTTCTTATCTTTCAAAATGGATTGTTAGCATTATATCAAACTTGTTTTTTTGTTGCAAGTCAAGTCAAACCACCCTTAATTTGGTTTAAACGCCTTTGTTACAAATATTCCCATATCATCCAGACGAATCAGTGTACACCAGTCGGTTGGCTGAAATATATCTGACCGTCTGAGCCTGAGTAATAGAGATGTAAGCCGATTGTCAGCTTTTCCACCCGCAGGCTGGCTTGATTGCCATACAGCATTGAAAAATCATTGATAATACTGGGGAACAGGACCAGGGCAGCTGTTCCCTGAATGAATTCTGCTTGAGCTGGATCACCTGGATCAGATCCATATACTTTAAAATCCCAGTCGGGTGTTTCCTGAGTCAATTCCTGAATAAGAAATGGGAACTTGTTGGCATGAAACAACAAGTAAGGCGCTTCATTAGTAATCAGTTTCATTTCATCCGGCAGTTCATTTACTTTCTGAAGAAGAGCTGATGCCCTAGCCTCAATGGTGTTATACCCGATCCCGTTGGCAGGGTAGGTCTGAATTGCCGCTACCCCTTTGATAATGGTCGAACCGGCAAGCATTGTCAGCAAGAGCATTACAAAGGCGGCATGGTAACAGGAAGTAAACATCCGAGTGATGATAAAAGCAAAAATGAACAGGGAGATCAAACTGAATAACTCAAATGGCGAGAAGATACGATCACCAAGACCAAAGGGAGCAGAAAACACATAAGAGAAGATCAAAAAAATGGCATAAAAAGCGATGAAAGAGAGACAAAGAAGTAGTTCCTGCATACCTGGTTTTCTGAGCCAGTCAGCACCATATTGATGGCGAATAGCCATATATACGATTACAGATATCAAAAGAAAGGCCAGCATCAGACCAATCCAGAATGGTTTGTAGTAATGGGGATCAACCATCCAGGCAAACTGGTTGTGACCGGCCAGCCAGTTGGTTAGACGATCAATGAACCAGGCTTTAATTTCGTTAAACAGCCGGCGGGTATCTTCTGTAAAGACCAGGCGCCTGCCGCCCACAGTGGCAGTATTGGACCAAACGATACAGAACCAAACGATCAGACCAGACAGGCTGATAAACCCAAACTTCAATGCTTTAATAATCCGAACCTTAAAAGGAAGTCGAGGTAAAACCAGCAAACCAAGCAATATGGTAAGGACAAGCGGAATGGCTGCATAGCGGGTTAACACCGCCAAAGCAGAAAATATCGCGGATCGATAAAACCAGGATGACTGATTGTTGTCGAAGTACAGGAATGCTGAAAATATTCCAGCAAGGACGAACACAAAGAAAAGTGATTCTGACATCGCATACAGATATACACGCGTAAAAAGAGGTGAGCATGCGATCAGGATACTGAGCAGGATGGATAGAATTGAATGCCTGGAAAGATGATAAAAATAAATGCCCACTCCAGCGACCATACCCGCAAAAAGAAACACATTCAACCAGCGTACGATGGCAAACGTTGATAAGGGCAGATAACTCAGACTCGCCAGCAGCAGCGCGTATAAAGGCGCCCAATATGAAAAGAATACAAATCGACCACTCGGATAATAGATACCAAATCCTTCCCCGGCCACCAGGTTGCGGGCAGCGCTGAAATAAGAAGCGGTATCCGATTCCACGCCAATGCCACCACGTGACGCATAAGCGATCAATCCACCGCCAATAACTGCGCAAAGCAGGATTAATGTAATCGGGAGATAGGTGTAAATCTTATTGCTCATCGGATTAAGGAAAGGTTTTAATCGGGCTTAAGCTGATAAACCACCATGATCTTCGCATTACCCACCATTACATTGAATATCTCATTGGGGTAATCGTACTCTTCAGGATGCCAGCGATAATCACTCAGGAAGTATTTGGAATCCTTAATTTCGTCATCCACGATGAACCGGTCCATCTCGGATGCCACCAACATGTAGGTATTATATTCTCCAGCAAGTGTGTTGACATGTATGTAGATCTTGTCCGATTTGTCGATTTCCGCTATATACTTCAAGGCGTCATAATAGGATAATCCCCAATAATCCATATCAAAACGACTTTTAATCGACTGCATGTCCCCGCCTGCCAGCCTGTTGAAATATACCGCCTGATGGGGATGATAGCGAACCATGAAATCCATGGTGGAAATAAAACTGATCAGCAGTATTATGCTGAGAATGCCAATTGATACATTACGATTAAACCGAGTTTTCAGGAATGCATAAGAGAACTCAAGTCCAGCCAGTGCCATAATCAGAAACCCCGGATAAATAAAGAATAACTGGCGCCACGAATCATATAAAGTGGATTTTAAAACGATCACCCCAACGACCGGTCCAATAACAGCTGCCAGAATGATCATGCGGTCACTGAGTACCCGCTTAATAAATGGACCTGGTCCTTTAAATACCAGGAACACCGATCGACCAGTACCAATTATAAAAAAGATCGAGTAGACAATGGGGATCGTGATGGCTATCCATACCGGAATGTAATACCAGGGCACAGCCTTGCCCATCATTAATTTGCCCATGAAAAGGACGGTACCGCGCCATTGAAAATTTGCCATCGCCACCACGGTATTATAGAAACCGGTGAATGGCTCCTTCCAAAGCGCTGGCCACATGAGAACGACCAATCCATAGGTCACAACAAGATATAAGATAATAAGGACAAAATGTTTAAAGGATTCTTTCCGGGGGTTGCTTTTCTCTTGAACAGAGAACCTGATGATCCAAATGACCATGACAAGAATGGGTATGATAATTCCGACATTTCGAACCGTGATCAGAAATGCCGAGGCGATGGCCATCATCAAAAAGTTGACGAGTTTCGGCTGATCGATCAACACAAGCAGAAGATATAAACATATCACGTTGAGCGCCAGGAAGGGAATATCCTTGGTGTTGTAAAACGCATTTTCAAAGATGCGTGGAGTCAGGATCAGCAGGATGCAACCCAATAATCCCATCTTCCAGTTACGAAACATTCTCAAGCAAAGCAGATAGAAAAAGAAAGTGCCAACACAAAAACTGGCATATGTCATTGCATGACGAAACAGGTATATTGCCCGCAACTGTTCCAAGTGAAGCCATTTTTCCATTGTGAAGAGGAATAACTCGAAAATCGGACCATAATTGGCGTGCTTGCTCTCGATCAACCATGTGGATTTACCGTTGATATACTCCCAATTCAATTGACCCACCAGGCGTTGAATTGGATCATCCCATGGAACACCATAATCCTGGTATATATTAAATCCAAGGAGAATCATCCCCAAAAAGAAGGTGGTGATGACCAATGAGTGATGCTTCTCGAGGAATTGAAAAATCAACCTCAAAATTCCAATCAATATGGATCGATGGGTATTATTCGTTTTCGTATTTGTCATGTTCTTCACAACAAGACCGTCATCGCTCCATCGTCTGTGTCATGAAACAATTATCAAGAGGTGCCTGCACCCATCTGAAGCATGACCATCTCGTCATTGCTGCTTGACCAGAGAAACACGATTTCGAACACAGACACAGTGGACAGGCAGGGATCATTCCCCAAAGATGACCGCCCACCATATCTGCCAGTTGCTGACCTGGGTGGCAATAATCATCTGGGTGGGGGTCGGTTGTGGCGTATACCCGGCTGGAGCCAAGGGTACGATCGGAATGTCACCGGGCTTCGACATATGTCCTTCCTGGCGAGCCCACTCCCCAACTGCCGCCTCGGACGTGGCATATGCGATCTGAGTATCCAACACCTTCGCGGTTTCAGCCAGTGCGGTTACACGCAGGATCACCTTGTCCTTTTGTTCGTTGAGATTCAACAACTCTGAGAGACGGCTGTTAAAATCCATCATTAAGCCCACCAGCAGCAGAATGACAATAATCAGTACTGCACGCCTGGCGTCCAGGTGTATCTTTTCAAAAAACAATGCGATTTTTCGTTTAAGCATGATAATCACTAACCGTGCAAACTCTATTCCAAGCGCTATCAATAAAAAGCCCCGTCAGGCGGGGCTTTTGTGCCGAAGGAGGGATTTGAACCCTCATGAGCGTACACTCACTACGCCCTGAACGTAGCGCGTCTGCCAATTCCGCCACTTCGGCTGGGTCACATAATTTTAGTCAAATGTTCCATCTTGTCAACCTATGAATTCATTATACAGGGGTTGCAGATCTCAGACAGAAGGTTTTAACTGTATCCATTGAATGCTATAATAAATCGTTGGGAAGGACTCAAAATGCAGCTTCCTTTGGCTCAATTTTTCGCATTACTCGATTCCCCCCAGGCCGGTCTAATACTATACCTGGTTCTCAGCATACTGGTGATCATCAGTCTGGCAGTCTCATTCAATTGCTGGAAGCAATTACCTTCTGATATAGCCAAACGGCTTGCTCTTGGGTTCCTGGTGATACTGCTCATGGAACTGGGATCACTTGCGATAACCGCCCTGTTATCTGGAGACCCCCTTCTTTCAGAAACCTGGCTGCCACCGCTGGACCGGTTTCAAATGGGTTTTATCCTTTTGTGGTTGATGTGGCTTTGGGCTTTTCCAAAACCCTCGCTATGGGCAGACGCTCTGGCTGGCATATTCAGTGTTGGTTTGTTTTCAGGTCTTGTGTTAACCATCCTCGTCTGGTCTCCCCTGGCACATCAAACCAGATTCAATGCCTTTTGGCTTGATCTGACCTGGCAGACATACTGTATGATTCTATTGATATCAGTGATCGTCATTATCTATGCAGGACGAAACCGCCTGTGGGGAGTCGGCATGATTACCTGCCTCATACTCATGGTTGGGCATATACTGCAACTCACAGTCCCCGATCTATCAGGCCATTACTCCGGACAGGTGCGTCTGGCCAGCTTGATCGCTTACCCGTTCATGTTACTCCTCCCGTTGCGTTTCGTAACACAGATGAGCACCAGTCATCAGGCCGGTTTTAGGACAGGCTCAGATAAACGTGACCGCCGGCGCTACAGCACTGAATTACGGACGGCTCTCAGTTTCCTGAGTCTGGCCTGGGAGGAAAATCCACAATCCGCCATGCAGCAATTGGTTAAATCATTCGGGCAGGCGTTGCTGGCTGACGTGTGCTTATTCACCTCAAGTCCAGATCGGTATGGTCGGTTGAATGTTCTTGCCGGTTACGATTTCTCTCGAAATCTGAAAATCAATGAGGCCTTTCTCTCGCATACACAGGTACCCCTTGTGGTTGAGGCACTTAAACATGCGAACGTTCTGAGACTGCCGGAAGATCACAGTGCCACCCCGGATATTTCCAATTTGTGCAAACTCATAAACCACGATGGTAATGCGCCGGCCTTGATCCATCCGGTATCCACCGAAAATGCATGGGGAATTGGAGCCATTATCCTGATGACTCCCTTCAGCCGTCGCCCCTGGGTTTCAGAAGATTCAATATTCATTGCGAGCATGGTGAAGGCACTCATTCATATCATCGAGCATAATCAGGCGGGTCTTAACAGATCTGATCGCATCCAGCAATTGACCAGCGAACTGAGTAATTCCAGCCAACAAATCGCCAGATTGCAACAGAAAATGAATGAGCTTTCGTTGCAGCTTGAAACACTCAAACTGAAAAAGGCAGAGACAAAATCTGATACCATAAAACTTGAACCATTGGTAGTTGCCAAACATGAGGCAGACCAGCAAATTGCACGCTTGAGGGCTGAAAATGCGGCTTTAAGGGATCAGATCATCCAACTGAATGGGCTATCCAGCGATGATATTCATTTGGGTCAGAACCAGCAGGCAAAGGAATTGCGCCTGTCATTGGAGGAAGTTGCCCGCCTGCAGAATAAGCTTGCTTTGGCAGATATGAAGGTAAACCAACTCGAACGCAAGCTGAAGGCCAACACCTGATACAACCTTATGAAGTATAATCCCCAAAATAATCAATAATCCAAGAATGCGAATCCGCTTCATCCCGATTTTCATTGTCCTGGTCCTGGTGATCCTCTCCTGTCGATTACCCATCATTGGTGACATTTCCAATGTGAATCCACAGGTTCTGTCAATGCATCTCATCACACTGAATCCGGGTGCCACTGCCACGGCCACCCCGTTCCAACCGCTTGCCAATACCCCAACACCCATTTACACCCCAACGCCATCGGTCACACCCACACCCAAGATCGCCGATTTTCCCGGTGCGCCCCATGCTGCCTTGCTGCCCAAACCGGAGGGGTTGGTCACCATTTTGATCATGGGCAGCGATTACCGACCGGCGGCAGGCTCCCGCACGGATATCATCCTGCTGGCATTTCTGAACCCCAAGGCTGGCACAGTCAGCGTGGTTTCCTTTCCGCGCGACCTGTGGGTCTATATTCCCAACTGGCAAATGCAACGCATCAACACCGCCTACCCGCATGGTGGCTTCGGAGCCATACGGGATACATTTGAATACAACCTGGGGGTCATACCGGATTATTTCGTATTGACCAATTTCAATGGCTTTAAGAATATCATCAACACGCTGGGTGGCATCGAGGTGAATACCGCCAGGAAATTGTCAGATAGTTGTGAGATACCACCCGGCTCAGGCACACGCTGGTGTTCCGTTGGTCCCGGATTGATGCATATGGATGGTGACCTGGCATTGTGGTACGTACGCTCGCGGTACTCCTCATCTGATTATGACCGGGGACGGCGAGCCCAGGAGGTTCTACAGGCTTTGTTCGCCAAGATGATCAGCATCAATGCAGTAACCCGCGCGCCTGAACTGTACAGTCAGTTTATATCTGCCGTCGAGACCAATATGGGATTGGATGCAATATTGCCCTTGCTGGGACTGGCTTCTCAATTGGGTGATGCAAGTGGTGTTGCGCGCTATACCATTGATACCAATCACGTTACCCCCTGGACAACACCCAGTGGCGGCTATGTACAATTGCCTGATATCGAAGCCATCCAGGCAGTGTTGAAACAGGCTATGGGTATCCCATAACCTGCGTTCCTTCGCCCCTGTTTAAACCACAAAGACTTCTTCTTTAAACCATTGCGCAATCGACGGATCTGGCAATGCTGCCGGGTTATAGGGCAGCCAGGAAAATGCCTCGGCAAAATAATCCGCACTGGCATGGTTGCCATAGATCCCTGGCCCCCGCCATAAAAAACATTCCGGTATACCGGTGGTGCCGTTCATAAAACGCAGACCGGATGGTTTTCCACCCAGGAACCGAATCAGGCGATCAGAAGCACCCCCGCCGAGGATCGTCGGAGGCAGCAGGCATTTTTTAGGCAGGCGATTCTCAACCACATGCCCAAGCTCATGCAGGAAGTGGCGTTTCGGCAAATGAAAACGATCGAAACTCTCCCATAACCAGATATCACGAAACGGCAGCACCAGCGAAGTCGGCAGCTTGTTGATACGCGCGGCGATCTTTGTAATCATACCGCCACGGTGCACGCGTGTACCCCAGGTATGAAGCCTGATCCAGGCAGATCCTGATCCATCCATTACCTGGTTCAGATACACTTTCAAGTCGCTGACAGCCGCCAGAATCAAGCGCACCTGATCGGGAGTAAATTGTTCGTCGATATACCAGCCGTATTGATCGAAATACATAGGAACCTGGGTTTATTTTATACCCTGAAGGGATTAATTGGGATGCAACGGTGAATATTCCCAGCTTGACTTTTATAACGAATATGTTAAACTATGCGTATCGACTATGCGAAAGGAGGAGTCATGACTCCTGATAATATTCCCCTCTCTGCGCACCTGACTGCTGCAAGCCTGCTCATACCGGCAGTCAAGTTATGGGAAATCCATCTGGCAGACAAAGGCCGCTCGCCACACACAGTCAAGGCCTTCTCTGCGGATATCCAACTGTTAAGCAGTTACCTGTCTCCCGACCGGTCAATCGGGTCCATCACCACGGATGACCTCAACAACTTCCTTTCCTGGCTTCAGACGCACCGTGGTGTCCCCTGTTCTCCAAAAAGCCTGTCACGTCGCATCACTGCGCTTAAATCCTTTTTCCGTTGGTTGCAAAAGGGCGGTGTCCTGGTCACCGACCCGGCTGAGAAAGTCATCCAACAGTCGGTGATGAGCCCGTTACCTGAAATATTAACAGCAGAGGAACGCCAACATATCCTGGATGTGGCCAACCGGCACCGCAATGATACAAAACCAGACGCGCGGCCTTACACACTGGTGTCATTACTGCTGGCCACGGGCATAAAAAAGGGTGAATGCCTGGCATTGTCACCCAACCATCTGGATCTGGAAAATGATACTGGACCGTTGGTATTCATCCGGTATTCCAGCCCCGCCAGCCGCTACAAGGAACGCAAGATCGCCCTGCCTGCTGAATGGGTGGCTGCCTGGCACGAATATGCCACACAATACCCGCTGGATGATCGTATTTTCCCCTGGTCTCAACGCCGGCTCGAGTACCTTTTGGAAGATTTGGGTGAAGAGGCTGGCCTGGGAAAACATCTCTCTTTTGATATGTGCCGCTGGACTTCAGCTGTGTCGGATTATCAAGCCGGCATGGAACCCGAGAAAATTCGCCAAAAACTGGGTGTCTCAAAGATCCAGTATCGCGAGATTGGGCTTAAACTGCGTAAACTGGCAGGTGTTGAACCTGTTGTAACTTGAATGAGAGCGGGCTTCCTGTGGGAAGCCCGCTTATTTTTCAGATGGTTTCGTAACTTTGTAAAGGATCAGTTTGATTACATTTAGACTGTTGGCAGTTAAACGGAAATCCTGCGCCAGACGAAATCCAACCAACCAGACCACTTTTTCACCTGAAAAGACCACCGGCCAGCTCACACGCGCCTTTTTCGGGAGTCGCACATTAACCCAAAAATCGGATAGTTTCTGACTGCCCGAACTCATTCCAAGCGGAGAGAAACGCTGCCCGGGGGCTGCACGCCTGACCAACAATTTCTCCGGCATGCTTCCAACATCGATCCAGGCCTGGTGCGGATCGTCATTATGGATCGCAGCAGAAAAGGCGGTGATCGCTTCAGCCTGTTCTGCACGCAGGAACCAATCATTGCCCAGGTCCAGTTCACCTGGCAGTGGGATTTGTTCAGAGAATCCACTCGCGATTTGTGGCCAATCCATTCCCGGCAGATCTGCCTGCCAGGTTAACAGGGCGACCTCTGAACCAGCCACGCGAATGCGCAGCCCACCCGGCAGATCACCCTGCCAGCCATCCGTGGCAGAAGCAATCGACTGCAGGCAGCGCATCACTGTGGCTGCATCGAAATCCCGCAGATCCGAGACCAGCTGGAAAGCCGCTTTTCGCAGGATCCAGGTCTGCAGTGCCGGGTCAAGCGCCTTGAAGGCAGCCCGGTCAAACAGCCTGTAACCTTCGCCTGATCCTTTCAAGCACCTGGCATAACCATCTTCCGCCAACTGTGATAGGATGCGGTAATCCCCCTGTAAATGATCCGTCATTTTGCGGATATGCTGGCGGGCCTGCGGGCTGTAACTTTCGAGTAACGGGATGATCTCTTCACGCAACCGGTTGCGTGCGTATGCCGTGTCACGATTGGTCGAGTCGATGCGCGGTTCGATGCCCTGTGCAAGACACCATTCCTCGGTTTCAACACGCCATATCCCCAATAACGGCCGGACAATTGGAATGTTCGGATCGAAAACCTCCAATATCCCGCGCCAGAGCATTCCCTTCATTCCAGCCAATCCGGCGCCGCGCAACATATGCATCAACACTGTTTCAACTTGGTCATCAGCGGTATGCCCGACCGCCAATGCCTGGGCACCATGTTTACGGCAGATCTCGAATAAAAATTCGTAACGCATTCGACGGGCAGATTCCTCAATGGACAGGCCTTCCTTTTGAGAGAAACCTGCCACATCCCCACTACCGGCTTCATGGAGAAGCCCCTTCGATTGAGCATATTGACATACATAATCTGCGTCCCCCCGTGATTCCTCCCTCAGTTGGTGATCAAAATGGGCAACCAACAGCCTGTATCCCAACCTGGAAAGGACATCCACCAGTGTCAGGCTGTCTGCTCCGCCTGAAACCCCCACCACCAGCAGTTTATCCCGCTCCAGACCACATTTCTGTTCACAGATTTCAGCCAGTAAACGCAAATCCATCATGCCATTATACCGCCTGGAATATTCGACCTGGTAAAAGCCAAACTGAAACATCATATCAAGTAATACTTGCCTTCTCTCCCAATTTATGCTATGCTAAACCATTCCATAAGGATGGGTAAAATTATGGCAGAGAAAATTTTGATCGTTGATGATGATGTAGATACCCTGCGATTGGTCGGGTTGATGCTCGAACGACAGGGATACTTGATCCGCACGGCGAATAACGGCGCTCAGGCGCTGGTAATTGCCAAATCAGAGCACCCGGATCTGATCGTGCTGGATATCATGATGCCCGACATGGATGGTTTTGAGGTTACCAGGAAGTTGAGAGCTGAACCATCGACATCCGGCATTCCGATTGCCATGTTCACAGCCAAAGGCCAGCTTGAGGATAAGGTGGCTGGCTATGACGCAGGGGTGGATGAATATTTGACAAAACCGATCCATCCGGCTGAATTGAATGCACGCATTAAAGCATTGATGACCCGCACGAGTATGCCGAAAACCGCACCGATGAAATCCACTCCGGCAACCACCCAATCCAGCTCAATAATGGCAGTCATGAGTGCTCGCGGGGGGCTGGGCGCTTCCACCACCGCTCTTAATCTGGCAGTCAGCCTGTTCCAAACACATCATGTCAATGCAATCGCTGTCGAACTCCATCCAGGACAGGGTGAATGGATGCTTGAGTTGAATATACGTCCGACAGATGGCATATGCAATCTGTTACGCATGGAACCCGACAAAATCACGGCATCAGCAGTCAAGGCTGAGCTGATTGAGATCCAGGCTGGTATTCGTATCCTGGTTTCCAATAACAAGGTTAAAGATGTAGGTTTGCTTCTGGCCATTGATCAAATGGAAGCGGTTATTAAAACACTCGCTGGAATATCACAGGCTGTTGTCGTCGATATTGGCTGCAACCTTTTCCCTGGATATGAGCGAATTTTGAAATTGTTCAGTGAGTTGGTGGTCGTCACCGAACCACATCCGCTTACCGTGCGTAAAACCCGCCTGATGCTGGATGAATTCAAGGAGTTGGGGTTTACACGCGACCGTACGGTTTCCATTGTTTTACTTCACCGTCAGCGGGCTGATATACAGCTAACCTGGAGCCAGGTTCAGGAAGAGCTCGGGCTGACAGTCGACCAGATCGTTTCTCCGGAGCCTGAGACGGCTTACCATGCTGCGGTCAACCACGTGCCATTGGTCCAGATGCAACCGGATGGCCTGGCGGCACAGCAGTATCAGAAACTGGCTGAGCACATCATGCAACGAATTAAACTGGACGGGATTCCTCCAGCGGCTTTTTCATAATTTAACCTTTCAGTGGAATTATTTTAATATGGCTTGGTACAGTGCAGGATTGTTCATCGTGCAAAAGTCTGCACTGGGGTCAAATACCCAATCGGCATCTGACAATTAACTCGATAAAAAAAAGGAGATCGTGATGATTCTTTTTCGAAAGTACAAGCTGCTACTGGTTGTTTCCATGCTGGTCTTGCTGGTTCTGGCATGTGGTTCCAGTGACCAGTCAGCCAGTCAGGATGACGATTCCAAAGGGGTAAAAGCGACCGAAGCCCCGCTATCGGAACCCACCGCCATTCCGATATCCGTCGACCTGCCCGATCCTGAACCCGCTGCCGGCAAGGGCAATCTTTCAGGCCAGGTGCGCTGGAATGATATCGGCGCTGCTGGGATCGAATTAAAGATCTGCACAGAATTCTCATGGTTTGGCGGCTGCGAAGGAAAGATCTACTCAACCACGACCGATGAGGGTGGCATCTATATCTTCAAGGATATCGATCCGGGTGAGTATGCGCTCACCCTGCGGGTGTTTGACACCGACAGCTGGCTTTACATGACCACGGGTTTGATGAGTGAGGAAATGTACACCATCGATGCAGGCGAGACCACCAAGGTCGGCGTCAGCGATATTTTCAAAGTCGATTTGAAAGCACTTGAACCAACAGATGACAGCCAGGTACAGGATGTACGGCCGGTGTTGAAATGGGAAGCGTACGAAGGGGCATCGACCTACGAGGTCTGGCTCAACCCTGATAAAGGCGATGCGATAGCCTCATCGATCAAGGTGGATATAAATGAATACACACCAGGCAAGGAATTATTCAACTGTGAATATACCTGGAGCGTTGAAGCCTTTAATGACAATGGCACCAAGATCACCGAAACAGAAGATTACCTGCATTTCACCATCACGGGCGCCCGGTATGAATGCATCATTCAAATGATAAAACCGCTCAGTAATGACACCGTTGCTGCCAGCGGAATCGAAATGGAATGGGAAGCGCATCCCCTGGCCAGCGTATACAAGTTGTACATGTACCCGGAAGGCGATTCCAGCAACCATGTTCTGGATTTCCTCGAGGTCAGGGAGAATCGTTACACCATTCCAGAAACCCTCAGTCCCGGTAAATACATCCTGTCGATCTATGCATATGATTCACACGGAGATACCATTGCGGGCAGCAATATCACATATATCATCGTTCAATAATTCAAGGTTATGTATTGAAAAATGCGCTGTCAGGTTGACGGCGCTTTTTTTAGCCACATCCCGTCAGCGCGCACCACGCCGCCCGAATTGTCGTTCCAGGAGATCGGCTGATAAATGGATCATGGTTGGCCGGCCATGCGGGCAAGTGCGCGGTGAATGACATGCTTCAAGCCCCTCGACCAGGGCCGTCTGTTCGGCAGGTGAAAGGATCTTGCCAGCCTTGACCGCCGCGCGCTTGCAGATGCGCGCGATCAGGCGTGCCTCCAGTTCATTTTTCAGCGGCTCCTCGTCCTCTTCAAAATCCTCGACCAGAGCCTGCAGCGCTGCCTGTGGATCGGTATCCGCCAACAACGCCGGCAAAGACCGGATCAGGAAAGCATTTTGACCGAATTTCTCCACCTGAAATCCAAAGCGGTTCAAGATACCCAGGTTGTCTGCCAGCAGTGTGCTGCTCTCGGGTTTGAGTTCCAATGTGACAGGCTGTAATAATGCCTGGGATATCACCTGGTTGGATTGCTGTTGATGCATCAAACGCTCGAACAAAACCCGCTCATGTGCGGCATGCTGGTCGATCAGATACAACCCGTCGGGGCCTTCCGCCACCAGATAGGCTGCACCCACCTGACCCACCAGGCGCAGCAGCGGTAATCTGCCAGGCAGATCCGGCTGGCTGGCAGATGTCATTGGCTGACCGACGGGCTTCACGGGTGGTGTTTCAGCAGACATATCCCAGGCTGGGTCGAGTGTGCGCGCAGGGGTTGTTGCGGCAGACCACCAGCTGCGACCAGGTTCCACCTGCGCGACGGGTGTGTATGCCAACAGTGCCCGCCGCACAGACCGCTGGACGGCACTGAAGATACGATCGGGCTGCCGAAAACGCACCTCCGATTTGGCCGGATGTACGTTGACATCCACCTCTTCAGGCTGCAAGTTAATGAAGATTGTCGCCATCGGGTACCGCCCGACCATGATCAGGGTGTGGTAAGCCTGGATGAGTGCGGCAACCAATGGCACATCCTGCACCCAGCGCCCATTGATGAAAAAGGTGATCTCGCGCCGGTTGGATCGTGTGATCGTCAGCGGGCTGATATAGCCTGACAGGCTGATATCTTCCTCCACTGCGACAACCTCCAGCATCTGGCGTGCGGTATCCAGTCCATACAGGTTCGACAGGATTTCGCGCCGATCTCCTGATCCGCTGGTTTGCAATGTGGGAGCGCCATCTGATGTCAGTTTAAAACGCACAGTTGGGTATGCCAGCGCATAGCGTGTTACCAGACCCGTGATCTGGGTACGTTCGGTCGTATCCTTTTTCAGGAATTTTAGCCGCGCCGGGACGTTTAAGAAGAGATCCTCAACCCGCACTACCGTGCCGGGTGCCGCACTGGTTTGTTCAACCGGGAAGATCTGGCCGGCATCCACCACAAGGCGTGCACCAGTCTGCTCACCTGGCGGGCAGGTGGTGATGGTCAGGCGTGAAACAGAACCGATCGAGGCCAGTGCCTCACCACGGAACCCGAGTGTGGCGATATGGAACAGGTCCTCAGCCTTTTCCAGCTTGGATGTGGCATGCCGCGTGACAGCCAGGGGTAATTCCT
>JAFGXF010000136.1 GCA_016936755.1 Anaerolineaceae bacterium | reverse complement strand
TAATCTAAAAGGACTGAGCCCTGTGGCTTACAGAACTCAGTCCATTTTCCTTACTTAATTTCCGTCCAACAAACGGGGTGCACTACAATGAGAGACCGGTTCATTTTATTTCACTTATGTTTTCCCGGCAGCCGCCATTTCTTCCTTGATGGCCTGTGCCAGGCGGGAGATGCCTTCGCGGATCAACTCGGGCTTGCAATATGAGAAATTGAGTCGCATGGAATTCTTACCACGCCCATCCGGGTGGAAGGAATGGCCAGGTACGAAAGCCACCTTCTTTTCAATGGCCCTCTGAAACAGGGGTATGGTATCCATTTCCTCGGGCAGGGTGACCCACAGGAACAATCCACCCTCCGGGTGGGTCCACTTGACATTGGCTGGCATGTTCTTCTCCAGTGCATCAAGCATGACATCCCGACGTTCGTGATACACAGAACGGATGGTCTTGACATGTTCGTCAATGAATCCGCCATGCCCGACCTCAAATGCCACCACCTGGTTGAAAGTGGCGGTATGCAGATCAGCACCCTGTTTGGCCTGTGTGAGTTTGGTTATGACCTGCGGTGGGGCGATGATCCAGGCCAGGCGCAGACCTGGAGCCAGGATCTTTGAAAAAGTGCTCAGGTAGATCACATTGCCATTGTAAGTCTTGCTGTGATTGCCTTTGTACTGATTATCAACCGTCATGACCGAAGGGATGTGTTCTCCCTCAAAACGTAATTGGCCATACGGGTCATCCTCAATGATCGGAACACCATAACGATCAGCCAGTTCAACCAACTGCTCACGTCGTTTGAGCGGCAGGGTGGTACCGGTTGGATTCTGGAAATTCGGCAGGACGTATATGAATTTGGGTCCGATGCGCAGTGCATCTTCGAGTTGTTCGGTAACCATGCCGTTCTCATCCGAGGGAACGGTGATGTACTCGGCGCCATATGCATTCCAGGCTTGCAAGGCGCCCAGGTATGTCGGTGACTCGACCAGTATACGATCCCCCCTATTAATGAAGATCTTTCCAAGTAAATCCAAAGCCTGCTGGGATCCGGATGTTATCAGGATGTTTTGAGTGGATACCTCGCAGGCATAGCGCGATGTATGACGCGCAATCATCTCTCGCAGCGGGGTGTAGCCTTCGGTCGAACCGTACTGCAGGGCGACGGCGCCCAGTTCGTCGATGACGTTGTTGCAGGCTTCCTTGATCTTCTCCATTGGGAAGACATCCGGTGCAGGCAATCCACCGCCAAATGAGATGATTTCAGGGTTTTCGGTCAATTTTAATAGCTCCCGGATAGCCGAACTGCCCATACGTTGTGTTCGTTGAGCATAACGGAAATCCCAAGGTGTTTGCATTCTACCTCCAAAAAATAGATTTTCAGAACTCAATTCTGCAAAGTCTGCGGGTGCTGGAATGCACCCGCAGACTGGAAAGCCTTACCGTTTTGGAAACCGGCTGACAATCACAGCCGGTGTGGGCAGGTTGACCCTGTCACCCAGGATCAAGCCGGCAGGGGCTTTTCCGGGTTCTTTGGCTGCACTCTGGAAAATGGCGATGGGTGTCCCTTCCACATCAATGGGAAGGGTTACCAGCGCCTGGCCGGTTAAAAAGCCCTCACTGTCGACCGCGCAGCTGGTCACCACGCCGATCACTTTGCCCTTCTTATCCACCACCGGATCACCATTGTGCGCCATGCGTACACCCTTCTCGGTGAAGCGGAAGCGCGCCACCACCTGTGTGCGTGTTTTCTCACGTTCGATGAAAGCCTTTCGGCCGATGAACCACGGCTTGTAGATTTTCACATAGGAGCCAAAACCGCCTTCTGCCACACCCAGGTTCAAGTTCCCGGCCATTTCGTGACCGTAAAGTGGCAGCCCGGCTTCGGTGCGCAATGAATCACGTGCGCCTAACCCGCAGGCTTTCATCCCAAGTGGAGAACCTTTTTCCATCAGTGCCTGCCAAAGCGCCACGGCTTGATCAGGGTGGATGAACAATTCGAAGGCCATCTTCTCGCCGGTGTATCCCGTGCGCGAGACGATCAAATCAAAACCACCCACCACCGCATCGCATAATTCAGTGCGTTTCAAAGTCATGATGCGGGTTTTGGTGGGCGCATCGCAGCCGAGTGCGAGTAATATATCACGCGATTTTGGACCCTGGAGGGCGATGTCGACGCGCATGTCAGCACCAGCTTTGGGGTCACGTAAATTGCGCAGCACGACCTCGCGTCCGAAGGCTTTCACCCAGGGACGTTCATGATCGATCATTACTTTGCCTTCACGAACAGCGTTCAACCAAGCCCAGTCTTTTTCATCGTTGGAAGCGTTCACCACAACCAGGTATTTATCTTCGGCGCGCCGGTATACCAGGCAGTCATCGATCACGCTGGCATCCGGCAGCAGGAACTGTGTATAGCAGGATTCACCCACACCCAGACCGCCGATGTCGTTACCACACACACTATCCAGGAAGATCACAGCGTTGGGTCCTTCCGCCTGGTATACACCCATGTGGGCGACATCGAACAACCCGGCTGCCTGGCGGCATGCCAGGTGTTCCTCGACCACCGAGCTGTACCAGACGGGCATATCCCAACACGCAAAGGGCACCATCTTGGCACCCAGTTTACGGTGGGTTTCATTCAACGCAGTCTTGCGAAGCGGGATTTCCTTTTCTTCCCATTTGAAAGGCGGTAACGGTTGACCTTTACCCTTGTCAATGCCAATGTAATAGGGTTTAAGCGGGTCGATGGCCTCACCATCCGGTGGTTTGGATGCTTCTTCCACAGATTCCTGAACGGTCATTGGACCCGGGATGCGGCGGGTCGGGTCATCATCGAAGGATGTGTAGCCATCCGACAGGTCCCGCAGCCAGGCTGCTGCCAGACCGGCCTTTGCGGAAGGCACCGTCACACGGTAATGATCATTGTCCACACAGGTCAAACCACACTCCAGTTTCCCCTGGCTGGTGATCAAAAGTGATGCCTGGTTCTTTCCAGGTTTGAGTGTGGATATGTCGGAACTGAAAATATAATGAAGGGCTTGAACCAGTTTCGGGCTGCACAGGTCATAGCTGACCCATTCACCTTTGGTGGCAGGTTGGTCGTCAATATAAAAGAAGTGGGGGTATCCGTGATTTTGGGTTTCTTCATCTGACCCGGCCTTTTCGGCCAGGGTCCGCACACTCAACTTGGCTTTTTCGAGGGTATCAAAATCCACTTTGGCACGCCGGGCAGGGCCCTGGCGCGTATCGACTGAGAATGGCACGGCGGTCTTCAATAAGCCGGCGATCACACCAGCGATGGTTTTCATGTCAGCTTCCTTAAGTCCGCGCTGGGTAACCCAGGAAGTGCCCAGCCGCACACCCGATGCGTTGGAAGCGGTTCGGTCACCCGGAATGGTATTGCGATTGGTCACCAAACCGGCGATGTCGAGAATGCGTGCAGCCATGTCACCCGAGAGGGTTGTGCCATCGGGACCGGCGATGGTGCGGCAATCCAGGTTGGTCAGGTGTGTATCTGTCCCACCGAATGGGATGCGGAAGCCCTCCGCTTTGAGAGCATCCGTCAGCGTGACACAGTTTTTAACGATCTGTGCCTGCAATTCCTTGAATTGCTTCGTCTGCGCCAGCATAAATGTCAACGCCAGCGCGGCGAAGGCATGCACGTGCGGGCCACCCTGTTCACCAGGGAAAACAGCCCTGTCGAGTTTTTTGGCCAGTGCCGGATCATCTGTGATGATGCAGGCACCGCGAGGTCCACATAATGTCTTGTGGGTGGTGAAGGTTGTCACCTGAGCGATACCGATCGGAGAGGGGATGACACCCGCAGCGATCAACCCGGCAATATGCGAGACATCCGCCAATAGAATCGCACCTATGGTATCGGCGATCTCTCTGAAGCGTTTCCAATCCGGCACCCATGGATAGGAGGAATAACCGGCAATCAGGATTTTGGGTTGTTTTTCCTGTGCCAGTGAAGCCAGCGCCTCATAATCGATTTGCTCGGTGACAGGATCGATGTTGTAATGCACTGCGTTGAAGAGTTTTCCAGAGCGGTTGACCGATGAGCCATGGCTGAGGTGACCGCCATGCAGCAGGTTCATACCCAGAATGGTATCTCCCGGATCCAATAACGCGGTATAGACAGCATTATTGGCAGGTGCGCCAGAGAGCGGTTGGACGTTGACAAACAACTGGTCAGCACGTTTTCCATTGGCAGCGAACGCTTCAGCACACCGCCGGCGGGCGAGGGCTTCAACCGTGTCAGCATATTCGACACCTTTGTAATATCGGGGGTCCGAATAGCGGCGGAAGGTGGCCAACCGCTCCGGATAGTCGAGGATCTCGGCTTCACTCATTCGACGGGTTTCCTCATCGGGATAACCTTCAGCGTAGATGTTCTGAAATGAGGAGGAAAGTGCCTCGCGGACGGCCATGGGAGCAGCACTCTCGCTGGGGATGAGGATCAACTTGCGGCGCTGACGTTCACTCTCCAGGCGCGTCAGTTCATCCAGCGCCGGGTCGAGGTCAACCAGACTGCCACGGAAGAGGAAATCAGTCATAATGACTCCTTAAAAATATAAATAGAGGGAGATAGCAGGAACTTGTTCAGATTGACAGGGCAATGCCTTGTAATCATACCATTGAAGAATTGTATAACAGGCTGCGAATGGGGTCAAGGAAGAAAGACACATTCATATGATATTGTAAGTAATTTGTAGGATGCAGAGTGCCCATTTTAATGGGTTAGGAAATGGGGAACAGATGAATATTGTTTTTGCTCCTTTCAGTCGCATTGCTATCGCAAAGTCGGATTTGGCAATACGGGAAAGGAGCACTGCAGCTGATGTCAGTTCATTAGTCTGCGCAGGAGCTGGGGATCTGGAAAGCAGAAACGATACAGATCGAATACTATTAATTAATCGATCGGCACTTTCCTGGGGAAAAGTATGGCGTTAGCAATGACGTCGATGTATCCCTACCATGCATTGAGGAGACCCGACCGGCTAAATTGGCGATCGAGCTGATCATACAACCGACGCGTTTGCAGGAAATATGAACTCCTATTCATACCAAATAAATACACCACTATGTTTGGGATGAATAAACAGGGTGTGGTTTTATTGCTTGGAACCCTTGAGGTTATAACGACCCATCGAAATTCCAGATGCAAAACCCAGACAAAATAACCCGATTTTTGGCGCCAATGAAATCTCACTCCATATTCCGAGTGAAAGGACGATGGCCAAAACCAGGAACACGATTGCCAGCACCAAGGAAGTAAAGTCGGTTTTCATGTTTATTCTCCTTATTCTATGGAATGATATGCCTGCCCGATATGACAGCAGGCCATTTGTTTTTCCAGAATTAAAAATGAAGGAGTTTTTAGGACGATGGGAAAGTTTCCTGGAAATGAGACCAGATTTCTTTCAGGCCATCCATCCCAGACCATGATAACGGTACCATTAAAAAGGTACTGGGAATGGTTGAAACCAACCCTGGCAGCTCCCAAGTTTGACTCCTCTGAGGTTTTTAAGCACATGGGCTGTGCGGTTATATATTTAACCCTTTTTTCCCAATTCGATGCGCAGAAAATCAAATGGATATCGTTTTCCCGGTTGGTAAGACCATGGTTGGGTATCTTCACAGCGGGTGCGTGAGCGTGCCGGTGAGGATCATTGCTGCTATGTTGAACGTTAAATGTGTTTGATCGAATCCCACACCATGTACAAGTCCAAACAACACACTGCTGATGATCCACCCCCAGCCGACGTTGGCTCTCAAAACTTTCCATTTTTTATAAGTGGAATTGGTAAAAGTGAAAGAGCCTGAGAACGTCTCAGGCTCTATTGGGTCATATTTACGCTTACCGATGTACCAGCTTCAGGTTCCCGATTGCCATATCGATGTTGATGGTCAGGGTGGGTCCGTCACCGGCAGCCTCATACCGATTATTACTGACTGTCCAGGTACCGACCGGTGAGACATTGGTAATCGCGCCACTATTATAGATGAGCGCGTGCATGCCATCCGGGATGATGATGGTCAATGAGCTGACGCCGCTGTTGATATCGACCGAGGCATCCATGTTGAGTGTGCCTGAAAAGTCGAGCAGATAGTCACCCGCGCCACTGTCAAAGGACATCTCGGTAAAATTGGCATTGGCAAGTCCATACAGGTTGACCTTGGATGCACCGGTACGGTAAACCAGCTTTTCCATGACCTCGGGGTTCGGGACGTTGAATTTGACGTCGCCATCACTGGCACCATCGTTGATCTCCAAGCGTTTTAATCTCAAACCACTCAGATCCAGACGACCTTTGTAAGCGCCGGCATTGATGGTCAGATCCAGTACGACTTGATTGCCCAGAGTCAGATCCCAGTCGTTAATAATGTCGTTGCCGGTGATATTACCGATGTTTCTATCATGACCCTGCGAGAGGGTCAGTGAGCCGCTGTCACGCTTGATGGTTGGGTTCCAGGAGGGCACGTTGTAATCCACACGCCCGCTCAGTTTATCGTCAGCTGACGGCTCGATATTCAATGTGCCGGCAGCCATTTCAATCGTCACTTCACTCACACCGGCTGTGCTGGGCAGTGTTTCATCCAATTCCAGTGTCTGTGTTGCTCCGGTCTCCACCCTGGGGTTGTTGACTGTTATTCCGCAACCCAGCGTGGTCAATAGCAGGACGATGATGATTATAAATAGTGTTGGTTTCATTCTGTTTCTCCTATCAAACGGGTCACCCCGCCTGGTTTATTTTGATTTTCCAGTTCCCGCCGGTTTTTTTGCCGTGGTTTTCGATGCGGGTTTGGATTCTGCCTGGCTGACCTTCGATTGTGGTTTAACAGCCTTGGCCTTGGGTTTTGCAGCCGGTTTGGCTGGCGCCTTGGCCGCTTTTTCTTTGGATTTCGCAATTGGTTCGGCTGGTGGTTTTACAGCAACGTCAAGGGCTTTTTTAGCCGGTTTTGCTGCAGACTTGGCCTTGACCTGTGGTTCAGCTGATTTAACCACCTCAGGATAAACCGGTGTCATCGATTGAATTGCCGATGCTGAAGTTGCACCAACTGGTCTGGCAGTCACTGCATTCGCAGTGGGTACTTCGGGGTAGTCATGTGTGCCGAAGCGGGTCAGCAGGACACCACCCAGTGCAAACAACAGCACCAGGCTGACCAACGCCCAGCCGATACAGGGGACCATCGCAAGACCAAAGATGACCAGGTTGAAGACCAATGCGCCGATACCGGCGGCAATGGGTGCTGACCAGGCGACATTGAATAATTTGGACAGGCGGTTGCCTACCTCAAGATTGATGGCCGTCCATCCGAAAATGACCGCTACCATCAGCAGCAGCATTCCCAACAAGCTGAGCGGGCTAAGGATAATGGTGATGGCCACCAGAACCAGCAAGCCGGGGGCAACGATCAGGGTAAGACAACCAAAACCGCCTGTGCCGATTGGATTCATGCGGATGGCATTGGCAACCCGCTGGGTTGGCCTGGCCCATAATAATGCAACCAACATCGCCATTGCAGCGGTGAATATCACCATTCCGAAATAGTATATGACCTTCCAAAGCAGGCTGACGGATGACCGGTAAAAAGGCATTACCGGGATTTCTGGATCTGCAATTGTATTCGGAATATCCACGCTGAAGGGGGCATCCCCGAAAGAGTTCACATTACCCAGAATCTGGGAACCGGAGGCGCGTTCGAGTGAGCCGCCGAGCGTGAAGACATCTCCATTTATGACGGCATGTTCAGTCAGCCTGACCACGCCTCCGATAATGGTCAGGTTACCCCTGATCATCCCATCCGCATCCAGCGTTCCTCCGAATAATGCGGTGTCACCGGTTACGATCGAGTTTTGTTCGAGTGTAACGGCACCACCCAGGATGACCAGATTGCCATTGATGGTTTCATTTGAATGCAGGACGTACGTGCCGCCGAAAACGACCTTGTCGTCTTGATAATCAGTGGTTGTAAATGCGCTGGTGGCTAAAAGCACCACGAGTGCCAGGCAAATTACGAGAGGGATTCGATAATTGTGTTTCATGCTTTTTCTCCTTTGGGCGCAAGGATCCTTCCCAACGCCAGGACCCAAATCAGACTCAGGATCAGGAAGACAGTGGTCAGGCTCACCCATACTGCCAGCGGTATTGAAGGTGGAATACCCATCAAGACATAGTTTGAGATCTGCCCGAGATGCAGCAACGAGGAGATCAACGTCAGGATGTTGTTGATCAGCGAAGAGAAAATCGTGCCGATCGACAGCCTCGATAGATCCGGCAGGATTTGGTAGATGTAGATCGCCAGGCCGACAGACAGGCCGGAAAATATCATCGACCAGATCTGGCGGCGCTGCCGGGCTGCTTGACGGGCTGCCAGGCTGTTTTGAAAGCGCTGTGCAAAACCGGACCGCGGTTGAGCGGGTGGTGTTGCAAACAGTTTCTGCTCCATGCGGGGCAGATTGCAGGATAGGCGGCGGCAGGTCTTGCAGCTATTCAGATGTTTCTGAAGCTGTGCCTGCTGTGCTGGGTTGAGTGCTGCTCCATCGAGCAGCCACCTCTCAAAAGGCTGGTGATTCATAGCGTCTCCTTTCCGCGAGTGCCGGTACTTCATAACATTCATCGTATCCGAGGGCGAGTTCGCGCCTTGCACGGTGAAGTCGGCTTTTTACTGCGCTGACTGTCAGTGAGAGTGATGCAGCGATCTCCACTTCAGAGAAATCGTACCAATAGCGCATGATGATGGCCGCCCGGTCCTGTGGCCCGAGTCGGCCAAGCAGTTTGCGCATTTGTTTTTGTTCATCGCGCAATCTGGATATGGCTTCGGGTGACAGGCCTGGATCAGGTGCATCCTCTTCGGGTAGAACATCGAGCGGTACCAGCTCGAGTCGCCGCTTGCGCAACTGGTCGATACAGAAGTGGGCTGTGATGGAAAGCAGCCAGGTGATAAAGGAGCGCTGGCGGTCATATCGTTTCAGATACTGCCATGCGCGCCAGAAGCTTTCCTGGGCTGCATCCTCAGCATCCCCGGCATTTCCGAGCATGCGATAGCAAAGGTTGTAGACCGGCGTCTGGTAGGTTTGTACCAGATGCGCGAAGGCGTCATCATCACCTTTGATCGCCAGATCGAGCCATTCACTTTCCGGATTTGCTTTCATGCACTCCTGAGTTTGGGTCGTTCTAAACCTATCTACGCATTGTGCGTGGATGGGTTGCACGTTTTTTGATATGGATGTGTAAATTGTAATCGATGGGGAGTGGCAGTTGCCTGGCAGATTAATCTTCGTTTTGGATGTTGTTGACGAACATACCGATGTATTCCTTCATGGAATTTGTGGTTTGTGCCAGGCTGGAAGCGTTCGGCATACCAGATATGATCATTTCCTGCCAGCTGCCACCCCACAGTTCGTCCCACACTTGTTGGGTGACGGTGTAATCGACTGGTGCAGGAATGACCTCAATACCCTGCGCGATGAATAAATCCACCGAGCGTGGCATATGGATGGCAGATGTGACCAGTATCACACGGTTAATACCGGCGTCACGCAGCATCCGGCTGGAATACAGGGCATCCTCAGCGGTGTTGATCGAATTTGGTTGCACCCAGATGACATCCTGTGGAATACCCAACATGCCCAGTATGGTTGACATATCCTCAGCCGGCGAGCTTGTGCGTGCATCCAGGCTGGGATTACTGCCGCCGCTGACCAGGATGAAAGAGGCTTTGCCCTCCTTGTAGAGTTGGGCAGCATAGATCACCCGATCGCCTGCAGCATTCACTTCCACCATCGAGCGTGGATACTGGGGTGATTCGGTGCCGCCGCCTAAAACCACGAGAGCATCAGCGGCTGGTACCTGCTCCATTGGCAGATAGCGCCACTCGAGTGACCGCACCAATGAGAGCGCCACATAGCGGGTGGAACACAACCAAAGGATCATGATCGCCAGTACGATCGTGAAGGTTTCAGCCTTCGATCGCTGCCGCAGGAACAGAGATAATGCCAACAGTATTAATGCAAGACCAAGTGGATAAACCAGCAGGGGCAGAAATTTTTCTAAAAAAACAGGCATAACATGTGTTGAGATGTTTATGGGTTGCTCAAGTGCCGAAGATCATCTCTTCTTTACCGGAGAGTTTTTCATGGATATATTGAACCACTGTATCCATATGCTTGGTTTTATGTACAAAATCCAGGTCGTCGGTCTTGATCGTCAGAACCGGGCAAACATCGAAACTTGCCATCCACTCATCATAATAGCTTTCCAATAAAGTGAGATACTCTGAAGTGATGCCGGTTTCAATGTTCCGTGCCCGGCGGTGAATGCGTTCGATCAGCACCGGCACTGGTGCCCGCAGGTAGATCAGCAGGTCCGGCGGGGGCAGGTTTCTGACTACCAACTCGAACAGCCGCCGGTAAGCCAGGTAATCGCGTTCATTCAGGTTGCCCATATGGTTCAATGCGCGCGCAAAGATATATGCATCTTCATAAATTGAGCGGTCACAGATGGCGGAGCGCTGATCAGCGGCCAACTCAAGATGCTGGTCGGCCCGGTGGCCGAGGAAGTAGATTTGCAGGTGGAATGACCAGGCATGCATGTCTTTGTAGAAATCCGGCAGGTAGGGGTTGTCACTCACCGATTCAAAGGCTGTGCGCCAGCCCAGCCGTTCACCGATGCGCTCGGTCAGCGAGGTTTTACCGGCACCAATGTTGCCGGCCACCAGGATTAATCGTTTAGGCACGTCGTTTCTCCATAGGACGAAACATCATTATAATGTATTGTCTGAATATCAACCAAT
>JAFGXF010000135.1 GCA_016936755.1 Anaerolineaceae bacterium | reverse complement strand
TATTATTGTATTCCTGGTTTCAAAAATACGATGTCCTGTGTATATTAGTTTTAATTTTCTTGAATTTCTGGGTGTTACGGGTAATCAATTCTAAGGATATTAATGTTATCTTTTCCAAGATCTTATTCATCGTTGCCATTACCTTTAACATATCGTATCTCATATTCTTTAAAACCGTATCAACCTCAAATTTGATCCATTCTGCAATTGTTAATATTATTCCTGGCCTACAACGATTAGATATAATTTCGTACCCCGTTGGATTATCGTTTATCACATTCCAAGTGTTATCAACGCTTATTGACTATCGACGTTCAGAAGAATACTTTTCTTGTAGTATATGGGATTACATGACCTATATTTTCATGTTCCCAAAAATAACAATGGGTCCAATCACGCGCTTTAAAAGCATTTTCCCCCAGCTTTCAAACCTGAATCCACCCTGGGATAACATACAGGCAGGATCAAAGCGATTCATTATTGGGTTGGCAAAAAAAGTCATTATTGCTGATCAATTGGCAACTGTGGTTAATGCTGGGTTTAATTTACCCAAACCTGCCTTTCCAACATCAATTGCCTGGTTGTTACTCATTTCTTTTATGATCCAGATATACTATGATTTTTCAGGCTACATTGATATGGGGATTGGATTGGCAAAGATAATGGGAATTGACTTTCCAGAAAACTTCAATTCTCCCTATGTCTCACTGAATATAACAGAATTCTGGCGTCGCTGGCATATGACACTTACTTCTTGGTTCAGAGATTATGTGTTTTATCCATTGGAGTTTTCTCGAAGAAGGGTTAAGAAATTTAGGCAGACATCAAATACTATTTTCGTTTTCCTATTAACCGGATTATGGCATGGACTAACGATGAATTATCTGATTTGGGGAGTATTACAAGGCATGATCATTTCGTTTGAAAACTCAAAATATGGGAGATTAATGAAAGCGACTCCTATTATTTTACAACGTTTCTATTTCTTTATTATGATATTAGGCAGCTGGGTATTCTTTAGATCTAATAGTCTTGTTTATGCTCTACGCTTTTTTAAACGGCTAATAATTTTTGACCAAAGTGTATATCAATATCCATTTTCTATGTCTCAACCTCTCCCCTTAATAAATAATTCTATTATCATTGTATTAATTATCGGCTTTATTGGACTGCTACCAATAAAAGAATATTGGGCAAAGATAGTAATTAAAAAACCATTTAATGATGTAAAATGCAAACCTATCTATTTGTTGATAGAGTATATTATCTGTGTCATTCTTTTTATTATGGCTTTAGCCTTTTTAACAAGCCAAAATTTTGTACCAAGTATTTATGGGAAGTATTGATCATAAACCAATAATTTATTTCTGGTTCAGATTGTATTAATTAAGGGTTAGGTATTTATTAAATTCTTTATAAACCATTTATCTACAGTGATTAATTTTAGACGTTTTATAGGAAGAGACATGATTATTTGCAATTGATAACAAAACGATTATCGGTCTCTAAATCTAGACCGGAAGAGGATAATTTAATGGCACTCCCCGATAAAATAAATCACAATATTGGATATTTATGTACTGATTGGCAGGTATTGCTGGGACATGGTGATAAACCGGCGTTGATCTGGATTTCTTATGGGAGAGATGAAAAACGGATCTCATTCAAAGACCTCATGTTTCAAAGTAATCGCGCAGCTAATCTCTTTTCTAAATATAGAATAAATGTTGGCGATAAAATGATGATCCTTTTACCCCGTATACCGGAATTATTCACCTTATTTCTGGGTGGGCTAAAGGTAGGTATTAATTGTTGTATTCTATTTACTAGTATTGGGGAAGATACCTTGAAAGAAAGGATAGATGACTCCGGTACCAAATGTATCATCACAAGTAAAAAATACTTATATAAAATTGAAAAAATACTTAGTAATTTATCCAAAACACCGACTGTATTTATTATTGATAGCTCTGATAGCACGAGTAAATTCATTGGAATCCAGAAGGAGATTTCGGAAATTAGCCCTGATTTCGATACTCCTAATATTGATATTGGGCAACCCTCCCATTTTCATTTCACGTCTGGATCAACAGGCCGGCCCAAGGGTGTTCAGCATCTTCACGGGGCAATAACTAATATCGCAGATAGCTTTATGGAGGTATTTCAACCGTCACCGGAGGACGTTTATTGGTGCACGGCTGATCCTGGGTGGGTAACTGGTGTTTCCTATGGAATAATCGGACCATGGGTTAATGGTATTACACAAATTCAAGCAGAGGGAAATTACAATGCTGAATATTGGATGAATATACTAGAAGGAAATTATGTAAATATTCTTTATTCCGCTCCAACAGTTTTCCGCATGCTTATGCAGAATAATGATAGCTTTTATTCAAGATTTAATCTTATGAAGCTTAAAAGAATCTATTGTGTTGGGGAACCGTTAAACCCAGCAATTATTGACTGGGGAAGGAAAGTGCTCGGGAAAGATATACATGATACGTGGTTTCAAACTGAAACCGGAAGCATAATGATTGCTAATAGACCTGGAATTGATATACGACCCGGATCAATGGGGAAACCACTTTCATATATAAATCCATCAATTCTTGATGATAATGGACATAGCGTACCTCCTCTTCAGAAAGGATTGTTATGCTTAAAAAAACCATGGTCATCAATGTTTTCTGAGTACATGAAAAATTCCAAATCATATCAAGAAAAATTCATCGGTGATTATTACATAACCGGAGACATTGCCTATACCGATAAAGATGGATACTTTTGGTTCGTCGGAAGAAATGACGATGTGATAAATACTGCAGGGCATCTTGTGAGTCCCTTTGAAGTTGAATCCGCCTTATTGGAATTGACCGAAGTATTGGACGTGGGTGTTGTTGGTGTACCTGATGAGGTTTTATATGAAAAGACCATTGCGTTTGTAGTAATAAATGATTCAATAAAGGATATAAGAATTGCTGATATGAAATTAAAGTTGCATGTTTCTCAAAAAGTATCATCAATCGCATCACCAAAAGAAATAGTATTTACTGATATTATTCCTAAAACTAAAAGCGGTAAGATTATGCGTAGGGTGTTGAGAAGTAAATATCTTAATGAAGATCTGGGAGATCTATCAACCTTGGAGGAATATTAAACATTATGGATATTATTCAAGATCTAAATAAAGTGTTTCGAGAGGTATTCAATAACCCTGAGATCAATGTAACTTCAGAGACAACATCAAACGATATTAGCGGTTGGGATTCTTTCTCACATATCAATCTTATAACGGCTATCGAGATATATTTTGACATTGAATTCACCCAAACAGAAGCCTTATCATTTAATACTGTGGATGATATGATTCAATCCATAATTAATAAAGTAAATACAAAAAAAAGATAATTACTCAATAAGTTGAAAAAAAACTAATTCATACTTACTATTGGAGCTGGATCTCAAATATGGATATGCCTACTTGTAAGACACTATGGATACGTTAAAGTCTCTATAAATCGCTTGCATTGCTACACGACCGTGTATTGCTCCAGTTAGTCTAGTGAAGTGATTAATAATCTTGTTGCGCGAAAGGTTTGGAACTATAAATGAAATATAAATTTTTTAATAATTATTATATTTTACTTTCTGTGATTATCCCTTTAGCAGCACTGATCACATATTGTCTTTCTTTTATTTGTTTTTCTACTGAGTATTTACCCTCAGGAGTAAACCTGGTCTTTGCCAGCAGATTGTGGAAGTATGTGCTGCTAGTATTGGTCGTAATCTATTTGGTGTTTTTTACAATCACAAAGATTACCAAAGTTAAGACAGTAGAATTTAATCATCCCATTGAGGATTTATCATGTATTGATACATCACTCGTTCTACTTCCCTTAACCCCAGTTGTTCAATATGTAATCAATAATCAAGATATTCTGACATTAACTGAAGCATTATCTGTCATCGCTTTCTTTTTATTCCTTTCGATCCTCATTGTTTACGCATTTCCCTTGCTTTTAAGCATCGTCAGCTCAACACGTATAATAATGTTAATGGGTTTAACATTTGCTACTACCATCAACAGTATGGCATTACTGAGTCAATACTTTTCCTGGTATGGAAAGGGGAGCTTAAAAATTCAATTGTTATTTTTCACTGGCATTTTTCTAATTACCTGGCTTTTGGACAACATAAAGGGCAAACATATTCTGCAGCTTGGAGTCTCGCTCATCTTCATCTCTAATACCACAACGCAACTCATATCATATTCCAACAAAACGAAAGAGGTATCCTTCCCCTCTGTAGAAAATCCTCTTGAAACAATGGTTTCTGATAAGACACTAAAAAATACACCAAATATTTATTTACTAATTTACGATGCATATGTACCTAATGAAACAATGCATTTATATGGCATCGATAACTCCAGTCAGGAAAATTTCTTATTAGAACAAGGTTTTACACAATATCCCCATACTTATTCAGTTGGTGCAGATTCGTTAAGATCCATGAGCCGGGTTTTTAACGTTTCGACTGATTTTTATGGCGATCTTAGAAATGGCGTGTCGGGAAATGGAATCGTTCAAAATATATTAACATTTAATGGTTACAAGACTTATGGTGTGTTCCCGTCTGACTTTATGTTTCAGGGAATAGGCTCAAGTTATGATTATTCGATACCCAAGCATAGATCGCCATCAAACTATCAATTAATATCTGCGGTTCTACTTGGTGAATTCAGATTTAACCTCAACATCAACTTTAATGATCTGACTCAAGAACAATTCTTCAATACCAGTAAAGAACTATTTAACAGTGTTTATAAAGATCGAGTTTTCATATACATGCACTCAAATTATCCAAACCACAGCCAAAATTCAGGGGCTTGTCTGCCCAATGAAACCGATCTATTCATGGAAAGGTTATTAGTTGCTAATTCGGAGATGCGACAGGATGTTGAATTAATAACTGAGAATGATCCCGAGGCTATAGTAATAGTAGCTGGTGATCATGGTCCATATCTAACCAAAAATTGTTTCAATACTTCTCCAGACTATGATATTTCGGATATTTCTCGATTAGACATCCAGGATCGTTTTGGTACCTTCCTGGCGATTAGGTGGCCAACAGAAGACTTTGCTAACTATGACGATATTACCGTATTGCAAGATATTTTTCCAGCAGTGTTTGCATACCTTTATCAAGACGAAAAGATCCTTGAATCTAAAATTGAACCGGTGACAGTATATCCATTTGCCGTTAGCGGTGCTTCTGTAAATAATGGTGTGATTAATGGTGGTATCGATGATGGTGAACCTCTATACCTATCAGATGAATGAAATAATCTATCATCTCTATGACTATGCAAATCAAGAATTATAAGTGTAATATCTCCCGCGTCGCAATCGATCATCCAGCAGGACCATCAGGATTTGGAATTTGCTGTAGTGATTGAGGGATCTTCTGATAGAACAGAAGTGATAGCAGAGGACACCCGTCGGTTGGTTGGGCACCATATCATCTGTCCGATTGGCATCGGCACTTGTGTTATTATTTTTATTGCTATACAATACTTTAAGGACATGATTGACAATATACTAAAATCAAGTAACCCTGAAAATCCTCCGATAATAATATTCCAGTCAGACCATGGTGCCCGTAATATCAAACTTGAGTCTGGTAATGAATTACTAAATGATTATCCGGCAGAGTATCAGTATAATATTGTTAACACAATATTACTTCCAAACTGCCCAAATGCTCCGCTATCTCAGGATATGGATTCCATCAATACCTTCCCTATTGTTTTCAACTGCTATTTCGACACTGACTATCCACTTAAGTAAATTAGGGCGGTTTGGTTTTGATCTCAACAAGAATAAGGAGATCTAGAATGACCACTAGCAATTTCCAGGTATCAGACAAGATAAGGAAACTCAGTGATGAGGATTGGTTTGGATTATTGATATTGAGCATCAAGAAACAGAAAATACATGGCATAACTTTCCCCGGATTTCCGCCCCCGAATGTACAAACAAGGTTCGTGGGTAGCTCTTATAAACAAACGCTGGAAGAAGCTTTTGGTTATTACAAGCATGTTAAAGAACAAGTCGCAGATTGTGGAATATTTTTAAATCAGCAGACTAAGTTTTTGGATTTTGGTTGCGGTTGGGGGCGTTTTATGAGATTCTTCATGAAAGACATCACCGTTGAAAATCTATACGGTTGTGACCCATTGCAGGTTGCGATTGATATATGCCATGATACCGGGGTTCCCGGTCATCTGGACCTGATCGAACCGGAAGGTATTCTGCCCTATCCCGACAGTTACTTTGATGTAATTATGGCCTATTCTGTATTCACTCACTTGCCTGAGAAATTGAACCTGCATTGGATGCGTGAATTGGCGCGCGTTTCCCGTCCGGGATGTGTGTTTTGCCTGACCCTCGAACCGCGCGGTTTCATCGACAGGATATGTAACATAACAGAAGATACGGATAATGCCTGGCTTCGTGGTCTCTCCAAATATGCTCCCATGGCAAAAGAGCTGTATAGTAAATTTGATTCTGGTGAGATTGCTTATCTTCCGACCGGTGGTGGCGATAACCTGACGGATGAAGTTTATGGTGATGCGATTGTCCCTCTGGATTATATAAAGAAGAAATGGCGCTCATTTTTTAAAGTGATATCTTATTTGGATTATCCAGAGAAATATTGGTTACAGGCTCGCCTGGTTGTTCAAAGAAGTTGATGATCCAGCGAGTATTAGTAATTTCTAATTATTGTCATTTTGTTCGTGGTTCCATAATCAGCTTATTGAATCCATACCAAATCGTACATCAATGTATTTGAGAGAAGTTTACGGATAGTAAATACACAAAAACCTCATTTTGAGTCCATGAGGATTAGCATTAATCTATGGATATAACATGGATATCCAAATATTGCATGGATCTCTATTTGCATATTCCAGCTTACTTCGGAAATAATCATGCTTAACCCTCCTCTCATATCCTTGATCATGCCCTTGTACAACCATGAACGTTACGTTCATGCGGCATTGCAATCAATCATCAATCAAGACTACCCAAGGCTTGAGATCATCGTGATGGATGACATCTCTTTTACTGGAACCGCAGTTGATGCGGAGGATATCTTCCAACCAGGGGGCAACCATTTCGCCTGATCTAACAGAAGAACCAGGTCATTTATCCCAATTAATCTATTTGGCTGTTTCACACCTTATCAATATATAATATGGCATGATCCTTCCTTATTACTGGTAAAGTCATATTATCAGTATCATTTTTCTTTACTTGAAAAATGCAGTAAAAAACCATTTACACCTGATATGGATATCTTCCATAAATTACCCACCATAAAGAGCCGTCTGGCAGCGAGTAAATTCTCCCGTCCATATCGACTCGCGCGCTCATTTCTAACAAAGCGCAAGCGGGAAGCTGCTCTTTATACAGAAATCCGGGCCAGCGGTTATTTCGACACTTCCTGGTACCAACATGTCTATGCCTCAGAGATCAAATACCCGGCGGATCTTCTATCGGATTATGTGCGCGCTGGTATTTCACAAGGTCGTGATCCCAGCCCCTATTTCAACACGATCCTCTACCTGAGGGAAGAGCATGTACCCCGGGAACAGGCCCTGGTGCATTTCCTCCGCAGCGGGCGGGAGGCTGCTTCAGGCGCTTATCGTAGTGAAAGAGTCCTGCTTGCTGCCCAAGGAGCGTACAGGTCTCGGACCAGGACCAGCTTGATCGCAGATCACCGGGGAATATCCAAACCGTTTGCGGTTTACGTGCAAAGTGGCGAGGATTCATTGTGGGGAGCCAGGCAACTGGAAAAAGACCTGCCGTGGGACCTGCTCATAAATCATTACGATCCAACCCACACCCGAAAAATACCGTGCGATGTTGAATTCCACCAGGTGGGTGACCTGCCGGGTACCAAATTCACATCTTTTTATCAAATCTTGAAAAATTCCCCTCAGATCCTGGAACCTTATGAATACATACTTCTGCTGGATGATGATATTCTCATTGAACCAGGCGATCTGACTCGATTATTTGATACTGTGCGACAGCATGGTTGGGAATTGGCGCAGCCCAGTCTCTCGGCAGACTCCCAGTGTTCATATCAGGTGTTCCATAATCCCGGCAAGGGTGGCTGGCGTCAGGTAAACGGCGTGGAAATCATGATGCCGGTTATTTCCAATCGGATCCTGGCGGATGTAAAAGATCTGTTCGCTCAAAGTATCAGTGGCTGGGGAATCGATCCGGCGCTCTCGATGGTGGCTGCCAGGTGTGGCTATCAAGCTGTTGTACTGGATGACATAATTGCCAGTCATACAAAACCGAGCAATGCAGATACTGGTGGGTATTACCAGATGTTGCACCAGGCCGGGATCTATCCGGAAATTGAATATTCACACCTGCAAAAAAAATATGGCTACAATAAACCGCTGTTCTACGAATTAACACCTGCCATGTGAGCTCTGTCGTGCTTTATAATGGAAATATGAATCTTATAAAAGGCTCGCGACTAAAATGAACATCTGGTTACTTACTGGCGAGTATCCGCCGGATTACGGGGGTGGGATTTCAACTTATTGCGATCATACGGTTCAAATGCTTTGCCAGCGTGGACATTATCTAACTGTATTCACGCCAGCCAAATCTCATTTGGAGAACTGGCAAACCGAAAACAGGTCAGATCATTTGAGAGTAGTGCATTTTGGTGAAAATCAAAATCCACAAAGCAACGCATTAGGTAACTTTGCCAGGCGTAGTTACGATGCCGCAATGGTTCTGGCGGAATTTTCCAGGAAAGAGGGACTGCCGGATGCACTCGAAGCCCAGGAATATTTAGGGCTGCCTTACTTTATTCTCCAACGCAGTTGGTTGCTGGATGAGGCCCTGGCCAAGTTACCCGTTCTCGTTACTGCCCATACCCCACTCTATCTATGCAATCTATATGATCTGGCTCCATCTTTCCGTTTCCCGGATTATTGGATCGGGGAAATGGAGCGCTTTTCATTCATCGCAGCTGATGCAGTGGTGTATCCCAGTGTTTGCCTGAGAAATGAAATCGAGAAAGAACTTCCAAAGGTTCGCAATCACAGCCTCGTAATCGCCAATCCTTATAATCATCCAGTTAACGGGGGGCAGGGAAATAAGAGTCAAGATCGGCACGGGTTTCTTTATGCAGCAAAACTGGAACGTCGAAAAGGGATTGAACTCCTGTTATCTGCTTTTAGTCAAATGTGGGATGCTGGAATGAACGAATCCTTATATTTAATGGGTGATGATTGGTACGATGAATTGCTTCAACGTAATATGAGTGAGCTCCTCCAGAAGAAGTACGGAAGGTACATTGAAGCCAACTTACTATCCTGGAAGGGAAAACAATCTCCGCAGATTGTCAAGCAGAAATTAAATCAGGTCCGGGCGATGATCCTGCCCTCGATATTTGAAAATTACCCCTATGCAGTGTTGGAAGCAATGAGTGCCGGATGTCCGGTGATCGTTTCGCAAAGCGGCGGCCATTCCGAAATGGTAGAGAATGGGATCAGTGGCTATGTATTCTCCCATCAAAAAACCGGGGACCTGGTTGATAAAGTTCAGTCTTTGCTCAAACTTAATCCGACTGAATATAACCGGATGGCATCCGCAGCGCAGGCACGATCAGGTCAAATCAGCAGCTATGATGTTGTTGCCCCCAAGAAAGAAGCGGTGTTTGCAAAAATTCGAGATCGACAGCAACCCCGCCGGTATTTCCCATTTTTACGTGGGGCGCAACGACTTTACAAACATCCTAATGATCCAGCAATGACCGGCAAGAAAGGGTTTCTAAGTGTGGTAATCCCCTTCTTCAACCTTGGAGACTATCTGGAAGATACCCTGAATTCATTTAATGGGTTCCATGACTTGCCTTATGAAATCATCGTCATGGATGATGGGAGCACCGATGAGAAAAGCATCAGTGAGCTGACCAGTCTTCACGATCAGTATGGCTTTCGCTTGGAGCGAACAAAGAATCAAGGGATTGCGGCAACAAGAAACGCGGGTGCATCTCTTGCGAGAGGGGAATTCCTGGCATTTCTGGATGCAGACGATTGTATGGATCCTGTTTTCTATCGGAAGGCAGTGAATATTTTAAACAAATATAAAAATGTCAGCTTTGTCGGTTGTTGGGCTGAATATTTTGGAGAAGCGCAGGACTACTGGCCGACTTGGAACCCTGAGCCACCTTATGCCTTGGTCCATAATCCGTTAAATACCAGTGCGCTGATATATCGCAGGGCAGATTTCCTGCGTTATGGCTTGAATGACTCGACTTTCAATCTGGTCATGGAAGATTACGACAGCTTGTTGAGCTTGCTCGATAATGGATGTCGTGGAGTTGCAATCCCTGAACCTCATTTCAAATATCGGATACGGGGCCATTCCATGTTTCATAAGGTAACAGCCAACGTAAAGATAATGGCTTATGAGTTACTTTGTTCCAAGCATCTAACTCTTTACCAGCAATATGCTCAAGAGGTGTTTGGATTGATCAATACAAATGGCCCGGCTTATTTATATGACAATCCATCCATATGGTATCCTCCCCTGGGTTTTTTACATCATTCCGGATCTCCTTCGGATATAACGGCAACAAATGATCTATCAACAATCTCTGGGCGCGCCCATCTATATTATGCTGTCCGAGCTGCTTTCAATAAACCTTACGATATATTAAGGGGATTTTTTCCTGCAATTGAACGACTTCGAACAACTATTAAAAAACGGATTGTAAAATAAACGGATGAATTCCAGGATAATATTGATTACTGGTTATCATTGCGGAATACCACTCAAGAAGATTGGACAGACGGATGCGTAAGTATTCACGTAATATGCGCTTTCCTGCTGCCTGGCTTATATCCTCGTTGGTCAGCTGGATATCGTGCATGGCCATATTTTTCTGGCTTCCCAAAACCACCACCAACGAATTGGTCATCGCTATTCCAACATTTCTCATTGCAACCATTTTGATGACGATCCTTGTCCATAAACTTATATTGGCAACTGTTCTATCTCAAAATCATCCACTACCCTTGCGTTGGGCCATTCCGTGGGGTATTTTTAGTTACCTTGCAGGTTTTTGGTTATCGGTAAATATTCCCATCGCCTATCCACCCGGAGAATTGAATTCATACGTGTCTATCTGGACCATCCGCCTGCTATACCGGATAAGTACTGGGATGGGAATCGGAGTAGTCCTTTATTTCGTCAGCTTCTGGATAGCAACAGCATCCCCAGGTCATAGTGGAAACAGCAAACCTTTCAAGAGTCCATTAGATGTATTTAAATACGCACTGCCAATGGCGATCGTTTGGGGTGTCTATCTCCTCGCTTTCTTCCCCGGCATGATGAGTGCGGATTCGATGGTCCAATGGGGACAAATACTCACAGGACAGTTCAATGATCATCATCCCATTTTTCATACTCTTTTGTTATGGTTGCTGACACGCATCACACTATCTCCGGCAGTGATTGCTGTTGCCCAGATCATTGCCCTTTCTCTGGTCGCCGGTGCCTGGCTGGCTTTTTTCGAAAAGGTGGGGATAAAAAAATGGGTCATATGGATCGCGGCATTCTTGTTTGCGGTCAGTCCGGTGAACGGCACTATGGTCAACACCCTTTGGAAGGATATTCCTTACAGTATTGCCGTCATGGGTTTGACGCTGATCCTTGCACTGGTGGTTTTCACCAATGGGGGCTGGGTCCATCGATATCAAAAAGCAGCAATACTAGGAATTGTCATCGCCTTGGTTCTTCTATTGCGATACGATGGATTACCTTTGGGGATTGGCACCCTCCTGGTTTGCGTTATTTTTTATCCCCGGGAATGGAAATCATGGCTGCTATCCGGGTTGATATGCGCCACCCTTTATTTTGGTGTTCGTGGTCCACTCTATAGTCTGTTGAAAGTAGAAAAAACCACGTTTTTAGCTGATGCATCATTATCCGTCATTGATATCGCTGCCTACTCGATTCAGGGTAGTAAAGCTGATCAACTCATCTCGGCGTTCGAGTTGTCGAACACCACCTGGAGTTGTGATATTTGGAACGGTTTGGGACCTGATTGGCGCGTGACTGATTTAGACCAGTCGATACCAGTTTACCAAGCTGCAATGAATTTGTCAGAACACATACCTGGTTTACTGTTGTACGATTATCGATGCTCACGATCATTGGAATGGATCATATGGGATCCAACCGGGGAAGTCCGCAATACTTCCCATGTGGAAGTGCTGGTCGATCCCAATCCATATGGTATTGAACCTGATTCCATAATCCCCGGCTTGCGCGATTGGATTTCTGATTGGGTCATAACGACTTCGTATGACACCTCTCTTAATTGGTTTATATGGCGTCCTCCCTTATTCCTTTATCTACAGATGTTAATCACTGCCGTATTGATATTACGGAATCGAAATATTCGTTATTCTTTATTATCACTGCCGGTCTTATTACAATCGATCACTTTTAGCTTAATACTGGCTATGCCCAACTTCCGTTATCATTATGCAGTATATTTGATTGCGCTGATTTCCATACCCCTTTTGTTCTCTCCACCACAGAGCATGATCACCAACAGGGAAAATGATAAACACCAAAAGAACAAATAATTGGTTTATGATTGTCATGAGGATCAACTCACCAAATATCGGGCCTGAAAAATACACACTTATAAATCAGGGATCATGCTCTATGTTCACTTGAGGGCTGATGGTCAGAAGCCCCAAAATAATATGATGATGATTTGAATTATTGCCAAGTCATTTTTGCAGGTAACTGTATGATATAGTTCCGAGCAATTATTATGGGCACTTACTCTTTGGTCTTTCGTAATTTCTGAGATTTCTGAAACCCATCTTACATACGGGAAATCATTATGTTGAATTCAAAGAATCCCGACTACTCCAATACACCCATTTGCAACCAGAGACCGCGATTTCTATATAAACCGCTCGATCGACAATCCGATCCGGTGGTGTCAATCGTCACCCCATTTTTTAACACTGGCAGACTTTTCAAGGAAACAGTGCAGTCGGTAATGCAACAATCGCTTCAGCAGTGGGAATGGCTGATCATCAATGATGGGTCAATGGATGAGGTTTCCAAACATATTCTTGCAGATTGCCGAAAACTGGATCCACGCATACGGGTCATCGACCATAGTGAGAACCGCGGTTTGTCTGCAGCCAGGAACACTGGAGCACAGGAAGCTCGCACTTCATATTTACTCTACCTGGACAGCGACGATCTTCTGGAACCAACAGCTGCAGAAAAGTGGCTATGGTTCTTGGAAAGCTGGTCCCGGTTTTCCTTTGTCGGGGGGTATTCCATTGGCTTTGGTGCCCATAAGTTCCTCTGGACATCAGGCTTTCAAAATCAGGAAGATAACCTTGATCGTAATCTAATCAATCATATCATCATGATTCGCAAGGAAGTCGTCCAGGCTGTTGGTGGATATAACGATAGTATGCGCCATGGTTTGGAGGATTGGGATTTCTGGGTTCGAGCTGCGAACCAGGGATATTGGGGTGATTCAGTTCATGAATTTTTGCATTGGTATCGCACCCGCCCAAGCCACACAGACCGATGGGAAGGTTTGCATGAACATCAGCTAATGGAAAAGCGGAATGAATTTCGCCAAAGATATCCTCAGCTTTGGGAAGGCAAATTCCCACGGATAAGCAAGGATGTCGACATCAATATTATCTCAATGAGAGAAGATGCTCCCTGTCTTAATAGACTTCAAAAAGAAAAGCGCAGATTACTGATTATCGCCCCCTGGCTTGTTACAGGCGGCGCAGAAAAATTCAACCTGGACCTGATGCGACAACTTTCAAAGCTCGGTTGGGAATTAACCATTGCCTCTACCAAGGCCTCAGATAATCCATGGCAACATGAGTATGAAGCCATTACACCTGACGTCTTTCCAATGCATAATTTCCTGGAGTGGAAGGATTATCCCCGTTTTCTAAGCTATCTCATCCAATCCAGACAGGTGGATGCTGTTTTATTGTCTGCCAGTCAGGAAACATACCGGTTGCTTCCTTACTTGCGCAACAGATTCCCGAAGGTCCCCATACTGGACTACGTTCATTTCATCACCCCTGAATGGATGGATGGCGGTTTTCCCAAACTTTCGATGCTGTTTAATTCCTCACTCGATTTAAGTGTTGTCACCAGCAATCAATTGAAAAACTGGATGGTCGAAAAAGGTGTGAGGGCTGACCGGATTGAAGTGTGCACTGCAAATGTGGATACCGGTGCCTGGTATCCTGATAAACAAAAACGTACTGAAATCAGAAAAGAACTTGGGGTCACCGATTCGGACGTATTGATACTATATGCCGGCAGGCTCGAAAAACAAAAACAGCCTCGTGTCTTTGCAAAGACCATGAATCTGCTGGCACAAAATCATTTGCCGTTTCTGTCGTTGGTGCTTGGCGATGGATCATACATGTGTTGGTTAAAAGAGTATACGACCAAGCACCAACTCGGTGATTACGTGCGTTTCCTCGGCGAAACCTCCCAAGCCCGTGTTCAAGATCTCATGAAGGCAGGGGATATCATTTTTCTTCCGTCAGAAAATGAGGGTATTGCTCTGACAATCTATGAAGGGATGGCAAGCGGTATCGTCCCGGTCGGTGCGGATGTTGGTGGACAAAAGGAATTAGTGGTTCCTGATTGCGGAATTCTGGTTCAACGCAGCACGGAAGACCAGGAAGCAGAGGATTACGCAGAGGTCTTAATGGATTTGATCCTCAATCCTGAGAAACGCAAGAAGATGGGAAGGAATAGTCGTAAGCGAGTGGTAGCGCAATTCAACTTAGATATCATGGGGAAACGAATGGAATCACTGCTTATAAAAGCGGGAAACATGCGGTTGAAGACCCCGCAACAACCTGGTAAAAATGAATTGAACAGCCTCCTGGCCCGCCAGGCAGTTGAATATATGCGGGCTGTAGGTGAATTGGCTAAATTGAAACCTTATACGATTGATTACATGCCCCCCGCACCTGCCAGTACTTATTTCTATTTCACCATGCGTCGACTGGCACTTCCAGTCGTGCAAAAATTCCGCCAGCAGAAGTGGTTCCTTTTCTTAAAATCGAGAGTAAAATCATTATTCATACGCGGCGGTAAATGGTTTTAACTACTATTGTATATGTAGCGCCGACAATCAATTAGAGTATATTGAACAAATTATTTTTTCCCAAGATCTCTTATAATATTTTGTTGAAAACTCAGGTGATCTGCTTCAATTGTGGAGCGAACCGTCAACAGTCAAAACCTGCGACCCGATGTCAAAGTAACATTATTGGTGCTCGTGTTTTTGGTTTTTATTGAATAATTAGCCCTGTCAGATTAATGATAAAATCTATACCTGAAAAGGATATCAAGACCACAGAATTGCCAGGTCGTTATCCGAAATTAATAGATATGAATAACCAATCAAATAAAACGAAAAGAAAGTTAATATTCTTTGCCACAGCACTCATTATGGTTCTTAATACTCAGGTACCTGTATCGGCTTTTTTACAACCTGATCCAAACAGGGTTCCAACATATCATAATCAAAACGAATCAACGGATATAGCATTTTCTCAGTATCTGCCTTTGGTCAAAAAGCCGGAGGAACTCCCATTAATGCTGGGGGTCTATCCGAAAGGATATCCAAGCACGACCACGATCGATACCCAGCTTAAGCCGCTGGATGCCTGGGTTTCCGGGATTTCCGGAGGCCGGTCGACTTCGATATTCGGTACATTCATGGATCTGAAAGGTGGAGGAAATTACAAAGCAAATATTACCGTACCATTAACCCAAATATGGGATGCGGGCTATACTCCGTTTATCAATCTTCCGGCACCGGATGGTGTAACAGCTTATCAAATGGCTGCTGGAAATTATGACATATATATCCGGCAGTTTGCCAAAGCGGTCAAGAATTTCTCCAATTACGGGACCCGCTTTGTATATATTGCACCTTTACAGGAAATGAATGGGGGAGATTGGGTGGTTTATGGAGGAGACCCCGTATACTATATCCAGACATATAATCGATTCCGCTCCATTTTTACCCAGGAAGGTGTGCCTTTGCAGTCGGTAAAATGGGTCTTCGCGCCTAATGGATGGACAAAACAAGGGGATCCCTTATTCGAGGAATACTATCCGGGTGATGCGGTTGTCGATGTGATCGCGATCAGCGCCTATAACTGGGGGTACTGTTCGGGTGGTATATGGGAAGATCCGATTACAGTCTTCAACAACCCGACCATCGCCAATGGCTTCTATCTGGATCGATTGCGTGTCATGGCACCCACAAAACCAATATTCATTGCCGAGACTGCATCTTCTTCTTGTTACGATATTTCCGGGGGAAAGAATAATGCCATGAAGGATCAGTGGATACAGGATGCTTATCAATATTTATCCACACAACCTCACGTTAAAGCAATCCTCTATTTAAACTTCGACAAGGAATGCGATTGGCCTTTCTACATTCCAGGCAGTAATGCCTACCTAGGATACAAGACTGCGGCCAACACATACGGATATTCATATATTCAACCGTCAAGATTAATGCTGATGGATCATTCCATCCATTAAATCTCTTATATGCGACCAATAGTTTTAACGTCTGTGTCAGATGTGATTACAAACGACTTTATTGGTTGGGGATTATCGAATAAAAATACTTTTCTGTGAATTCTCATCAAGGTTGATCTTTGGAATTTTTTACACGCTCAGACGACATACTATGAGAATGGCGTTTACAAGCGACTATTATAGCCTGCGGTGTGACATGGGTGGTATGATGTTAGTACTAGTATAGTAAGCTAATTGTAAGCCAAGGGTCTAGTCCATATGGTAAAATCGAAGCAAGGAAAGGGTGAAGAATAACAGGATCACAACATTGCCAGGCCGTTATTCGATATCAAAATACATGAATAACCAGTCCAACATCGCGAAAAGAATCTTGATAGTTCTCCTCATTGCCCTCATTGTGGTACTTAATAATCAAGTACCCGTTTCGGCTTTTACACAACCCATCCCAAGCAATGATCCATCACAAATTGGCCAAGCCGAACCTCCTGTCGCTGACTCTTATCTATATCTTCCTCTTATCATCGGCAAACCCTTCCCCATGATGGCGGGGGTCTATCCGAATGGATATCCAAGCACAAACACGATCAATACCCAGCTTAAGCCACTGGATGCCTGGGTTTCCGGGGTCACCGGAGGACGATCGACATCGATTTTGGGTACGTTCATGGATCTCTACGCTAGCGGGAATTACTATGCGAATGTAACCGTGCCATTAACACAGGTATGGGATGCTGGCTATACCACGTTTATTAATCTTCCAGCGCCACCTGGTGTAACAGCTTATCAAATTGCTGCTGGAGATTTTGACAGCTATATCCAGCAGTTTGCCAGGGCTGTCAGGGATTTTTCTAATAAGGGGACCCGCTTTGTCTATCTTGCACCACTACAGGAGATGAATGGGGGGGAGTGGGTAGCTTATGGAGGGGATCCCGGCAATTATATACTCGCTTTTAATCGATTCCGTTCCATTTTTACCCAGGAAGGTGTGCCTTTGCAATCGGTAAAATGGGTGTTCGCACCAAATGGATGGACAAAGCCCGGGGATCCTTTATTCGAGGATTATTATCCGGGCGATGCGGTTGTGGATGTGGTTGCGATCAGCGCTTATAACTTTGGATATTGTCCAAGTAAACCCGGCAGTATATGGGAAGATCCACTCACGGTCTTCAATAACCCAACCTTTGCCAATGGTTTCTATCTGGATCGAATACGCGCCATGGCACCCACAAAACCGATCTTTATCGCCCAGACTGCGTCAGGATCTTACCTGTATCCCGGATCACCGAGTTATGCCGCCAAAAATCAATGGCTGCTGGATGCTTATGGATTTTTGTCCGCGCAATCTCACGTTAAAGCAGTCTTGTATTTTAATTTCGATAAAGAATGTGATTGGGCTTTCTATATTCCAGGCATCACTGCCTATGAGGGGTACAAAACTGCTATCAACTCTTACGGCTATTCTTATATCGAGCCGTCCGAATTAATGCAGATCGATCATTCGGTCCGTTAAACCTTTTAATAACAATACCAGCAACTTAATGGTAAATTTTGGGCAAGTGAACAAGCCTGCTTCTATCCGTCTCATAATCAAAGACATGCAATAGAATCGTAAAAGGGATTCAATCTATACGACCTGGTTGGGGTCGTATATAATTCTTTTGAATCAGGTTCGTTACGATAATTTGCCTGTTTTCATCCGTCTCTGGCATTCGGATTTTAATATAATGCAATTCACACCCAAAATATTGGTCAGCAAAGCCCTCAATGGATTAAAACTATTAAAGTATGCCCCTGTGGAGAAATCATTACGTTTGCTGTTACCTACGAAATCTTCAACCAACCTTCTCCACAAATACCATGCCTGGCGATCTTCACAATATCCTGTATTACAGGCAACACTGCGCCAAATCCTTGCTGCAAATCCAGATAACCGGGGGGTGATCGTATTCCTGCCTTCGCTTGATTGGGATAGGCAACTATTTCAACGACCACAACAACTTGCAAAAGCCCTGGCCCATCAAGGCGCGCTTGTCTTTTATACTCAGTTATCAAACCATACTCAGCCATATATCAAACCATTGGGTAATCGGTTGTTTTTAAGCGCATGCCCGCTTGAACTGTATACTGCATTGCCCAATTATTTCCTTTATGTCCTCACCTGGAACGCGAAATATTTAATTAAATTCGATGAGCCAAAGATCATCTACGATTATCTGGATGATATCTCCGCCTTTAAAGGCAACCCAAGACTTTTAGTTGAAGAGCATCACAGATTATTATGGTCGGCAAAAATAGTGATGGCCACAGCCCAAAGCTTGTATCAAGACGCGATAACGACCCGGCCTGACACCCTCTGCGTCCCGAATGGCGTGGATTTCCTCCATTTCAATCCTTCTGCCAACCAGAAAGCATCTATAACACCAGCTGAAATGAATGCCATCAAAAAAGAGAACAAAGCGATTATCGGGTATTATGGCGCCCTGGCGGATTGGTTTGACTACGACCTCATGCATCAGCTCGCACTTGCAAGGCATGATCTTAATTTTGTTCTACTTGGTCCCGACCATGATGGAAGCCTTGCCCAAAGCGGGCTGTACGCCTTGCCAAACGTGAAATATTTGGGTCCGAAACCTTACTCTGAGCTACCCGCTTATTTATCCAATTTTGATGTTGCCATACTTCCCTTCAAGGTAAACAAAATAACAGAGTCAACATCGCCGGTGAAACTTTTTGAATATATGGCAGGCCGGAAACCGATTGTTTCCACACCCCTCAGGGAAGTCCTTCAATACTCCTGTGTGTTGATTGGTCGGGATATGCAGGAGTTCTCCCTAAGACTGGATGAAGCCCTTGCCATGAAGAAGGATACCAGCTATATTACTCTATTAGAACAAACCGCCAGGGATAATGATTGGAACCAGCGCGCAGTGCAGATCCTAACAACGATCGATAAGCACCGCTAATACCAATATTCTTCTACTCCATAAAATAATGTCACAAGACCTGCCCACGATTCTTCAGAAAATAACACGCCGGCTAAAGGGATACAGTAAACGGCTTATTGCCTGGGGTTTGAAACGAATCCCGCATCCACGGATATTTGATGACGGTTATTCCATCGAAGATAATACATTGGTGACTCTTTACACTGACCACGAGGATCTTTTTCCCGGTTATGAACCGCGGATAAACCCCGCCAAAATGACCAAAACGAAAAGGGTACCGGTTGTGTTAATTGCGGTAGCAAAAAATGAGGCTTTAACAGCCCCCGATTGGTATAAACAGATAACCAATCAATCCCGTTTGCCTGACGAAATCCTCGTGGTGGACACAGGCTCAACAGATGATACGGTTACGATTCTTAAAACGCTTTCATCTTCCAGCCCTGTTCCATTTAAAGTAATTTGCTCGCCAGGGCTGAATATATCTCAGGGACGGAATCTGGCGATCCAATCATCTAAACTTGAACATATAGCCGTGACGGATCTGGGGACCAAAGCTCACCCTGATTGGCTTGAAAAATTGATCTTTCCCTTCGAGCATGCACCAGAGACTGAGGTCAGTGGCGGCTGGTACGACACGGTGAACGATCAAGGTAATCCTTATCGCTGGCGGAAATGGATATCGCTGTTAGGTAAAAATCCTCAAGAAATATTATCGCCCTCTGTGTCTATTGCCTTTACACGCACTGCTTGGGAAAGAGCGGGAGGATATCCGGAATGGCTAACGCTTACAGGAGAAGATACCTATTTTGACCTGGAGCTTAAACGGACCTGCCGATCTTGGGCCTTTTGCCCTGACGCACTGGTGGATTGGGAAGCTCCCAAAACCATCTGGCAGTACTGGAAAAAAATGTATCGTTGGTCAATAGGTGATGGAGAAACCGGGATGCGTGCCTCTGCCTACTGGTATGCATTTATTGTCTCATCTCAAACAATCCTTGGCATATTAATCGGCCTGATGATGCTGCTTATCGGGATAATAATTACCTCACCCTTATTGCTGGCGGGGTCATTTTTTGTATTTCTTTTAATCATATTACGAGCCTATCTAACAAGTAAGAAAGCTCACTATTCTGCTCAGGAAGTCATTATTGTGATTGGTATCCTTGCAGCTGAAGCCCTTGGTTTCATCCGCGGTGCATATCGCCGTAAAGATGTCATCAAGCGGCATATCCAGTCAGCCAGAGGTTTATATTTTATTCTTGCAGGGATACCAATCGATGATACCGGTGGGGGTGCCCGCAGCACTCAGATTTCCCTCGAGCTTATTCGTAAACAATGTATTGTCTGTTATTTGAACATATATCCAAAGTCCGAGAGCATCGATCTATCCATTTCCATCAAACATCCTAATTTGATAACCATCCCGGCCGACTCGTTCTCCGTAAACGCCTTTTGTGATCAGTACGATATCGACCTGTCAAAATTTACGACCCGCGCGATTATTGAGCTGCCCCACCCCAAATGGATCCCCATTATTGATGCATTAAAGTCGAAAGGCGCCATCATCGCTTATGATTTGATCGATGAGTGGGATTCCAAACTGGGAGAGGGCTGGTACAGCCAGGATATTGAAAAGGCCATTATAGATAAATCAGATGTATTAACCGCCACAGCTCCTGTATTGAAAACAAAACTCGAAAAATTCTCATATCGTGATGTCCACTTGTTACCCAATGCTGTAAATTTGCGGCTTTTCGATCATCGAAAAAAACATCCACTGCCTACGGATTTACCTGAATCCGATTTTGTAATCACATATGTGGGAGCATTATATGGGGATTGGTTTGATTGGGACTTACTTATCAATATTGCCAGTACTTACTACCAGGCAAACGTGATCGTCATTGGTGATTATCGGGAACAATGCCCCAAGAGACTTCCGAACCTTAAATTCCTTGGCTTAAAACCTCAAACCAGCCTGCCTGCTTACTTGGCCTATACCGACGTAGCGATCATCCCATGGAAAATATCGGAAGTAACCAAAGCGACAAGTCCATTAAAGGTGTACGAATATCTGGCCATGCATGTTCCTGTTGTCGCCCCTGACCTACCGCCTCTAAGGTATATTCCCGCCGTTTATCTAGCCGAGTCCAGTGATGCTTTTTTAATGCAAATTGGCAAGGCAAGGACAAGGATCATTAATCCAGAAAAGATTGATCGATTTATTCACCAGAATTCTTGGGAGTCCCGGGTTGTTAATATTATGCAAATGATGGATTAGATAGTAAATTTCGCTAGCGTATATCGGAATTTGCTTTCATTGATAAATGCAATAATTCCCTCAATAAAGATGACCTTCTGAGTTCTGAGACCCATTTTTGCCTTCTAAAGTACCTATTGCTCCATAGCCAATTTTAGAGCATCTTCCCAATCTGGCAATTGCGTCCCAAAAGAATTCAAAAATAATTGACAATCTAATGCTGAAAAAAGAGGACGTTGTGCTAGGGTAGGAAAATCTGATGTTTTTGCAGGTTGTAATTTCTCACAAACTTGTTCGTTCCGGCGACTATCCAACTCAAGGATCGATTTTGCCCAATTATACCGACTGGTAAAACCACTTCCTGCCAGGTGATATAAGCCTGGATGATCACGAATGCTCCCCATATCTGGTCCAATAATATGCGCTGTGATTTCAGCCAACATTCTTGCCCAGGTCGGATTGGCGATCTGGTCATCAACGACACGCAATGTCTTTTTTTGGCGTGACCATTCGAGCACTTTGTTAACAAATCCCCCCTTACGCAAGGAATACACCCAACTAGTTCGAAAAATCAGGTAATCCCCCCCTGCCTGTGTGATACCCTTTTCGCCTTCGAGCTTGCTCTGGCCGTAAACATTGATTGGACGGGGGGTATCTTCTTCTGTGTACAGGGCTCCCTTTGCACCATCAAATACATAATCCGTTGAAAAATGGATCAGAGGGATTTTTCGACGATGGGCCTCTTCAGCCATTACACCCACCGATGTCGCATTTATCAAATACGCTTTCTCTGGTTCTCTCTCCGCTTGATCCACATCTGTATAGGCAGCTGCATTGATGATCAATGTGGGTCCAATCTGATCAATTATCGGTCGCAGATACTCCGGTTTTGTGAAATCCACTTCGGGAAAGTCATAAGCAGATATATTTCCGAGACAGGCAAGAGTTCTTTGAAGCTCCCACCCAAGTTGACCATTCTTACCAAAAAGAAGTATGCGCATGATTATTACCTTATCGTATTTGCTAATCGCACCAGATAGGAACCATAACTATTGCTCACCATACATTCACCTAATTTGCGCATCTGATCCATGGTGATATACCCCATCCGGTACGCGATCTCCTCCGGACAGGAGATCATCATCCCCTGGCGTTCTTCAACCGCCTGAACAAAATTGGCTGCCTGTAACAATGATTCATGTGTTCCTGCATCCAACCAGGCAATTCCGCGCCCCAACACCTCAACCTGTAGTTCCCCTTTTTCCAGATAGACGCGGTTCAGATCGGTGATTTCCAACTCACCACGGGGGGATGGTTTCAACGCACTCGCGATCTCAGGTGCGTGGCTGTCATAGAAGTATATCCCCGGCACCGCATAATGCGAACGCGGTTGAGCAGGCTTTTCTTCCAGGCTTACAGCCAGTTGGTCGTCATCGAATTCCACCACACCATAACGCTCGGGATCCTTGACCGGGTAGGCAAAAATCACTGCGCCCTTTTTTATCGAGGCAGCTTTCCTTAGAATGCCTGGCAAACCCTGACCAAAGAAAATATTATCACCAAGGATCAACGCGACTTCATCTTTTCCGATGAAATCCCGATCGACCAGGAAGGCATCCGCCAACCCACGTGGCTGATCCTGCTCGGCATAAGTGAAGCGCAATCCCCATTGACTGCCATCGCTCAATAATCGCTTGAATGCCGGCAGATCCTCCGGGGTGGTTATGACCAAAATCTCACGAATGCCCGCCAGCATCAACATCGACAGCGGATAATAGATCATCGGTTTATCATAAACCGGGAGCATCTGCTTACTCACGCCCATGGTTATAGGAAACAATCGTGTTCCTCGTCCGCCAGAGAGAATGATACCCTTCATTTTTTTGACTCCCTTGCATTGTAATTGGCGTCCACCCATCCTTTGAAATCCTCACGGCCACGTATCGCATTGAGCCATTCAGCATGATTCATATACCATTCGATCGTGCGCGTCAGACCTGACCCGAGTGATTCACGCGGCTTCCAACCCAGTTCTGTCTTAATCCTGGTGATATCCATGTCGTAGCGCCGGTCATGCCCAGGTCGGTCGGCAACCGTTTTGATCAATTTAGAATGTGGTGTGTTGGGCGACTCAGGGAATCGCTCATCCAAAATCGCGCATATCTGATTGATGAGTGTCATGTTGGTGGGCTGGTTATCGCCACCAATGGCATAGGTCTCACCGATCTGTCCGCCTGTCAATATGTGATGAATGGCCTCACAATGATCTTCCACGTACAACCAGTCTCTGATCTGTTGCCCATCGCCGTATACCGGAAGGGGTTTGCCTGCCATGGCGTTGGTGATCATGAGTGGGATTAATTTCTCTGGAAATTGATAAGGTCCGTAATTATTCGTGCAATTGGAAATGGTAACCGGCAATCCATATGTATGGTGGTACGCCCGCACCAGGTGATCGGATGATGCTTTGGAAGCTGAGTAAGGTGAGCGGGGATCATAGGGGGTCGTTTCACAAAATGGGGGGTCTGTGGGTTCCAGGGATCCAAACACCTCATCCGTGGATACGTGATGGAAACGAACAGTGTCAACAGGCATGGCATTTTCATCCAACCAATATTTTCTGGCAGCTTCCAGTAATGAGAATGTTCCCACGATATTGGTTTGAATAAATTGAGCTGGGCCGAGAATGGAGCGGTCGACATGTGTTTCGGCTGCGAAGTGAACGATCGTGTCGATCCGGTGATGATTCATGATCCCATTGACCAGCGCGCGGTCACAGATATCGCCTGCGACAAATGTATGTCTTTCAGGTGCAGGCAAGTCTTTTAAATTCTCCATGCTGCCGGCATAAGTCAGTAAATCAAGATTGATGACCTGTACAACAGGATCTATCTCGAGCATATATCGTATGAAATTACTACCAATAAATCCGGCACCACCAGTGATCAAAATATTCTTCATCTTCAATCAAAGACCTCAGCTTTATCCAATGTTACAGCATTGGCATCCTTTTCGGAAAGGAATGGCGGCTTGCCATCAATTAAAGGCCATTCGATCCCCAGACGCGGATCATTCCATAAAAGTGTGCGATCGTGTTCGCTGGAATACAGTTCAGTATTCTTGTAGGATAAATGCGCCCATCGGCTGAGTGAATAAAAGCCATGAGCAAAACCCGGAGGAATCCATAATTGTTGTTTATTACGGCTTGACAGAAAGCAACCAACCCATCTGCCAAAATTCGGTGAGCTTTTACGGATATCTACCGCCACATCGAAGACCCTGCCCTGCACCACCCTGACCAGCTTCCCCTGTGGATGAACCACCTGGTAGTGTAATCCGCGTAAGACCGACCTACGTGATATGGATTGATTGTCCTGAAGAAAAGTATCGGGTATTCCATGTTCAGCATACTTGTTCTGGTGGTGTACCTCCCAGAAAGCACCGCGTTCATCTGAAAACACTTCCGGTGAGATCAAAATGACTTCAGGCAGTTCAGTTTGTGTAAATATCATCTCAGCCCCATTATTGATAAATTAATTCTAACTGACATCAATTTCATTTGTAGATTGCTTTTCACCCAGCTGCCGCAAGGCTGCTGGTCTGATATTCAAAACCGGCAGGCTGATAAGACCCCAAAGGAGAAATGCCATTACAGCCATACCCTGATACAAAAGGATGAAAGTTAACGCTTCACTTTTAGACATGCCGAAAACCGGCAGGATGGTTGTAGCGACATATTGGTAAATGCCCACATAGCCGGGTGTGGATGGCAAGGCACTGGCCAAACCCAAAGCCACCATCAGTATTAATGCCTGTGACAATGTCAGAGATAATGACAGCGCTTTTGCCACCTGGACGGTGATATAACCGTCCAGCATCCAGATGATGGGAGTCAACCCCAAGAAACCTGCCGCACGAACGGGATTTATAAAAGCCCTGGTACCAAGCACAAAGCGACCAAGCAATTCACCCAGCTTGGTTTTCCAGCTTTCAGGAAATGGCAGGATTGATAGAATTTTCCGCAACATTCGCTCGATGTAAGGCAAGGTAATTATCACGAGCAAACCAATAACGCCCACTACCGCCATTACATGAAGTGTTGTCGGCACCCAATCAGGCAAACCGGTGATACCCGGCAACAGGATCAAACCGATCAGAACCAGTACCACAGCATCCACAATCCGTTCTGTCATGGCAGTAGCAAATACATAGCTGGTTCCAATGCCTGTCTTTATGCCTACAATGGCTGAACGAATGAGCTCGCCGGCCCTGGCAGGCAGCAACGTATTCCCCAGATACCCATCAGCCGTGGCCCAAAACATGGTCAGCGCCTGGATTGGATTTTCCCCGCTAAGCAGAATTCCCCACCGGAGACCACGGAAAAAAAGATTGATCGTTATCAACAGAAAAACAAACACCAGAAGGCCCGGGTCACTCTGACATACCGTCTGAATCATCTCATCCCAGGACACTCCTCTGATAGCCAAAATCAGAAAGATGACAGCCATCGCAGCTGCGATAATCCAATACCAAACAGATTTTCGTTTTGCTGGGTGAGTCGATTTCTGGTTACTCATTTTCATCTACAACTGGCATATTCACTTTATTATAATGTAACCTATCGAAGGGGATTAAGCCATCCGTAAACTGGGCTATAATCTGTTTTATAACCTCACATTATTCAAGCAACCTATATGATAACCATTTACAAGGATTATTCATGAAACAGGTCGTTCAATTGATGCGAAAAAGCAAGACGGTCGTTGCAGAAGTACCTCCACCAGCGTTGGGAGATAAATCGGCATTGGTCAAAACCGCCATTTCACTGGTCTCCCCCGGGACCGAACGTATGGTAGTTGATTTTGCAGGGAAATCGCTGCTAGGGAAAGCCCGTTCCCGCCCTGACCTGACCCGCCAGATGCTGGATAAAGTCAAAAAAGAAGGCCTTTTAACCGCCATGGATGCTGCTTTCAATAAATTGGAGCAGCCCATGGCACTTGGTTATTCCTCCTCCGGGACAGTACTCGAAGTGGGTTCTGGATTGAAAGGTTTCAAAGTGGGTGACCGCGTGGCTTGTGCAGGCGGCGGGTTTGCTGTCCATGCTGAAATTGCCAACGTGCCTCAAAATTTATTAGCACACCTTCCCAGCAATGTTGATTTTGAATCAGCTGCTTTCGCCACGTTGGGTGCAATCTCCATGCATGGTTATCGGCTGGCTGATATTCAGTTGGGTTCGTCTTTGGCCGTAATCGGATTGGGGCTATTGGGATTGCTGACACTTGGCATTGCCCGCGCATCCGGCTGTCAGGCAGTTGGCATAGATATCGACCCAGCTCGGGTTTCATTTGCAAAGCAGCTCGGTCACCAGGTTTGCTTGCGTAAACAGGCAGAAGAAACCACCCGTTTTATCAGCCACGGGCGTGGTGTGGACGCCGTCCTGGTTTGTGCAGATACAAAATCCAATGATCCGCTCATTCTGGCTGGCAGCATCGCCCGCGACCGGGCCAGAGTCGTTGCGGTGGGTGCTGTCGGATTTGAAATTCCCCGCAAGTCATATTATGAAAAGGAGCTCGTTTTCCTGACCTCACGCTCTTACGGTCCAGGCCGTTATGACCAGAGTTATGAGGAAAATGGTGTTGATTACCCGGTTGGGTATATTCGCTGGACTGAAGGTCGCAATTTGGAAGCCTTCCTCGAGCTTCTTGCCAGCAGGCAGTTGGACGTGCACCCATTGATCACCCATCGATTTGATATTCAGGCGGCATCCCAGGCATATGACTTGATAACCAACAAAAAGAAGGAGTCTTATCTTGGGGTTTTGATCAAATATCCAGCGTTAAAATCCGCCCATGATCGTGGACAACGCATCATCAATCCCAGTGCACCAGCGGTGCTCCTTCAACCAACAGGATTAACCACACTGGGGGTGTTGGGTGCAGGTAATTATGCCAGGATGGTATTCCTGCCAATCGTCAAGAAGGTGGGCGGAATTGCACCGATTGCTATTGCTTCAGCCACCGGATTATCTGCTCAAAATGCCTCCCAAAAATTCGGGTATGGTTATTCTACAACATCCGACGAGGCAATCATCAAAGACCCTGCCATCAATGTGGTGGCCATCCTGACCCGACACAATTTGCATGCCAGACAGGTGATATCATCCTTGAAAGCCGGCAAACGGGTTTTCTGTGAGAAGCCGCTGGCAATGAATAAAGATGAATTAGCGGCTATAACGAAAACTTTGAAATCCGTGAAGAACCCGGTATTGATGGTGGGGTTTAATCGCCGCTTTGCGCCATTCTCACAACGATTGAAAACGTTCATTAGTCAGCGGGCAGAACCATTGATTGCCCATTACAGGATTAACGCAGGCTATCTCCCCAAAGATCATTGGCTCAATGACCTGGAAACCGGTGGCGGCAGGATCATCGGCGAAGCCTGCCATTTTATTGATTACCTGTGCTATTTGGTGGGTGCCTGTCCTGAAAACGTGACCGCCCAGGCGCTGCCCGATAACGGAACCTACAGCGAAGATAATATCCTTCTTACTTTCAACTTTTCAGATGGCTCCCTTGGCACAATCATGTATTTATCCAACGGTGACAAGGCATTTCCAAAGGAACGTATCGAAGTTTTCTGTGGGGGCCGGGTGGCTGTTTTGGATGATTTCCGCAGGCTTGAGTTGTATCAGAAAGGTTCCAGGAAAATATATCGAAAATTCCTGCGACAGGATAAGGGTCACCGGGCAGCCTGGTCTGCTTTTTTAACCGCTATCGCTACCGGTGGAGAACCACCAATCCCATATGATCAATTGCTGGGTGTTACAAGCGCCACTTTCGCAGCCGTAAGTGCCATCAAAGATCGCAAAAAATACACAACAAACTGAAAGGGCAGTTGAAGTAACTGGATATATCCATGAATTTTCGACTTGCTCTTCTGGCGATTAAAGAACTTGGATTCAAACCGATAATCCTTAATATCATCTACCGTCTGGGAAACATCAGTGGTTTCTTTCGTCTGATCACGCCCCCATCGAGTTATTCCCACCCTAAAAATAAGGGCCTGTTTTCGACTCAAGAGACGACGAATATAAACCAACTTCTGCAGGCAACCCGCCCCGGCACCATCATTAAGCGGCAGATCATCGAAACAGCTGATGAAGTATGCCGGGGAACAGTGCAATTGTACGGCGCCATCCCGACCCGGCTCCAGTTCAATCAAAAACACAAATCGCATTGGAGTTGTTACGAATCAGGAAAGATGGAAATCGGATCAGCTGATGTAAAAGACATCTGGGAGCCGGCACGTTTTTCATGGGTGTTTATTCTTGGACAGGCATATCATCTAACTCATAACGAAAAATATCCGGCCTTCTTCTGGGAACAAGTTATTTTCTTTCTGAAAGCCAATCCACCGAACGTGGGTCCTCATTGGATGAACGGTCAGGAGATTGCCCTGCGGTTGATCGCATTTATCTTCGCGCGGCAGGTTTTCCACGATTCACTCCACTCCACCACAGACAAAACATCGCAACTTGATACTGCATTGGTTGCACATGCACGAAGGATCACAGCCACATTGATCTATGCCCGCTCACAACAAAACAATCACCTGCTCAGCGAGGCAGCAGGTTTGTACTCAGCCGGTGTGTTAGTAAAAGGGAATCCCGACGCGCCCCGCTGGCAGCGAACCGGATGGGTATACTTTATCCAGGGTCTGCGCGATCAAATTGCATCCGATGGCAGCTACATTCAGCAAAGTATCAATTACCACCGGCTCATGCTTCAGCTTGCCACCTGGGTCAAGACTTTGTCCAACCTTGAGGGTTCCAGTATCCTCCCTGAGGATGTGGTTGATAAACTCGTCTCAGCGACTCACTGGTTGGATCAGATGATGCAGTCGGATAGTGGACACATGCCGAATATGGGATCCAATGATGGCGCAAATGTCATGCCATTGGGTGGAGTAGATGTCATGGACTATCGGCCGATTATCAGGCTTGCCAAATCGATATTCGTAATTCCTGCTGGAAAACGAAAAGGCATCAACCCCACACCGCAACAGATGATTGCGATGAAAGACGGAGAACAAAGTGCATTTTTGAAAGCGGCTTATTTCCACGGTCGGCCTTCGCAGGCAGACCAACTCCATCTGGACCTGTGGTGGAACAAATGGAATGTGGCGTTGGATGCCGGGACATTTCGCTATAACCATCCCACCCCCTGGGAGAACTCCCTGGCACGCACCGCTGTACATAACACAATTACCGTCGATGATACAGACCAGATGATCCGTACGGGTCGTTTTTTGTGGTTAAGGCAGGCCAACATTCACAACCTGGAGATGCATCGAGACCGGTCAGGGCGACTCCACTCCATCAGCGCCATACAGGACGGCTACCGTCACCTTGGAGTACTTCATAAGCGGACAGTTGAGTCAAAACCAGCTGATAAGCCAGGTTGGCTGATCCGGGATGATTTGCTGCCGTTTGGCAATGTACCACCCACACCAGTACATACCATCCGTCTGGCATGGTTACTGCCGGATTGGGAGTGGGAGCTTGACGATCTTCAATTCCATTTGATTACTCCAAACGGAACGATCAAGATAATGTTTACCATCAGAAATCCTGATAATGATGCATTCAATTTGGAGGTCCACCGGGCAGGAACAGCGTTGACAACATCATTGAAAACAAATCCAACCTGGGGGTGGTATTCGCGCACTTACGGGGTCAAGGAACCCGCGCTTGCTTTACATCTCGTGGTGAAGGGGTCGATCCCCATGCAATTAACAACCCATTGGCGACTGCCGAAATAATCCACAAACAGGAACGATGCAGATAAATCATGCACATTCTACTGATCCATCAAGCCTTTTCAACCCTGGATGAAGCCGGTGGCACACGCCATGTTGAACTGGCGCAATACCTGGTTGAGCATGGTCATCAGGTGACAGTGATTGCCAGCCCGATCAGTTATTTAACAGGCAAGCTGGTTACCAGGCATCAAAGATCACACAAATCGCAACCACACTCAAATCTGTCCATCCATCGCTGTTATACGTATAATGCCCTGCATAAAAGTTACGTCCATCGCGTATTCGGATTTATGAGTTTCATGGTGACTTCTTTCATCACTGCTTTACAGGTCAGATCGGTTGATATTGTGTGGGGCACATCACCTCCGATCTTCCAGGGGGCAACCGCCTGGCTGGTGGCACGTCTCAAAGGAGCAAGTTTTCTTTTCGAGGTGAGGGATTTATGGCCTGCTTTCGCAGTCGCAGTGGGTGTCTTGAGAAACCGTCTTTTAATCACAGCGTCTGAGTGGCTGGAGGGTTTTCTGTACCGGCACGCCGACCGTGTGGTGGTCAACTCACCCGGCTTTATTGAACATGTAAAAACACATGGTGCCAAGGATGTCACATTGCTTCCCAACAGTGTGGATATCGCCATGTTCGTTTCCCGGGCAGAACCGGAAGTATATCGGGAAAAGCTTGGCCTTCAGGACCAGTTTGTGGTCCTGTATGCCGGCGCGCATGGACTTTCGAACGACCTTGAAGTAGTACTCGACGCTGCTGATATATTGCGGGAAGATAAGACTATCCGTTTTCTTTTGGTGGGAGATGGCAAGGAAAAACCCAAACTGATCGCCAGGGCAGAACAACAAAAACTGGCCAACGTGATGTTCATGCCTTCACAACCAAAGAAGGCCATACCTGATATCCTGTCCATGGCGGATGCCTGTCTGGCGATCCTTAAACCACTGGATTTGTATAAAACCACCTACCCCAATAAGGTCTTCGATTACATGGCAGCTGCCAAGCCGGTCATTCTGGCCATCGATGGGGTCATCCGCCAGGTGGTGGAAGCCGCTGGCGGCGGTGTTTTCGTGAAACCTGGCAATCCTCGTGCGCTGGCGGCATGTGTCAAAAACCTCGCAGACAACCCGGCACAGGCCAGGGGAATGGGACAGGCTGGCTATCGCTATGTACGGAAACACTTCAACCGGCAGGATATCGCCGGGCAATTTTCGGGATTTATTGAATCAATGAGGAAACATGGCAGAAAAGATATTGGTGGTTGAGGATGAAATCCCACTGCAGGAAACCCTGAGCTATAACCTCGAAAAACAAGGTTATGTGATTGAAACTGCATCAGATGGCAAAACAGCTATCGATAAAGCTTACAGCTTCCTTCCGGATTTGATCATTCTGGATGTGATGCTGCCTGTCATGGATGGCTTTGAAGTATGCCGCACACTGAGGCAGGAGATGAATACCCCCATCATTATGTTAACTGCCAGGTCCGATGAAATTGACCGGGTGGTTGGATTGGAAGTCGGTGCAGATGATTATATCTCCAAGCCATTCAGCATGCGCGAATTGATGGCCAGGGTAAAGGCTCTCCTACGTCGGGTACGATTGATGACAGAAACAATGAACCAGAAATCATCCAAGGATAAATGTGATAATGCAATCATCAGCGGTAACTTAAAAATAGATCAAAGTCGGCATGAGGTTTCTCTTGATGAACTCATACTAAATCTTCCTCCGAAAGAATATGATTTGCTACTTTACTTTTTAAATCACAAGCGCCACATCCTCAGCCGTAGTCAAATACTTGAAAATGTGTGGGGCTGGGAATTCAGCGGCGACAGCAGAACCGTAGACGTACATGTCAGTTGGCTGAGAGAGAAAATCGAGAAAGACCCCGATAATCCATTGCGGATTATCACAGTTAGGGGATCCGGTTATCGATTCGAGGGGTAAATGAAGCAATACCTTGCATGGCGAATCACAATTCCAATCGTTATTCTGGTCATATGTGGCATGGTTTTATTGGGTATCTACCAGGCAGATACAGCCAGGAATATCTACATATCCGATCTCGTAAGCAACATGAGAACCGAAGCTGAAATCTTAATTGGGCTGGTGGAAAAAGGTGTCAATGACCCATCTGACGAGTTGAATAATACTGTTCAAAATTACGCCGATATATTTAATGCTCGTATCACAATAATCAATACAGATGGAGTGGTACTGGCGGATTCAGAGGCGGATCAAAACCAGATGGAAAACCATCTTGCCAGGCCTGAGATCCTGATGGCTTTGGGGGGAAAAGAAGGTGTTGAGATACGTTATAGTAAAACGCTTGACAAAGAAATGCTGTATGTAGCGGAACCAGTAACTGTCTCTGGCAAGGTCATCGGTGTTATTCGACTATCAACACATATGGATCAGTTGAAATCAATCACAAATCAAATCGTCAAGACGATGCTCGTTAGAGTTATCCTGGTCACCATCCTGATCGTAATACTGGCAATTGTAATTATCAATCGGTTGCTCCACCCATTACATGATTTAACGAATGCTGCCCGCACCATCAGCTCCGGGAATTACATTATCAGTCCTATTCATAGTACCAGGGACGAGTTGGGTATCCTTTCAGATGCACTCCATCAAATGACGAAAAAAATCCAGTCTGACATATCTGAATTGGAATCACAGACCAGCAAACTGAATGCAATCCTGTCACGTATGAGTGATGGGGTCATCATCACAGACAGCAGGGGGAAAATCCTTCTGATGAATCCGGCTGCAAGTCACATCTTCCGTATGGACTCTCATAAGACAACCGGGGGTTCACTCACTGAAGTTGTCCGTCATCATCAGATCATACGACTTTGGGAGAAATGCGTATCCACTGGCCAGCCTCAAACCATAGCGCTGGACCTCAGAACGGAACGAGCCTTTTTACAATGCATTGTCATCCCTCCAGATGAACCACAGACCGGTTTCTATCTGTGCCTTTTTCAAGATCTAACTGAACTGCGCCGGCTCGAGATGGTGCGACAGGATTTTATCAGCAATGTATCTCATGAGCTTCGAACCCCATTGGCGTCAATGAAAGCGATAACTGAGACCCTTCAGGAGGGAGCCCTGAATGATCAAGTTAATTCCAAGCGTTTCCTGACGCACATGGAAATTGAGATTGATCGTATGACCCAGCTAGTTGATGAACTGATGAGTCTCGACAGGTTGGAATCCGGAGCAGTCACCTTAAATAAAAAACCCTGCCATACCAAGGATTTGGTTATCCAGACCGTTGAGCGCATGCAAATGCAGGCGAAACGGGCAGGCTTGTCATTTTCAACCGATATCGATGATGATTTGCCAGCCATTGAGGTTGATGGCGGGCTTATCGAGCAGGTTTTGGTCAACTTGATTCATAATGCGATCAAATTCACTGCGCCTGGTGGTTTGATTACCATTGCGGTTAAAAACAAAACGGACGCACTCTGCTTCTCAATCCGCGATACGGGGCTGGGAATCGAGCCGGAATTACTTGGCAGAATTTTTGAGCGTTTTTACAAAACCGACAAGGCCCGCTCATCAAGTGGAACGGGATTGGGACTTTCCATTGCGCGACATACAGTGGAAGCTCATGGCGGAAAAATATGGGCTGAAAGTAAAGTTGGCGAAGGAAGTACTTTCTATTTTAATTTACCGATTGCCCGACCTGTTAATAAGCAGTAAATTTTTACCAAACCTTTACACAATCTTAACTTCTCCTTGGATGTGGCTTAACACACCCCGGTTATGCTTATATCAATATAAAAAGGAGAAGAAAATGAAAAAATCGATTTTGATCATCGTTGCAATGATAATGCTGGGGAGCGTTTCTCTTTCAGCTTGTAATTCCATTGCACCAACCCCTGATACAGCACCTGCAGCTCAGGAACCAACTTCATCAGGCGAGGCCTCGGCGGCTTTGGATCCTTATGATCCGGCCATGCAAACAGGAGATATTTATATGGCTGGCAGCTCAACGGTCGGCCCATTATCTGAGGCGGTTGCTGAATCTTTCATAGCAGATGGTTTTCAGGGGCAGATTAAAAATGACATCATCGGCAGCGGCGCAGGTTTCAAGCGTTTTTGCGGTACCGGCGAAAGCGATATATCAAATGCCAGCCGTCCAATCAAGACTGCTGAAATTGAAAACTGCCAACAGTTAACACCAGCCAGAAATCCCATCGCATTTACAGTAGCAATTGATGGGATCGCCATAGTGGTCAGCAAGGAGAATGAATTTCTAACGGATGTCAGCCTGACCCAATTGGCACAAATTTTTGGCAGCAGCAACGCCGTCTTATGGTCTGACATTGATCCAAGTTGGCCGGCTGAAGATATCCAGCGGTTTACCCCTGGCACCGATAGCGGCACCTTTGAGTATTTTATCGAAGGGGTCATCCAAAAGGGATTGAAGGTGGAAAGTTTCGACGACGCCAAAGCCCTGGCGCTGGGTGTCTCCAACATCCAATTTAGCGAAGATGACAATGTGCTGGTACAGGGTGTTGAAGGAAGCCCATACGCAATTGGTTATTTTGGGGTAGCCTATTACCTGAACGCCTCAGATAAGCTTAATGTTATAAGCATTGATGGGTTGTTACCCACCCAGGAAAATGCAGAAGCTGGCACATATGCACTGGCGCGACCTCTATTCATCTATTCAGATTCAAACATCATTAAATCAAAACCCCAAATTGCGGCTTTTATAAACTATTACCTCAACAATGTAAACCGCTTGGTTGCTAAGGTTGGGTACTTCCCCGCCAAACAAAGCGATCTCGATGCATCCAAGAAAGCCCTCGAGGACGCATTGGATTAATGACATTCGATCTGGAGGAACTTGATTGTTCCTCCAGATCTTTTTTTATAAGAGAGTCATATGAGTATTGTGGATCACCCCCTACCAAGACAATCAGATATTGTCATATATCGGAAACCAAGGTGGACAGAGGGTTTCATCCACGTTTTACTATTCATATGTGGCTCAATTTCCATTTTATCAACCATCAGTCTGGTTATCGTTCTAGGTCATGACGCACTTTTATTCTTTTTACTTCCTGATGTAACCCTTGTTGATTTTCTAACCGGTACAACCTGGCTACCATCCATCGGTAAATATGGTGTCATACCCCTTGTTACCGCAACCCTGATAACCACCTTTTTTGCGATATCGGTTGCCTTGCCACTTGGGTTAAGCGCAGCCATTTTCTTAAGTGAATATGCTTCGCAAAGAACCAGAGGGCTTTTAAAACCCATCCTTGAAATATTGGCCGGAATCCCATCAGTGGTATATGGTTTCTTTGCCCTTACCTTCATAACGCCCTTGCTAAGGACTCTACTGGGCAACGACAATGTGCAGATATATAACATGCTATCAGCTGGTCTGGTAATGGGTATCATGATTCTGCCCCTGGTGTGTTCAATGAGTGAGGATGCATTATTTGCCGTTCCCCATAGTCTGCGAGATGCAGCTTACAGTCTGGGATCCACCAAGGTTGAAATGATCTTTCAAATAGTGCTACCCGCCGCGCTTTCCGGTATCATCGCGTCGGTCATTTTGGCAATCTCGCGAGCCATCGGTGAAACCATGATTGTCGCACTTGCAGCAGGATCGGGTTCCAGTTTCACCTTCAATCCGCTGAATGCAGCTGAAACCATGACTGGTTATATCGCCCGGATTTCCGGTGGTGATATTGCATATGACACACCTGAATATAATGCGATCTTTGCAATTGGTTTTTTATTATTTACCACTTCATTTGTATTAAATTTGATCGGCCGGCGAGTGACATCCCGTTTTCGTGAGGTATATGAATAATGGGTTACATTCAACCAACTTATCAATCAAATTCAGGCATTAAACAACGGCAAATTCTGGCCCGTTACTGGTCAAAGATCTTTCTTGGTTCGATCCTGATCGCGATCCTTGCACTCATGGTAATGCTCATAAATGTCATCAATGATTCCTATGGTTATGCAGCAATTGAGTATGAGTATGATCCATCGATTTATACGCCAAAACCCATTGAGGATTTGAATAAAGTGGAATTGATGAAATTGCTTTCCGAGAACTTATCAACCTATCGCTGGCGAACCATTCAACAGGATGTTTCCATCGATCAGCTCGAAGTGGATGAAATTCGAGAGTTGGTTGTCGAAGAATTGCTGAAACCAACAGTTGTTGCCAGTTATTCTCTTATCCCTTCACTTTTCAATCGCACCGAAATTCATCAGGAAATCAACTTTTATCATCCAGAAGCCAGAATTGACTTTTACAGCTGGCTTGATTTCCAATTCCTAATCAAGTCAATGTCCGTCGTACCAGAAAATTCGGGGGTCCGCACAGCCATTCTTGGTTCTTTATGGATTATCCTGGTCGCAGGTATTTTTGCCATTCCTGTCGGTATTGGTGCAGCCATATACCTGGAAGAATATGCCCCATCCGGAAAATTTAAAAAAATCATCCAATCCAATATCGACAATTTGGCTGGTGTTCCTTCCATCATTTACGGTATTCTTGGATTGGCCATTTTTGTCAGGGTGTTAAAACCCTTGACCAGTGGCACTATCTTCGGCCTTGAGCTATCCACCGGCAGAACAATCATATCCGCTGGTATGACAATCGGTCTTCTATTGCTGCCTGTCATCATCATCAATACACAGGAGGCATTACGTACTGTTCCCATGTCTTTGCGGCAAGCCAGTTATGGGGTGGGTGCGACACGCTGGCAGACGCTCTGGTATCATGTACTACCGGCTGCGTTACCAGGTATTCTGACTGGAGCAATCCTTGCGATCTCACGCGGTATCGGAGAGACCTCTCCACTCATTCTGGTTGGGGCATCCAGCTTTATTAACAAAGACCCAACCAATATCTTTTCCAACTTCACCACCCTGCCACTTCAAATTTATTATTGGACACAGCGCCCCCAGGACCAGTTCCGTAATACTGCAGCTGCCGCTATCCTTGTCTTATTAATTATGTTATTATCGCTGAATGCTGTGGCGATCATCCTGCGAAACCACTATTCAAGGCAATCCAGACCATGAGCCAACCACAAAATAATCACAAAGCGGCTATTTCCACCAGAAGTCTGGCTATTTATTATGGGGATTTTCGTGCTGTTAAGGATGTTGATCTCAATATCGTTCCCAGAAGAATAACTGCCATTATTGGACCCTCGGGATGTGGAAAGAGTACAGTACTGCGTGCTTTTAATCGGATGAATGATTTTATTCCGACCTGCCACTCAGAAGGCGAGATTCTTTACCACGGACATAATATATATGACTCGGATGTTGATCCAGTTTCTGTACGTCAGCATATCGGTATGGTATTTCAAAAACCCAACCCATTTCCGAAATCCATATATGAAAATATTGCCTGGGGTGCGAAGATCAATGGCTACAAGGATAGCTTGGATGAACTCGTGGAAGATTCTCTAACTCAAGCCGCTCTTTGGGATGAGGTCAAAGACAATCTCACCCAAAGTGGCCTGTCCCTCTCAGGTGGCCAGCAGCAAAGATTATGCATTGCACGTGCGCTGGCAGTCAAACCGGATATCATATTGATGGACGAACCCTGCTCAGCGCTCGACCCGATCGCCACCTTAAAGATTGAAGAACTGATGCGCAGCCTATCCAAGAAATACACCATCATCATTGTTACACATAATATGCAACAGGCTGCCCGTGTGTCAGACTTCACAGCATTTTTTACAATGGACGAGGATAGAGCTGGAAGAATGGTCGAGTATGGAGAAACCAGCCAGATCTTTACCCGCCCGCGTAAAAAACAAACAGAGGATTACATCACAGGACGTTATGGGTAATTTAAACGATGGTTTATTAAAATAGTATTCATAGTAAAGACAATCTGGTTATAATGGATTTTGTATACTGGTGAATATATACGGAGCAGATTATTATGCCGCGATCGGGTCTGGATAACGAAATCTTCATATTGAAAAACGAAGTGTTGATCCTCGGAAGCATGGTGGAGCAATCCATGATCTCGGCTGTGACTGCTTTAAAAAAGGGTGACCTTTTATCCGCCCATACCATTTATAACTCTGATAAAGAAATAAACGACAAACGATACGCCCTGGAAAATGCCATCATCATTTTAATCGCCACACAACAACCCATGGCTCACGACCTTCGTATTCTGGCAGCCATCCTGGAAGTTGCAGGCGAACTGGAGCGCATGGGTGACTACGCCAAGGGAATCTGCAAGATCATGCTAAAGTTGGGGGCTGTAACCCCACCCATTAAGATGGACGATATCGAGAAAATGGCCAATAAGGCCACCGATATGTTACATCGCGCACTTGGTGCATTTGTTGATGAAGATTCCAGTTTGGCAAATGCAATTCCAATGGAAGATGATGAAGTGGACGCCTTATATGCCACGGTGTATGAAGCCCTGATATCAGCCATGACACACGACACTAAGAAAATCTCCCAGACCACCCGATATCTGTGGGTCGCACACAACCTTGAACGGATGGCTGATCGTGTCACCAACATCTGTGAACGAACGGTTTTTATCGCCACTGGCGATTTAATGGAAATTGATTCATCGGATGATGAAGAAACACTATAAAGCCGCATCCGAATACACCATGTCTGGAATCTGATATAAGATACACCCCGGGTAATTCAATTTTCGAGAACAGGTGATGAAAAAAGAGACAAAAAGCCAAAGTGGGCGTCAGATACGCCTGACCAGCCTGGCTTCCTGTGCTGGCTGAGCAGGCAAACTGAGCGCGGATGCGCTGGAGCAGGTCCTGACTCCACTGAAGACATTATATAAAGAGAGCGACCATCCTCAGTTATTGGTCGGTCTCAATCATCCGGATGATGCCGCGGTCTGGCAATTGGACAAAGAATACGCCCTGGTTCTGACCACGGATTTCTTCACCCCTGTGGTCGACGATGCCTATGATTATGGTGCGATTGCCGCTGCCAACAGCATATCAGATGTTTACGCCATGGGTGGAGAACCCTTCCTGGCCTTGAATATCACCGCTTTTCCCCCAGACATGGACCTGGAAATCCAGCAAACCATCCTGCGCGGCGCAGCTGAAAAAGCCAGTGAGGCGGGCGTGATAATCGCTGGTGGGCATACCATCCGTGACCCTGAGCCCAAATTCGGCCTGGTTGTTCTGGGCCGTGTTAACATCAACAAGATACTCACCAAAAAATCTGCCAAACCCGGGGACCATCTGGTAATCACCAAACCGCTGGGAATCGGCGTGATCACCACTGCCTTGAAGCAAGAGAAAGCTGCTGTAGAAGATGTGCTTGAAGCGGTTACATGGATGAAACAACTGAACCGGGTTGCCAGCCAGTTGGCAAGCGAATTTCATTTAACTACAGCCACCGACATCACCGGTTATAGCTTGCTCGGGCATGCCTGGGAGATGGCGCAGGCATCACAAGTTGGGATGCAGATCAATCACCACCAGGTGCCTTTCCTGTCGAATGCCCGTAAATATGCCGAAGCCGGTTGCTTCCCCGGCGGAGCCAGTGACAACTTTAATTATTACGCAAAGCATATCTCTTTTGGTAATTCACTGGACGATGTTCAGCAGTTGTTGCTTTTTGACCCACAAACCAGTGGCGGACTGTTACTGGCAGTTCCAGATGAACAACTGACATCTTTTCTCAAGCGCACACAGCAACTGGGTCAAGCGGCATGGAACATCGGCCGGGTTATTCCGGGAAATTCCATTAACGTTATTTAATCACCCGAGATTTTCTCATCCTGGTCTCATTATTGACTTGACATACATAAAAAATGCATGTTATTATGAAACTGGAGTAATCTGAATGCCAGTTAAAAAAATACTGCCCCTGGATGATTATGATGAGGGGCGGATGATTGAAGAAAGACCTTCCCCTAAAAATATCGATAGCAATTCCCAGACCAGTTTATGGGAGAAATTGGTGCGCATGGGTTTGGGCGAAAGTGCATTAAAGATCGGTACAGCTGTTGTCTCGATTATTTTTTTCATCCTGATTGCCTGGGTGATGAACCGATTCTATGTCAACTCGCGAGTTAGCGCTGCCACCGGTAATGGGGGCCCGATGAACTTTATGAGTTCATCTCCCACACAAGTTTCACCAGATTCATTAACCATACCCCTGGTGGACAATCCCATTGAAGGAGTCACCCGTCAGGCATCAATTCATACCACCATCCCCAATCGCAGCCGGACGGATATCCAGACCTATATTGTTGAGAAGGGCGATACCCTTTTCGGAATTGCTGAAAAATTCACTTTAAAACCGGAAACCATCTTCTGGTCCAACCGATTTACAATGGGTAACGACCCCGAAAACCTTACCCCGGGGATGAATTTGAACATCCTTCCAGTTGAAGGTGCCTATCATCGCTGGAGTGCTGGAGAAGGGCTAAACGGTGTTGCGAGTTTCTATGGTGTCGCCCCTGAGGATATCATCAATTATCCGGGAAATAACCTGAGTCTTGAAGCTATTGGTGATCTTTCGAACCCGAACATAGAACCCGGAACGATGTTGGTTGTTCCCGATGGGTATGCATCTTTCGTCAATCTGATGCCAAGCATCACCCGTGCCAATCCAGGCGCCGCCAGTGGTGTTGGTCCGGGTGCCTGTGGCCAGGTGATCGAGGATGGCGCCTACGGGGTCGGGATGTTCATCTGGCCAACCATCTCACATGCCATCACTGGATATGACTGGTCGCCTGAAACCAACCATAATGCAATCGACCTCGGCGGAAAGTCCGGTGAACCGATCTTCGCATCTGACAACGGTATTGTTATCTATGCCGGTTGGTCTAACGTTGGCTACGGCTACCTGGTGATAATCGATCACGGTAACGGCTTTGTGACATATTATGCCCACTTACTGGAGGACTCAATCATAGTCCAATGTGGTCAAAGCGTCTGGCAAACCAACGTTATCGGTGCATTGGGTTCAACTGGTAATTCATCTGGACCTCACCTTCACTTCGAAATACGTTACAACGGAACTCCGGTCAATCCAAAAGATTATCTTCCCGCCTTCTAACACTTAATCAAATCTCCTGTGGGCTCACAGGTGAGACCATATAGCCATTAATGTTAGAATACAGACATGGGTGTTGTCCAAAATCCCAGACCTTCACCGATTGCTGGAACCTGGTATCCAGGTACTGAGCAGGCATTACGCCGTTCAGTTGATGAATACCTGTCTGCGGTGTTGCCGACATCGGTTCAAGGCGAAATCAAGGCCATCACCGTGCCACATGCCGGGCATCACTATTCCGGGAAGGTGGCCGCGCATGCCTATCGGTCGGTGCAGGGTATGCCCATACATACAGTGGCAGTGGTTTCCCCCATGCACCAGTATCACCCGGGGAGATTGATAACCACGGCTCATGATGCCTACGTTACTCCCCTTGGTATGGTTCCTGTTAATCACGAGCTGATCAGTCAACTTGATCAGATAGTCCAGATCAGTATCAAGGAAGGCCTTACACCGGTTCCCCGCGATCAGGAACACTCATTAGAAATTCAACTTCCCTTCCTGCAAAGGGTATTCCAGGAAGGGTTCGACCTGGTACCGATCATGCTGCGTGATCAATCACCTTCTGTTGCCAGAATTTTGGCAGATGCACTATTGAAGACACTACCCGAGGGCACACTGCTTGTGGCTAGTTCTGACTTATCCCATTTTTTTCCTGAATCAGAAGCAAAACAACTGGATGATGCGGTGTTAGAGGCCATCAATGGTTTTTCTCCTGAGGACCTTTATCGGGTTGAGGCAGATTCACGCGGGTTTGCTTGTGGACTGGGTGCGATCGCCACAATCCTGTGGACCGCCCGCGGTTTAGGTGCAGACAAAGTGGCAATATTAGATCGCGCCACGTCAGGTGACGTGACAGGCGATCTATCCTCGGTGGTAGGCTATGCATCCGCAGTAATATATAAATCCCAATGATCATCTGGTGTTTCATTGTAATGAAATCTTGCCTGCAGTACTTATTATCACTGGATAAGAGAATCCGGTTGTGTATGGATGAGGGACAACCATGCCAAATGTGTCGAATATTGTGGAATACCTGAATCCTACTAAGATCCGGTAAGTAGTAAGTAAAATCATCTAATCCAGCAGGTCATTGGATTCCATATGACAAACCATCCTTCTCCTGTACTCCCCAAACAAGCCTTATTCTGGTTAACCATCATTAGTTCACTGATTTTTGCCTGTGGATGCAATAACAACCAACCAGAGGACCTGCTGACACTCACAAGCACGAGTACATCCACCATCACGGTCACCGTTACCCCCCTGCCAACAGTCACCCCCCGGCCAAGCAGAACCCCGACCAAAACCCACACCCCACCACCTACCACTACTGCCACACCCAGTGAAACTCCTGCTGAATTGCGACCAGCACAACTATGGTTGAAACGGGATGTCAACAACAAGGTCATCGACTGGGCCTACAGTCACATCACAGATATTGACTGGGATAGTAAAGGCCAGGTGATCCGTTTTTCGGCCACTTTAAGTTTTCAGTTAATGGATCGCGGCATCCATCGAGAAACCATTACCATTATTGGAAAAAATCTGACGATATATTATCTTAATATCCGTCGACAAGTTGGAACAGATATGCAAACAGCCCGCCTGATTGTTGGCGGCACATTCGGTAAGGATGTACCCATGGCAATCATCCCAGCCGGCGGTCCATCCTATGTAAAGTTACGGTTGATGGATGACAATGATCCCTTCGATCCATATTTAAGCCATGTCACCGCAAACCTGCCCTTTGAAGACCGTAGTGAGCTTTATCCGGATGTTTTTTTGACCAGTCTGGAACAGGTTATTGCGCAACTACCGGATCAATTCATCCTGTTGACTGATCAACCCATCATCGTGGACCCTGACAGCGTCCAACGCTTCGAGTATGACATACAAACCGTATCCTCTCTCATGGCACGTTTCTACCCGTGGATGCAATTGGATGATTATGATCGCTTTACTGGACCGAACCAGGCCGCGTTATATCTGGCAGATTATTTGTATCTATCCAAGCCAATCCCCACGCCGATTGAATGGTACAGTGGTGAAAGCCTGATCCTCATTCTGGGCCCGAATTAACACCCGAATTCCATTTCTTGTGATTAAATTAGGCATGTCTGTTTACGTGGAAGTGTCTGTTAATGTGCCTCGAGTCATTGGAACATTCAGTTATCATCTCCCCGAAAATCTGATAGACCGGGTCACTCCGGGTAGTATGGTAACTGTCCCTTTTGGCAACCAGCGAGTACAGGGTATTGTTACCCGCATTGCTACACAACCTAATGTTGCCCAAACCCGACCGGTGGAGGAGCTGGTCGATGAATCACCTGTAATTAACTCTGCCCAGATGAAGCTGGCGGATTGGTTATCCCGGGAGACCCTGGCTCCACTATCGTGCTGTCTGGATGCGATGATCCCACCGGGACTCAGCCAGCATGTGGATATACTGGTGCGACCAGTTCCTGGTCAGCCTGTACCCATTGCAGGAACATTGAACCCGCTGGAATCAAGGCTGGTCAAATTGCTGGGGGAACGCGGTAGTCTGCGTGGTCGGCAAATACAAGCGGCACTACCACGCCAGAACTGGAAAGTGGCTGTCAGATCACTGGAGAAAAGGGGTCTGGTAACCTCGTCCAGTCACCTGCCCCCACCAGCGGTGCGTCCTAAATATATCCGCACTGCTCAGCTGGCCATCCCAGCCGAGAAAATCTCTGAGTATTCAACCACTCTTGGACATCAGACACAAGTTGTTGAACGGCGGATGGCTGTTTTGCAATTCCTGGCAGCCGAACCGTGGCCGGTGGATATTGCCTGGGTATATGCTGCATCCCGCGCCAACCTGTCTGATTTGCAATATCTTGAGGAGTTGGGACTGATCCTGCTGAGTGAATCGGAGGTGTGGCGGGATCCTCTCAAGGATTATGAAGTACCCTTGGAAAAAACTCCGATCTTAACAGAGGAGCAGAAAGCAGTATGGGATGAAATACAGAACGACCTCTCTGCACTTTCAGATGGAATCTCCATCCAGCCAATCCTTTTAAACGGAGTGACCGGGTCTGGGAAAACCGAAATATACTTACGGGCGATCCAGGCTGTCATCCAACTGGGTGGACAGGCGATTTACTTGATCCCGGAAATATCACTTACGCCCCAAACCATCCGAAGGGTTCTGGGTCGTTTCCCGGGTCGTGTGGGGGTCATCCACTCACGCCTTTCAATTGGTGAGCGTTATGATACCTGGCGGCGGGCACGAGCAGGTCTTCTTTCGGTTGTAATCGGTCCCCGATCAGCTCTTTTTACGCCATTTCCGAATTTACGCCTGATCGTAGTAGATGAATGCCATGAAGAAGCATACTATCAATCAGAAGCCATGCCTTATTATCACGCTGCAAACTCGGCGGCAGCCTATGGCTTCTTGGCTAAAGCCATGGTAATACTGGGTTCAGCCACCCCGAATGTGACCCAAATCTATCAGGCCGAACAAGGTAAGTGGCGCGAATTGAAATTACCCAATCGAATTTTTACCACTTCATCTGATGACAGCCAGATGACATCCCCCACTTCTGATACCGGGTTGCCGGTGGATAGCAATCGGTCGCCCCGTCTATTGCCAGGTATTCACATGGTCGATATGCGTGAGGAATTAAAGGCTGGCAACCGCTCAATCTTCAGCCGTTTATTGCTATCGACTTTACGAGCCACACTGGCGGCAAACCACCAGGCCATTCTCTTTCTCAACCGCAGGGGAAGCGCGACCTACATATTTTGCCGTAATTGCGGATTGACACTGAAATGCCCGAACTGTGACAAACCACTAACGCTTCACAATCCCCTGGGTGAATTGCTTTGCCATTCCTGTGGTTATACCCGCAAGCAGGTCCACAAGTGCCCGCAATGCGCTAGCGACCAGATCCAAGCCCTGGGTGTCGGGACCGAGCGGGTGGAAAGTGAGCTCCAAAGTCTCTTCCCGCAGATAAAAACCTTGCGCTGGGATCATGACACCACCCGGCAAAAAGGGGCTCATGAAGTAATTCTGGCTCATTTCTCACAACACAGGGCAGATGTGTTGATTGGCACACAGATGCTCGCCAAAGGACTTGATCTGCCTTTGGTAACGCTGGTAGGTGTGATCCTTGCGGATATCAGTATCAACCTGCCAGACTACCGTTCAGCAGAGAGAACCTTTCAAATCCTCACTCAGGTTTCCGGCCGGGCAGGGCGCAGCACACTGGGTGGGAATGTTGTACTCCAAACCTACCAACCGGATCATTATGCCATTCAGGCTGTCACACAACATGACCTTGCAGGCTTTTATCGTATGGAGAAGGAATATCGCCGTCAACTTCGCTATCCACCATTTTCGCACCTGTTGCGCATGGAATATCGCCATCACCAGTCTGAACAAGCTGAATTGGCTGCGCATCAGATGGCAGCTCAAGCCCAGGTTTGGCTTGAGCGGAGTGAGCGACGGTCAACTGATCTAATTGGACCAGCCCCCTGTTACTTCGCACGTGAAAAAGGGCTTTTTAGATGGCAATTAATCCTGAGGGGTCCTGATCCGGCACAATTCATCTCGGATTCCCCACTGCCGGAAGGATGGAAAGTTGAAATGGATCCCCCCAACCTGTTGTAACCAAAATGATATTTTTATCTTATATGTTAACAGATATTTAACATGGAAATAGTAATTAAACAGGTATAATAGTTGCTCAGTATGGATCTATATTACGGTTAGATGAAATATGCCAACTTATACCTATCAATGTGACAATTGTGGAATCCGCTTTGATTATTACCAGAAATATGAAGATCAGGCGTTGAGGTATTGTCCGGAGTGTAATAAAAAAAGCTTAAGGAAAGTCTACGCCCCGGTTGGTATTGTATTTAAAGGATCAGGTTTTTATGCTACGGACCATCGTTCTCCTTCCGGTGCGCCTTCCACGACGGCGGAAAAAAACACCAAGGTTGATAGTCCAGTCACCACACCTGAAAAGATGACCAGTGACACAACAAAGTCAAAATCCGCAGAGGCAACCTCTGCTAAACATAAAGACTAAGCTAATTCTTCAATATTGTCTTATCTAAAACACCCCTCATAATGGGGATTTTTTTTATACGGAGAAATAAGTGTTCACAACGTACGATAAAGAACTCAACGATGATCCCATTCCGAGTGCAACAATCACACGAGACACAGATACATTGTTAATTTTCAACAGACATGGTGATCCGGATGATGACCAGGAAAAACCCGATCCTCCGTTTGCGACTCAGTCTCATAATATATTCCTGAAACATAGCAACCGATCGGGTCAACCAGGTGGAGTCACCATCCTAGAAGGCAATCGCTCTCGAAGGGTAATTTCCATTCTGAACCTGATTTTGCAGGAATGACCACTCAATTGCCCAGCCATCATTAATTTGCCGGGTATAATACGAAACCTTTCAGATACATTTAGGGGTAGATTACTCAATCTTAAATACGCTATCATGTACATATCATCACTATTTCTGATCGCACTCGGACAGGCCATGGATGTGTTTGCAGTATCACTGGGTGTGGGCACATCCTGTTACAGCACCAACTGGCATTGCCGAATCCGCCTGGCACTTCATCTTGGGCTTTTCCAGGCGGCCATGACAGTGCTGGGTTGGGTGGCCGGAACGCAAATTGTGACTTTAATTTCGGATTTCGATCACTGGCTGGCATTCGGCCTTCTGGCTTTCGTTGGTATTCGCATGATCATATCCGGGTTCAACCCGAAACAGGAGAGTCATCGCGGGGATCCAACTCGTGGAACAACGCTCATCCTCCTGAGTCTGGCAACCAGCCTGGATGCAATGGCTGTCGGTTTTAGTCTTGCAGTTTTGGATAGCAACATCCTGATTTCCGTCCTGATTATTGGGATGGTTTCATTAGCTCTTTCTCTGATAGGAACCCGTTTTGGCGGCGCACTTGGTTCACTTTTGGGGAAGCGAATGGAAATCATTGGCAGTCTGATTCTGATTTGCATTGGTGTACACATCGTTGTCACACATCTCACATAGCCAACATTGACCAACCCTACGCAATACTTTACAATCCTGATATACCATTGACTAAACTTCCCATTAATTAAGGAAAGTCCATGACTGAACACACCTTTCCCTCCCGACGCGCTTCATTATATAAGGATATCCCCGCTAAACAATGGGATGACTGGCACTGGCAACTCAGCCATCGCTTGAATTCTGCTGAGGATATCGGTAAAGTTTTGCATTTAACCGACAGCGAATTTCGCGCGTTGAATACGCATGATCTTTTCCGGGTGGATATCACGCCCTACTTTGTGTCATTAATCGATCCTGACGATCCTCAGGATCCCATTCGCAAACAGGTCATACCGACTGCAGGCGAGATCGTGCCATTTACCGGTATGATGGTTGACTCGCTATCAGAAGACCGCCACAGCCCGGTGCCCGGGTTGGTGCATCGGTACCCTGATCGGGTTCTGATGCTGGTCACAACGCAATGTGCATCATATTGCCGATATTGCACACGCTCACGTATTGTCGGCGATCCAACCGAAACCTTTTCACGTGCCGAGTTCGAAATGCAGCTTGAGTATCTGCGTCGAACTCCCCAAGTGCGCGATGTGCTACTTTCAGGCGGCGATCCCCTTACCATGGCACAATCATTATTGGAGGAACTGCTTACCAAGCTGCGCGAGATTCCACATATCGAGATCATTCGCATCGGATCCCGTGTTCCAGTCTTCATGCCTCAACGGGTAACCAGTGAGTTGACTGACATGCTGCAACGCTTCCACCCATTATGGTTGAACATCCATGTGAATCACCCCAATGAGATCAGCGCAGAGTTGGCCGAAGCCACTGATAAACTGTCTCGAGCCGGCATTCCCTTGGGTAACCAATCCGTTTTACTGGCCGGGGTGAATGATTGCCCGCACATCATGCGCAAACTTGTGCAGGATCTCGTCAGGATTCGCGTCAGACCATACTACCTGTACCAGTGCGATCTGGTGGAAGGGGCTGGGCATTTCCGCACACCGGTAGCCAAAGGCTTACAGATCATCGAGGCACTGCGCGGTCACACATCCGGCTTTGCTGTTCCCACCTATTGTGTGGATGCCCCGGAAGGTGGGGGGAAGATCCCGATCATGCCAACCTATCTTATCAGTTCATCTGACCACAAGATCGTCCTGCGGAATTATGAGGGTTTCATCACAACCTATGAAGAGCCGCAGGATTACAAACCGCATGATGCAACAACCTGTAAGTACTGCCAGAATAAACGTTTGGAGCCCGGTCAGAGTGGTATCAGTGGACTGCTGGACGGGGACGCCTTGACCATAAAACCGGAAGGCTTCGATCAACTGCATATTCGCGGAGGAGAGACTCACCGCTTGCGGTCAGATGATTCCAAATGGAAACCACTGGGCATTGGAGATGGAAAATAAGGGATTAGGTTTTCGCAATTCCCTTGTGATTAATGCAAATCTTCGCTATACTGTGTTATTCATGAATCCAGGAGGATATTATGACTGTTGACTCATTACCCCCCATTGTTGAAACACCTGCGAATGATAAACCAGGTCTCGGTATTGCTTCTCTTATCCTGGGTATTGTCAGTATGTGTGGCAGTGGATTGCCCTATGTCAATTATTGCCTCGGTTTGACCTGCCTGGCTGGCATCGTGACCGGAATTCTTGGTCTGAAGAGTTCGAAAAAAGGGCTGGCCATTGCTGGGTTGATATTATCCATACTCTCCATTTGCGCATTAACCGCTTCGATCATATTCTGGACTGGCGTGGGAACTGCCTTATTACAGGATCCATCTCAATGGCAGGATTTTTTGAATCAGTTGAACTATTAAAAGACAAATTACTCAAGGAATTAACCAGTACATATATATTACTATCAAGGAGAGAATCAAATGTCTGAATCATTGCCCCCTGTTGTAGAAACCGCACCATCCCAAGGTAAACCCGGTTTGGCAATCGCATCCCTTGTGCTGGGCATTCTCAGTTTGTGCTCATGGTTGCTGCCGATATGTGGTGGTCCCATCGCCATCGCCGGTATCATCCTGGGAGTGCTCGGTATGAAGACCTCGAACAAAAGCATGGCCATTGCCGGTATCATCATGTCTGCAATTGGGATCATCCTTAGCCTGATTAATGCAATTGCAGGCGCTTTCTTGACTCCGCTGCTTGGTGATTTTGACCTCAATATGCTCAATCAGTATCTGCCGCAACAGTAAACAAACACAACACATCTCACCGGGGCATCTATGGATGCCCCGGCTTGTTTTAAAGTAATCTCCCCAGCATACATTGGTGTAACTTTCTTTAACTCCTTGCGTTACTTATATTAAGAGTAGTTATCTCAATCAACCAGAAGCAAGGAAATTATCATGGGTATTGTGTATATTGTTGTAGCTTTTGTGAGTCTGATTTTTGGCGTCATGAGTCTTGCCAGTTTGGATGATGACAACGAGTGATACCACTCAAAAATCGCTGAATGTGATCACCCCACCCCTGTCCGGAAGGCAGACTATCACATGCTGTATTTGAATACACCCGCTTATGCGGGCATTTTTTCACAGAGTATAATCAGCCAAGGAGGCGGCTTTACACAAACCTTAAAGTATCGATTATGGATATATGGTCATGAGATCATCCGCTTTATCATTAACGGGATCTTATTGGCCACACACCACAGATGCTGTTTGAGCTGCATTGATACTCTTGATAACCAAGTTGCGAAAAACAGTAATTCATGTTTTCGCCATTAAACAACTTCCCATTGTCGGGTTGGCAATTGCAGGGTGCATCTGCCCGGCTGTGTATAGCCTGATTTTTGTCAAATCAGCATTCCTTCTAACAGACATCACCATACCCAAATATGACCTGCAATTAATGGTTCAGGATGAACCGTCCATACTCTGGTTGTACCGGATCGGATTTCTGATTCTCGCAGTTGCATATATTGTTGGCGGTTGGGCAAGCCGGCATGCACAAGGAAGAATGGTCTGGGTAATCATCATCAGCTCAGCTTTGCTTTCATCGATCATGTTGCTCTTCCTTAATCCCTATGATGCCGCGGATATGTTCGACTACATTATGCATGGTCGCATGCTGGCCTTCTATGATGCCAATCCATATCGGGATACAGCCTCTCTGTTCCCCCTTGATCCCTTCTATCCTCATGTCGGTTGGGTGAATTCCATCTCTCCCTATGGACCATTCTGGTTACAGATCAGTGCACTGACAGCGCGCTTGAGCGGTAACTCTGTGATTGGTAACGTGCTGTCATTTAAGATGCTTGTGGGCTTGTTCTACGTGGCCAGTATCGTTTTTATTGTGCTGATTCTTCGTCGCCAAAATCCAACCCGCGTTCTCAATGGACTCTGGCTATTTGCATGCAACCCGCTGGTTTTATATGAGACCTTCGGTCACGGCCACAACGATATCACGATCTGCGCCTGTCTTCTGGTATCCGTCTGGTTCATGATCAATCACCGCCATACGCTTGTCATTATTGCACTGGTTACCGGTGCACTTTTTAAATATGTTACTTTACTGGTGATCCCGGCCGCCCTTGTCATCTCTCTGGTTAGCCTGGCCAACCGGAAGGAAAGGCTGCGTTACATGCTTGTAACCGGTTTGGCTACAGCCCTGCTGGTCTTTATTGCTTATCAGCCATTCTGGTTTGGATGGAAAACGATCGATCTGTCATCTCGTATTTACATGTATACCACTTCACTTGCTGCCATCATACATACCCATCTGCGTGATCACATCGACCTGGTGTCACTTTCTCAAACCACTAGTGCAATCGCTACTGTTATTACGATTTCAGCTACCCTCTTTTTTTCCTGGCAGGCCAGCCGCGATCGCAACTGGATGAGTTACCCAAGGGCAGCACTTACAATCCTGCTTTTTTATCTGCTGGTTACCTGCCTGTGGGTTCAGCAGTGGTATGTCGTATGGTTGATTGGTATGGCTGCCCTTCTTCCATTGGTTGGATTATCCTTTCTGACCTACATGACCAGCTTTGCTGTCATAACCAAGGCGCTGTTATCTGCACCACCATTACTCTGGGTGCGCCCGCTTCCCGCAGCACAATTTCGCGAATTGTGGCTCACATTGGAGGTCATGGGACTTCCCTGGCTGGTCAGTCTCTTTCTGGTAGCCCGTCACTTTTTTCGTTCCACACGAAAACGACAAGAAAGATCTGCTGATAATTCGTTAATGCCACCAGACTGAAATCCAATAATTGCATTTGGTCTTAAATTGCGCTAAACTGTATCAATGATGTTGGATCATATGGTCTGTATCGGCGTTTACCCCGCACCTCAGCCTGGAAAAGGCCGGGGGTTGCTGACATATGCGGCTTTGGATCAGAACCTGAAGCTGCTTGCCCTGAGTCAGGGGAGTGCTGAAGATTTGAAAGCGTACGCCAGCGGGCAATCTACAGCTGTGACAGCCATCAATTCACCCAGACGACCAAGTTTAAGCCTGCCTCAGATAAATCCGCAAGCCGGTTTTTTTCCAGAAACATCCCCCGTGAAGAAGGTCAGAGGTCGAATGGCTGACCGCCAATTACGCGAGCACAATCTTGGGCATCCCGTCACGCCAAACAGTGAAGAGCTGTGTCCAGCCTGGATGCGGCATGGTTTCAGATTATTTGATCGTTTCAAGTCTCTCGGTTATCAGGATTACCCGGAGGAATCAGGGCCCTTTCAATTGATGGAAGTATATACTCAAGCTACTTTCACGCTGCTTTGTGGAGAACCACCACTGCCGCGGAAAAGCCTGGAAGGCAGGCTTCAGCGGCAACTCCTGTTGAATGACAAGGACATTGATATTCCAGATCCTATGCGCTTTTTTGAGGAGGTCACCCGATACCGCCTGCGTAATGGCATCCTCCCATTAAAAGAAGTGTATCTTCCAGCTGAGTTGGATGCCCTGGCGGCAGCATACACTGCCTGGTTGGCAGTAACCAACCCTCAAAGCGTCATGCTTTACGGCGATGAAAGGGAAGGCCAGGTTGTAGTCCCGGTTGGGTTAATGTTGCCAAAACTGGCTCATATCGATCAAATCGCGCCAGAATACGCACATCTCGATAACGATTGATTCAATCCAGCCTTCTCTCAAAGTGGCTGGATTCTCATTTGATGTTGTGGAACAAACCCAGGAACCAATCCGGCATCCAAAAATTCCCCAAATTTAATCCATGATTGATGATGAGCGTTGAAATCAAGACACATCCGCTGAATATCATGAGCGCGTAATCGTACCATCGATAGGTCAGCTTAATGATCCACGTCCGCTTGCCTGTGTCAAAGCACCGCAAGTCCATGGCATCGGCGATATCTTCACCACTGAGGATGGCATTCATGGTGACCGGGATGATTAATGGCGCCACTTTCTTGACCTGGCTGAACAACCCCCCTTTCACTTTATCCATCTCATAACCCCTGGCCTTCTGGGCATCCATTGTCACATTGAAATCCCTTGCCAGGGTGGGAATGAAGCGAAAAGCCAGGTCGAAAGAGTATGCCAGGCGGGCGGGCAGACCCATGCCTGAAAAGGTCGATCCGTACAAACGCGGATCCATGGTGAAGGGCAAAACCAGGAACATACTGGTAATCGCAAGTAATCGCACAATCTGGGTAAAGCCGAACCAGAGTCGTTCAGCTGTCAGACCAAAATGAATATTCCAACCCACCCATGGAACAGTGGCATTCCAGATGAACACATCATGACCACCCTGTGTCACCGCCCCAATCGTGCCGGCGCTGGTGATGATCGTATTAATCAAAACCATCATGCTGATCAGAATGATGATGAAAGTCCAGCCCCGGCGGGTTTCCTTCCAGGTCAGATGTGCCAAAAAGTACTGGGTAAAGCTGATAAAGAAAAAGAATAACAGGAAACGAATATCCCAATAATAGACAATAGCGGTCATCATCAAAAACGAAAAGATCCAACGCGCGCGTGGATCAAAGCGTTCGATGATGGTATGATGCGGACGAAAAGTGAGCGGAACCAGCATTCCATTATCCTTCTCACCGGACCAGACAGTCCGGTGAGAAGATATTAATATTTATAAAGGGATCAGCGTCCCGATCTTTTAACGATGGCAGAGTACGCCACCATGATGATTGGCAACAGGATCAATCCGTTGATGGCATTGGATATGAAAGCCGGGATGAAATTGGCCGCAATTGCGGTGATAAAATTCATGCCCGAGACCCACATTTCACTTATCGCAGCCACACCCATGCCAACCACGATACCGACCAGCGCCATCACCTCAGCCAAGATGATATCCTTGGCAGCACGAAAAGTAGTCATTTGGTTGGCCACCAGACCGGGGAACAAACCCATCAGGCCATTGCCCAGATCCCACCACGGCCAGAATCCATATCCCGAGAACCAATCGGACAGGAGATTACCCAAAAAACCGGTAATGAAGCCAACAATCGGGCCGAATGCGACACCGAAGAACATTGGGATGACCACTCCCGGCCGGATCGAGACATTGGCCGCTGCAGGGATCTGCAGCACATTGGTTGCCCAGGCAAACACACCATACAGGGCTGCGCCAATTGCAGCAAAGACCACTTCTCGCGTGCCAAACTTCCACAATGATTTTTTACTTTCTTTCTTAGCCATTAGAATCCTCCACAAATAAAATAATTAGAACCATGCGCACACACTTACCCGAAATACCAATCCCATTACACCTCCTTCCCACTATCTCATCTCAATACAATAACACAAGTAACTCAATTCAGTTATTGTCGTTATAAATTCGATGTGCCAATGTCTCTGCACGATAATATCGACCGGTTGCATGGAAATACTTCTGATTAAGACGCAATAAGGACGAAGGAAGAACCCGACTTCTGGCAAGCATATCATCCTCAGCCAATACTTTTTCTGGCTTGCCATCAGCAATAACGCGTCCATCTGAGACCAGCAGGACCCGGTTGGCATAAATAATGGCCAGGTCGATGTCATGAGTTATAAACAGAACCGCCTCGTACCCTGGCATCTGCAGGATTGCGTCCATAAAAGCGGTGTAGTTCCAATAATCCTGCCCTGCGGTTGGTTCATCCATCATCAAAATTCGCGAACGCATGGCCAGTACAGCTGCAATGCTGATCCTTTTCTGCTGTCCGAATGACAAGGCCAATGGAGGGGTTTCCAGTTCCTCCTCCAGGCTTACCGTCTTGATCGCCCATTCGACATTTTTTACGATTTCCGCCGGTCGCATACCCAGGTTGCGCGGGCCAAAACTCAATTCCTGTCTGACACTGTCAGCAAAAAGCATTTGGGAAGGACTCTGAAATACATATCCCACTATATGAGCAGCCTGGGCGACACTGCATTTTTGGGTATCGCTCTCTCCCAGCAGCACCTGTCCAGAAGTTGGTTTCAACAAACCAAGTGTGTGCTTAACCAAAGTCGTTTTACCGGCGCCATTGGGTCCCAGTATGGCAATGATATCTCCCGGATATACACTCAGGTTGATATCATGCAATACCTGGGGAGTGTTTTCTCCATAACGGAAATTTACATTTTTAAAGGTTAACAACTGTTTACGTGAGGCACGTGGCAAAATTGGTTTGAACTGGATGATTGGGTCTTTACGTGCCCGTTTAAATACGATTTCAGCTGGTAATTTTATACTGCGGTAATCCACAACCTTCATTAATCCCCTCACATCTCCACAATATAAAAGGTGCCCCCGGTCCATATAAAGGACTTCTTCAGGATTTATCGCCAATACATCGTCCACCCGGTGCTCTACAATCAACACGGAAAAACCCTCATCCGCCAGTCGCCGAAAGAGCTGCAGCGCTTCCCGAGCTGATACGGGATCCAGACTGGCGAGGGGCTCATCCAGTAAAAGGATTCGTGGCCGGGCGATCAGTATCCCTGCCAGCGCTACTTTTTGTTTCTCACCACCCGATAATGAGAACGTTTCCCGATCACGAAGGTGCAGAATCCCAATTCTGGATAAAGTCTCATCAATACGCGGTAGTATCTTCTCGCGTGGTAAACTTTGATTTTCAAGCGCAAAAGCAACCTCGGTCTGGACGTAACTGGAAACGATCTGGCGCTCTGGATCCTGCAAGAGTGTTCCCACATTACATGACAACTCGGCCATGCCCATGTTTTCTGTACTCTTGCCAAATAACTTGATGACACCCTCCATCTCGCCATGGTAAGTGTGCGGAATTAATCCGTTAATACAGCGCATTAACGTGGTCTTTCCACATCCACTTGAACCAGCAATCAGGATCACACGCCCGGGGTGGACTTCGAATGACACATTCCTTAATGCATATTCCGACCGGCGCTGGTATCTGAAACTCAGGTTACGTACGACCAGTGGTACAGGGTTTTTCATTGAAAATGCAACTCCACCGGATCACCCACAACTACGCCAAGCGTTCTTGCAGCATTGCCATTGACAGTGGCTACTTCGATGAAATTCTCGCTATCAATCAGTGCAATCAAATCACCTGCTTGTTTCTCTCCATATGTGTTTGTCAATCTGTGAATGCCCCTTCCTGCAATCGTTACCACCAAGTCCTTTTCCCCCTGGATCAGATCACCGCTCAGGTTGGTGGCGATATTGCCGAAATGATCAATCAATAATACCTGGCCACACCAGCCTTTTTGCACTTTAATTGGCCTCGGTAACTCAAGTTTAACCGGATCGAATATGGGTGTACCCAATAATTCCAGGTCAATGCCTGAAGCCAGGTGGGCAGCTACTGGAGAAAAGATATCCCGTCCGTGGAAGGTATTACTCACCACCGGCAGCCAGTATTGAGGTTTATCCAGGTGGATTAAGATTGCGGGTTGGCCCAATCTATATGCCTGTTCCAACAGAGGAGTGAAAAGGCCGTTATCCGGGCCAACAAAAAAGTGGTCTGCAATATGGGCAGCGATCGGTCGGCGTAAGGTGCCAACCCCGGGATCAACAACCGCCATATGGATTGTCCCTGGTGGGAAATAGGGTGCTGCCCGCCAGAGTGCAATCGAGCCTTCCAATACATTTTGAGGAGTAATCTCATGAGTCAGGTCAGCAATTTGCACACCCGGCGCAATTTTCCAAATAACACCCTTTAATACACCTGAAAAGCCATTCTTTGACCCAAAATCGGTCAACAGTGTGATGATCGGCAAGGGTTAGTCTCCTATCTGCCAGGTAACAGCCACCTTTTTATTGAAGACCATTTCCATTAAGTCAGCTTTCTGTAAAGCCATCTTTGATTCCTCAGAAATCGGTAAATCCACACGGCAGGTAAATTCGACTTTGCGCGTTGACAGTTTCACCAAGATGTTCTTTACCAGGCACTGGTGGGTGGTATCGAGTCCATCAGCGATACGCAGGATGGCTGCAAGGATCTTAACAACCTGACGATCATGAAAACCCAGAGCATTATAATGATCATGCTGCTCATCTGGTAACGCTTTACGATGATAACGTGCTACAGAACCAATGATCAACCGCTCGCGAGTCGTAAACGGCAGCATGGGTGTCTGTAGAATAATTCGCAGGCTGGATTTGTGATGGCCACGCCATCCATCCACCCAACCAATATCATGCAGAATGGCTGCGGACTCAAGCCAGAACCTTTCGATGTGTCCCAAATGGTGTAAAGATTTCATCTGATCAAATATGCAGAGTGCCAGGCGGGTGACCTGATAGGTATGTCCGGCTTCAAAAGCACATGTCTCTGCCAGGGTTAACACCACCGGTAACCTGATGTCGCCGGTGGACAGCTCGTTTAACCCGGTCAGCGTTCGGTATTCCTGAATATTGGTAGCTTTACTATCACCGTTTTCCTGATTGCTCATAGACCACTCAATGATTGGTTCCTGATCGATAATATTTGGTTTTTACATCAAACAAGGGTTTATGGAAATATCTGTCCGGAGATTATCCCATATATGCTGTTGACGCAATTCGTCCCAATAAATCACAAAGTCATTGTAGGTTTCAACACGTTTTTTTTGGCGGTCTTCAAAGAAAGCCTGCAAACCTGGTAGCAAGCGCTCCATCACCCGATCATTGCCATAATATTTCTCACTGCGACGACGTTCCTTTTCAATGAATTTAAATCGCATTGCCTGCCATACATCACAATCATGTATTAAACCCAGATGATCCTGTATTGTGTGCATAATACTCAGGTAACCCGTCAAACCATCGGTATATAGGCTGGTAAAGCATTCCATAGTGTAGCGTAACATCTTCGCCGCAATACGCATGGCATGCAATTCCTTGACCGCCTCGATTTGATCGACAAATTCATCATATGACAGAAACTCATCCATTGGTGTCAGTATCGCAGCATGCCCAAACTCATACAGGCTCCCAGAATCAATAGGAACAGCCTCCCCATTATTTCTCTTAAGTTTACAGCAATGGTTGTCAATCTTCTGCAGGGTTTTGCGTTTTTCCAATCTGTCCAACTCTTCCAACAATATTGATTGAATGTGCAGGCGTCTTTGAACAATGCGTAATTGCAACCGCTTCACACCGCTTCGGGTATCTTTTTCTGATCTATTCTGCAGATATTCCTTAACACAGTGCGCCTGGATATCCAAGTCGCGTGCCTGACCCAGTATCCGGGTGGTCTGAAGAATATCCTTCAGCCAGTTTTTCACCCGCTTTGAAGGATAACAGGTTTCAAAGATCTCGATTGCCCTGGCAAACCGTCGTGAGGCAACTCGGATGCGGTGAACATATTCAAGGTCCCTGGATTGTATAACACCAGGTATTTCCTTTCGAAAGGCAATCAGATTCTTTTGTATGACATCAATGCCATAACTACAGATCGCGGGATTGGTTATTAATGTCATGCCTACCTAGATTATTAATTTAATGATGCGCTTCTTTAATTCTTCAAATACTTGATTAACCGATTGGGAGGCATCGACTGGAACAAATTTAAATTCTTTTGCCATCAGATCAAACTGATCGATCAAGTTCGATTGATATAGACAAAACCCGTCATACAGATTATCTGCAAAACGGATATCCATCCCGGACTCCCAAAAGTTGAAACCGCGGCCATGTACCATGCGTGTCACCAGATGCTGAATATCTGTACGCAAGTAGAGGACCAAATCAGGAACCAAAGCAAAACCATAGATTTTTCGCGCCCATTCCGGATCGGCGCCGCGGATGATATCGCGGGCAATGATTGAGTAAAAATATCGGTCAGACAGTACCAAGAACCCAGCCTTTAATGCCGGTATGATCTGGTTTTCAAGCCGATCTGCAAAATCAGTCGCATAGAACAAACTCATGGTCATTGAATTGAGTGTATGTCCCAGTTTGGCAGCATCCAGACCCGGTTGGGTCATCGGAGAACGCCTCAGACCTGTGTCTGACACTGCAAATCCCTCTTTTTCCAACCATTGCCGTAATAGTGTGATCTGGGTGGATCGCCCAACACCATCTGTCCCTTCGAGAACCACCAGCTTGCCGGGATATTCCTCAAGCGGATTGTACGGGAATCCAGCCCCAAAGAATCTCGCTTTTGTCATGATGGCTCCCCTTCAATCGTATCTGGCAAACCAGTCGCAATGGCCTTACTTTGACGGGTATTGCGTCGTACTGCCTCCAACGGTGTTAGTAGCCCCTGCCAACCTTGCAACTGCTTTTTAACAATCGCACGTACAGTCTTTTGCTGCGCCTGTACCGGTTGGGTGCCGTCAATCACCGTAAACTGGTACTCATCAACCATATGGTCATATTCATCCACGATACGTTGCTGGAACAGGCGGAAACTGGTGATTTTGTTATCTGATAAACCCAGGTCCATTCCAGCTTCATAAAATTTTATTTTGGACCGTGCTGAGGTGATTCTTTCAACAGCCACGTCTAATGGAACACGAAAATACAGAACCAAGTCAGGCTGGATCGCAAAGGAGTAGAGGGTACGCACCCACTGTGGATCCACACCACGCGCTACATCACGAGCAAAGGCAGTGAAGGCGTACCTGTCAGCCAAAACAATCGCACCGGCTTTCAGCATGGGCATGATGCGGTTTTCCCAGCGATCAGTGAAATCTGTGCATTGCAGCAGGCTGAAAGTGGTCGGCGTAAACATATGCTCACGTTTAGCCAGACGTGTGGTGCTTTTTACCAGATCAGAAGAGTTCCACTCACTAAAATATACTGATTTCCCAATGGAAAGCAACCATTTGTTCAACAGATCGATCTGGGTGGATTTTCCACTGCCATCGATCCCTTCAACTACTATTAATTTTCCTCGCGTGGAGTTGGCTTTCACGACTTAATCCTTCCTGCGTGATGATATCAAAGATAATTATAGCATCCCAAACCCAATTGGGAAGTTCATTGCAGTATATGTCATTATTACAAACCTTGTTATACTGTATGGCATACAGTATAATATGATTATAGGCAAATTATGGAAAACAATCAAAATCCAGTCCAAAGTATTATTCTTGAACTTCGCCGCGGTGTATTGGCCATCGCTGTCCTCAGTCAGCTTGAAGAAGAACAGTATGGTTATTCACTGCTTAAACGCCTGTCGGACCAGGGTCTTGCCATCGACCAGGGCACACTCTATCCGCTGATGCGCCGTTTGGAATCGCAGGGGTTGCTGCGATCAGATTGGCGTATCATGGACGAGTCCCGACCGCGTCGTTATTACCTGATCAGTTCACAAGGGAAATCAGCTCTTGCAGATTTAAAGAAAGAATGGTCCAACACGGTGGCGACCCTTAATCACTTGTTATCAAAAGGGAAGGAGTAAAAATGAACCTGCTGGATAAATACATAATCGTAATTGGCAGGAAATTACCACAAAAGAATCGCCTTGACCTGCAAACAGAAATCCGGTCCACACTTGAGGATATGCTTGAAGACCGGGCACAACAGACCGGACGACCGATCGATAACAATATGATCGAAGAAGTCTTGAAAGAATATGGCTCTCCAGCCAAAGTTGCCGCCGCGTATCTTCCGACCCGGTATTTGATCGGACCCCAACTGTATCCGTTCTTCATGACAGTCGTGAAAATCGTATTGGGTGTCTTATTAGCTGTATCTCTAGCAAGCTTTTTATGGCAATACTACAACCATTTTGCTGATCCAGCCTTCCTCAAGTCACTGGGTAGTTTCACCATGCAATTCTTTGGGGGTGCGACGGCAGCCCTTGGTAGTATCGTTCTGATCTTTGCTGTATTGGAGCGCGTTCTTCCGCCATCGGAATTAAATGTAACGGATGAAGAATGGCAGCCTTCTGACCTGAATTCCGTGTTGGAGCATCTGCCACCTTCATCAGATTTTAGCGAAATCAATGGAAAATTTCAACCGACATCCCTGAACATCGTTCCTGATACAGAAGAGTTAAAAAGAGGTGAAATGATCTTCGAGATCGTTTTCACTTTATTAGGGCTGGCTTTGCTAAACCTGTATCCCTTCCTGATCGTTAATGCCATGCTTAATGAAAGCAGTTGGATATTCATTCCCGCCCTATCAGATACTTTTATCGGATACTTGCCATGGATCAACCTGTTGGGTATTTTATCCATTGTTCTGGATGTATTTCTACTCCGCCAGGGTTTCTGGCAGTCAATCACGCGGATAATTAGCCTGATAATCGAAGTGGCTGGAATCGTACTGTCCGGGATCATGCTGAGTGGACCGTCTTTGGTAAACTTCAGCCTTTCCGATCTCACTTCCACGCCCGCGGCGGAGTCCGCTAAAGCGCTGGTGAATATGGTTCATCTGGCACCCAAGATCATTCTGGCTATCCTGATCATCGTTCAGAGCGTGGAGGTTGTCATCGCTCTTTCGCAACTGCTTCGAGCACGGTTGGCCTCCAAACGCTTTAGCAATAAACGTAACTCCTGATTGATAATTTGAGTTATGATAATAAAATAAGCGCCCTCGGATTGCGAGGGCGCTTACTATTTATCAACACGCGACTCTTTGGTAACCCTGGCAGATTATACCGTCATACTTCGCGGAACTCACCGTCAACAACATCACCATCCGTGTTGTTGTTTATTGTGGTTTCCCCTTCTGATTCTCTTTCCGGTTGTGGTTGAGCAGAAGCTTGCGCAGTAAGTGCATTTAATGCATTTTGCATATCACTGGTCAGTGAACGGATCAATTGAAGATCCTCACCATTCATACTCTGGCGAACAGCCTCGATCTTGGATTGCACGTCCTCACGCGTTTCGCCGGGTATTTTATCTCCCAGATCATTCAATAACCGTTCTGCCTGATAAGCTGTCGAATCAGCCGTATTCTTCGCATCGGCCAACTCCTTACGTTTTTGATCATCCGTTTGGTTTTGTCTCGCTTCATTCACCATTCTATCAATATCACTTTTTTGTAAATTGGTCGAGGCCGTGATGGTCACTTTTTGTTCCCGGCCAGTAGCTTTATCTTTTGCTGTCACATTCAAAATACCATTGGCATCGATATCAAAAGTGACCTCAATCTGTGGCATCCCTCGCGGAGCAGCAGGAATACCATCCAATCTGAAGCGGCCGAGGGTCATGTTATCAGCCGCCATGGATCTTTCACCTTGAAGTACGTGAATATCCACTGCTGTCTGGGAGTCTTCAGCAGTCGAGAACATCTCAGTCTTCTTCACCGGTATGGTGGTGTTGCGCTCGATCAACACGGTACGAACACCACCGATAGTTTCGACACCCAGTGACAATGGTGTCACATCCAGTAACAAAACATCCTTGACATCGCCTCCCATAACACCAGCCTGAATAGCTGCACCTACTGCTACAACTTCATCCGGATTAACACCCTTGTTGGGTTCCTTGTTAACCAATGATCTCACGAGATCCTGGATCATTGGCATGCGTGTGGCACCACCAACCAGGACAACCTGATCTATTTGATTGGCTGAGAGACCTGCATCCTTGAGTGCGGATTCAAACGGCGTGCGGCATCGCTCAACCAAATGGCGGGTCAGTTGTTCAAGTTTGGCACGATTGATTTTCAACTGCATATGCTTCGGGCCTTCAGCATCAGCCGTGACATATGGCAGATTGATCTCGGTCTCAGACATACTCGACAATTCAATTTTGGCTTTTTCAGCAGCCTCACGCAACCTTTGAAGAGCCTGTCGATCTTTTCGTAAGTCGATCCCCTGCTCACTCTTGAACTCATCTGCAGCCCAATTGACGATCTCATGATCCCAGTCATCACCACCCAGGTGTGTATCTCCATTGGTGGCTTTAACCTCAACCACACCCTCACCAACATCCAACAGGCTTACATCAAAGGTACCGCCACCCAAGTCAAATACCAGGATGACTTCATTTTTCTTCTTGTCAAGCCCATAGGCCAGTGCGGATGCAGTTGGTTCATTGATGATACGCAGTACTTCCAATCCAGCAATCCGTCCAGCATCCTTGGTGGCCTGACGCTGGCTATCGTTGAAATAAGCGGGAACTGTTATTACTGCCTGGGTTACAGGCGTGCCCAGATAAGCCTCAGCATCAGACTTTATTTTGCCAAGGATCATGGCAGATATCTCTTGTGGTGTATACTCCTTGCCAGTTACCGGCACCTTTACCCGCGCATCGCCGGCTGTACCTTTAATCACAGAATAAGGTACCATTTTTCGCTCAGCTGCAACCTCATCATAACGACGCCCCATAAACCGTTTTATAGAAGACACTGTATTTTCTGAATTAATAACAGCCTGGCGTTTGGCAGGTATGCCAACCAGCCGTTCCCCATTTTTATTAAAAGCAACCACAGAAGGTAACAGAAGCGGACCTTCGCTGGTCGGAATAACCACAGGAGCACCACCTTCCATAACGGCGGCCACACTATTCGTTGTTCCCAGATCAATACCTATAATTTTTGCCATGCTGATCTCCTTACTGTGTTTATATCATTTGTATAAGACTATCGTCGTCTTGCAAGAAAGGGGTTAACAAAGTATTGGATTTACATATGAACAAGAAACCCGGGATTATTTCCCGGGCTTTTGTGGTTGATCCAACGGATGGTTTCGAATTTGGATCCATGCGCACCGCAAATCGGGTATTTTCGGGTGCCGGTCCCTTGTGGGTGTAACCACAAATCGGACAGATGGTGTATTCGTACACTTCTTTGGAATCAAGGTTCTCAATCGCTTCAAAGTACAGTTCCGCATGGATTCTTTCAACAGCCAATGCCCATTGGAACGTAATAGCTGCTCTTTTATTATCCTCTTCATTAGCTACAGCCACCATGGGCGGGTACATGATGTTGTCTTCGTGGTTTTCACCCTCCAGTGCCGCAGTTAAAATCTACAGCGTCGTTTTCACATCTTCATCTACCCGCAGGCGATTTCCCATATGTGCCTTTTCAGCGGCTGCTACATTTTTAATCAATCTGCAATTTGATGACAACTATCCTGCTCTGCCTTCCTGGCAAATGCCAGGTAGCGTGGAGAGGCCTGTAATTCACCAGTAAAAGCAATCTTCAGAATGTCCTGTGTTTTTGTCATTCTAATCATCCTTTTTATATGAGTAATTCACTTTCACATACAGCCATGATCAACCCATCCAGTAACAATTCTATTCAATCGGAGTGAAGATGTGCCCTTGACAAACATAGAACATTCGTTCTATAATAAGACAGGTCATTCAAACAAGGAGGATGATATGAACAGCTCCCTGGTGCAAGATCATTCAGCTATACCCCCCCTTCAAATAAATAATCGCATTACTCATAATGCCACCGCTATTATCGCCAAGTTGATTGCCTTATTAGCCTTTCAGGGGTTTAACTACGCAACCTCCTTCTTTGCACTTTCCAGGCTATTGGGAAGTCAGGCAACTGCCGGTCTGTCCTGGGCTGCTGTTCTGGCAGTGGCGTTTTGTTGTATCGATCTTGCAGGAATTACCCTCATGTACAATCCTGCTAAAGTGGTCAAGCAGACAATAAGTGAACGCCGTCTGATCATCGCGTGGCTTCTGGCTGCTGGATTAAACACGTTACTCACCTGGCATGGCATTTCCATGGCCATTCTTGCTCGTCAGATGCAAACCGGTTGGATCGTAGATTCCCTTGCTCTTGTTAAAATTCTGCCTGCTTTTATGACGCTCATGATTTGGTTTATTCGAATTTCAATCATTGGTTCATTCTCACACCCTGATCAACTATCATGCGATCAGGTTTACTCCTCAAACAACCTGTCTTTCCATAATGAATCGCAACTACGCAACGAGGGTATGATGCTTGAAATGTTCCCCTGTGTAACAACCTCAGTCAGGCAATCGTCATCCGCAAGGCAATCCTTTCCCATAAAACCCGAACCAACCTATCGCGGTATTCCCATACGATACCGAACAATGTGATCGAATGAAAATCATCAATAGACCATAAAACCTTCTCAGGAGTCTTTATTATTTCCCAGTGGCAGCCATACACAGAAACTGCTGCCTTCTCCAACCTTTGAGGACACCTCGATCCTTCCGCCATGTGCCTGGACAATCCAATATGCAATTGAAAGACCCAGCCCATAGCTGGATTCGTCATTTTGGCGAGTGCGTGATTTCTCTCCGCGATAAAACCGCTCGAATATATGTGGAAGGTCTTCCGCTGGAATGCCTGGACCGTTATCTGTAACCAGCAACTTGGCTTGACCTTTCGTTTTGCATAATCCGATCTGAACCTGTCCGCGATTCTGTGTGTAATTAATCGCATTGGCTCCAAGATTGATGATGACCTGTTTGAGACGGTCACGATCGCCCATCACCTTCACTTGATCAATGTCAGCCAGTCTTACTTCCACCCGTTCACCTGCCAGTACTCGCAGCTGTTGATACACTTCCAGCAATAATGCATCCAATTCGATTGCCTTAATATCAAGCGGTATCTTTCCCGACTCTGCCTGTGCCAACAGTAGCAGGTCACCCACAAGGCGCGTTAACCGATCAACTTCTGATTCTATACTTGCTAGTGCTTCTTCATCCACATGATGCATGCGGCGAATTAAGCCCACATTACCATTAATTACGGTCAATGGCGTACGCAATTCATGGCTGACATCTGCCATGAAACGGCGTTGGGCGCTAAATAATTTTTCCAATCTCCCAAGAGTCTGGTTGAATGCATTAATCAATTCTCCAATCTCATCAGGTTCCTCTCCAACATCCTTGTAGGGGATGCGCCGTGAAAGATCATCTGCATTGCTGATTTGAATTGCGGTGTCCTTTGCGACTACCAGCGGTTTTAAAGCACTGCGTATGACCAGCCCACCCAACACCAGAGCAATGCCAATCGCTGCCATCATTGTAATAAACAACACGGAAATCAATGTATCCTGGGTTGTATCAATTGGTGTTAAACTGGTGCCAACCTGTAAAACACCGATTGACTTGCCGTTAATCAGCAATGGCATGCTCATCACTCTCAGGTGAGCAGATTGAATCCATATATCATTGAATAAAGTCTGATTAGTATATAGACCCATTGGGTCGATGGAGTCTGGAAATAACCGAATGTTATCAGATGATTTAATTAATTCCCCCGATTGATTCCATAGTTGCACGATGATCGTTTGGGAAAAATCATTTTCAGCCAGCGCAACGAGTGTCACTTCACCGATAGAGCGCACCTGGGCTGAAGCAACAATCCGGTTGCCTGTCTCGATTAATACCTGATCCAATTGCTCACGCAACTGGTAACTAACCAACAAATAAACTGCTATACCAATAATAACAATGACCGTGCCCAAAACACCGGCAAAGAGCATGGTCATGCGTAGCCTGAAACTCATCCGGATTGTTCTCTGAGAACATACCCGACCCCCCTGACTGTGAAGATCAGGCGCGGTTCTCCTGCTTCCTCAAGTTTTTGTCTCAGGTAACGAATGTAAACATCCAACACATTGGATTCCCCCCCAAAATCGTAACCCCAAACACGATCAAAAATGATCTCACGCGTTAGCACTTGACGTGGATGGTGCAGGAACAATTCGATCAAATCATACTCAGTGGCAGTCAGGTTGATTTCACGGTCCTTTCGGTGTGCCTGCCGTGTGTTTGTATCCAAGGTCAGGTCAGAGAAGGAAAGCACTGGTTGTCGTTCTGATTTTGTTCGTCTCAGTAATGCCCGTAACCTGGCAAGGAGCTCTTCGACCTCAAAAGGTTTCACTAAATAATCATCTGCTCCTGCATCCAGTCCTGTGACCCGATCTTGGATCGTATCCTTGGCTGTCAGCATTAATATGGGGACAGATCCTCCCAACCGCAGGCGGCGGCAGACTTCAAGCCCATCCATGCCCGGTAGCATGATATCCAAGATGATCAGATCCGGGCGATTCTCGCGAGCGCTGTTCAATCCTTGTTGTCCATTGAGGGCCTTGAAGATCTCATAACCCTCATAGGATAGAACCCGATGCAGTACCTTTAAGATTGCCTCGTCATCTTCAATGATCAGTATCTTTTCTTTCATGAGTCCTCCAATGATTACCCTCTATCTCATTGCAGTTGAAGCAGCGTTTTGCCTTGTACCCATAATTCCTCAAGCCGGTAGTATTTGCGTTGGTCAGGAGAAAACAAATGGATCACAACTTCTCCCGCGTCGATTAATATCCATCCGTCACTGGCATATCCTTCAGCCCGGGATGCTTTGTGATGTGTCTTTTTTATTGTCTCCTCTGTCGCCCTTCTCAGGCTTTCCAACATGCGGTCACTGGTGCCGCATGCAATCACAAAGTAATCAGTAAAGACACTGATATCCTTGATTTCCATCAGCAGGATATTCTCCGCCTTCTTTTCCTCCAACTCATTGATAATTGTTTTAGCTAATTCAAGTCCTTCCAGAGTTCACCTCAATTACGATCAGAATCTTGGCTTTAATCTGTATGTGTGCAATCGGGTATAGATTGGAGCACCCCTCGTCAATTCACTACGATAGAGTTCAACAGATTCTACAATAAAACCGTCCAACCCGCCAATATCCTGCCTGGCTACAACAATCCCACAATTCACAATCTGTTGATGTGTAACATGCTGTTTTACTCTGCCGATAGTTACATGGGCAGAGAATGGTCTTTCCTCTGTATCATACCCCAGTTCCTTCATTTTGGATTCGATACTCCTTTGCAAGCGCATTAATGCATCAGCTTCCTGCAAGCCAGCCCAGATCACACGAGGCTGTTGAACCGAGGGAAATGCTCCAATACCCTGGATGTTTAATTGAAACTCCGGATGAAGACGAATCTCTCCTGATAGTTTTAGAATAATATTTGTCACATCTTTTTCAGGGATTTCTCCTAAAAATTTCAACGTCAGGTGGATATTGGCAGGATTCACCCATCGCACAGTTGTCTCCTCCATCTCTTTTTGCAGGGTGTCCCTGATTTCAGCAAGTTGGTGTTGAATGGATTGTGGGAGGGTAATGGCTATAAACGCACGGATCGTCTTCATGGGTAAAGACAATAGCATAATCTTCTTTTTTTGGCAATGGGAGTTTTCCATTTATTCAAGTATTGGAGATAAAATGATGGGTAGAGGATAACAAAACTATGGATAAGGGCACATATCCACCCGGGGTGCTTCGTTTCATCAATATTCTTGAGGCTCATTCCATTTTGCCTGTTCTGGCAGATTTGCCAAACAGCACTCAGACAGCCCCCGAAGCGGCGCAGGCAGTTGGTTGTCAGTTAAACCAAATTGTTAAGTCACTGCTATTCATCACCAACAATACTCGCAGGCCCATCCTGGTATTGGCCAGTGGCGCCAACCGTGTCAACCCAGTGCGCCTGGCTGAAGTGATCGGCGAAAAAATACACTTGGCTGACGCCCAAACGGTTTTACAATTAACCGGTTACCCGGTAGGATCTGTTCCACCCGCAGGGTACACTCCTCAACCATCCACCCTCATCGACTCAGACCTGGCCGGATTCGATATATTATGGGTTTCTGCAGGAAGTGATCACATTATCGCCTCGCTGTCATTTCAGGATCTTTGCCAGCTGTCAGGCGGGCGGGTAACCACCATCAGCCAGTAAGTCCTTCAGTTTACTCAACTTCCCGCATATCACGATATGACCGTAAATTCGATGAATATAAACTCCCATTCCCGCTAAAAACCATCCCCGGGAAATTATCCGCCGGATCAATCAGCGGTCTTGTTGCTTTTCAACTGGACCAGAATCACTCCAACGCTGACCAGCACCAGCCCAATACCCATTTTCAGGTCGATCGCTTCCCCCAAAAAGGCCCATGCCAGGATGGCGATCTGTACCAGCATGGTGTTATTAATCAGACTCGACTCCATGGCCGTCAAAGTTTGCAGGGTAAGGTTCCAAAGTGAGAATGCAAATGCTGTGTTTACTACCGCCATCCATAGTACAATCAACCATTCACGTCCCCCCAAACTTGGGATACCTTCACTGATTCCTCCCCAAACCAACATCAACACGGACCCAATTGCCATACTTATCACTGTCACAATCACAGGGGGTAGCGTCTTGGAACGATTAATCAATCGTCCCAGTATGGCCGAAAAACTGGTTGACAGCATCGCGGCCAACGCAAAAGCCAATCCGATCCAGTCATCGGTGGAAAATGAAACCGGATAGAAATAGACAACCAATCCCAACAGAAATACAGCGATCCCCAGCCATTGTAATAAAACGGGTATTTCCTTCAAAAACAGGATACCAAGTATGACCACCACAACAGCCGTCAGACTTAACATCAGGCTGACAGTGATAGCTGGCAAATGCGCCAGGGCGACATACTGCCCTCCTTGAGCAATCATGTAATAGAGCACCCCCAACAAGATCAACCATGACCACTCCCGGCCAGTCAGTCGTTAAATTACTCTACGGTTTTTCCTCTGACAAGCGAATGGCAATAAACAGATGGATGCCAGGGCATAACGCAAACCCGCAAATCCAACCGGTGAGATACTCGTCAATCCAAATTTAATCAAAACCCAGGAACTGGACCAGATGATGGTCACAAGGAATGCAAGCAGGACGGTATTGCGATGACGTTTTGGTGAGGATGAAAAAAACAAACCGGTTACGTCCATTCATGACGACTTTAATCAATCAAGCGGCGTAGTCCCATTCAGGTAATCATGGATGACCTGCAGAGCTGCACGAGCTGAAGAAATCTTATTCTCATGCCGATCCCCATTCCACTGAAAACTTTTAGACCATTCTCCATCATAAGTGCAAAGACCGATCCATGCTAATCCGACTGGTTTGTTCGGCATACCTCCTCCCGGACCAGCAATACCGGTAATCGATACGCCAATATCCGCCGCAAACGAACGCCGCACACCACGCGCCATTTCCAGGACAGTCTCCCGGCTGACAGCTCCAAACTGCCACAGGGTTTCATGCCGTACACCTAAAAGATTTTCTTTAGCGCCATATGCATAAGCGATGATACCCCCCAAAAAATACTCCGATGATCCAGGCACATCGGTGAGCAAACTGCCAAGCAGACCTCCGGTGCAAGATTCTGCGACAGCCAATGTCAACTTACGCTCTCTTAAGATATCTCCGATCACGATCTCCAAAGGTTGATCAGACATCCGTCACTCCAGTTATTTATTTCCAGTACTTCCGCTTTATTATAATCCCGTGCTAATATACGGCTGCTAAGTACTGGTCTTATAATTGTTACATATGGAAAAATCCGATCATATTCAAGGAATATTGAAAAATCTGCCTGATAAACCTGGCTGTTATATTATGAAGGATAATCAGGGGAGAATCATTTATGTTGGCAAGGCCATTAACTTGCGGAACCGTGTGCGCAGCTATTTTCATGCTCAACCTGAGTGGGACGCAAAAACACGGCAGATGGTTGAACAGATTGCAGACATCGAGTGGATAATAGTCGGCTCTGAACTGGAAGCGTTGATCCTTGAAATGAACCTGATCAAGCTTAACCGACCTCATTATAATATCCGCCTTAAAGATGATAAGCACTATCCATATATTAAAGTGCGTTGGGGTGATGCGTTTCCGAAAGTGATTGTGACCCGTGAGTTGGTAAAAGATGGTTCGCGTTATTTTGGACCATATACCAGCGTTTGGGCAGTCCATCAGACATTGGATGCCATCCGGCGGATATTTCCTTATTTGACCTGCGACCGTGAAATTACTGGCCAGGATCCCCGGCCTTGCCTGTATTTTGATATCAAACTATGTGCAGGCCCTTGTATTGGAGTTATCCAGGGAGCGGAATATCGCCAGATGATAGATGATCTATGCCAATTCCTGGAAGGTCGCAGTGAAGACATCATCAAGCGCATGAATACCGAAATGGAACATGCATCTAAAACTTTGCACTATGAAAAGGCAGCTGCTCTTAGAGATCAAATCCAGGCGATTGAGAGAGTCGTGCAACGGCAGAAAGTGTTTTCTGCAGATCAGGTGGACTCAGATGTGATTGCCATGGCGAAAGCTGATAATGAGGCTTGTGTCCAGGTATTTTTCATACGCAGCGGCCGGTTGATCGGCAGAGAGTATTTCGTTTTGGAAGGAACTGAAGAAAAACCTGACCAGGAGGTACTGACACAGTTCATCAAGCAATACTATGATGAAGCCATCTCTGTTCCACCCCAGGTCATGCTCCCTTCTGAAATCGAGGAGGCAAACATAATTCAGCAATGGCTGCAAGCCAAACGCAATGGTGCGAAAACTGAAATCATAGTTCCACATGTGGGACTTTCTCGGGAGCTGGTTCAGATGGCCAGTGAAAATGCAGTGGATACATTGCAATCATTAAGAAATCAATGGCATAGTGATCGCCACCGCCAAAGTGAAGCCCTGGCAGAATTACAGAAATCATTGTTTCTCGTCAATCCTCCCAACCGTATTGAGTGTTACGACATCTCCAATATCCAGGGAACGGCAGCAGTAGCCAGTATGGTTGTTTTTGAACAGGGGGTGCCGAATAAAAAACACTATCGCCATTTCGACATTAAAACAGTAGATGGTCCGGATGATTTTGCCAGCATGGAAGAGGTGCTGAACCGGCGTTTTCGTCGCTGGCGTTCAGCACACGAACTGAATGCTCCCGGGAAAAAAGCCGATCCATCTTTTTCAATGCTACCAGATCTTGTTATTGTTGATGGGGGTAAAGGGCAGCTTAGTCGTGCGGTCAAGGTCCTAGAACAATATGAGCTTGGCGATAAGATACCTCTGGCAGGTCTGGCCAAGCAAAATGAGGAGGTTTTTCTACCCGGGAGATCTCATTCTGTGATGCTTCCACGGCATTCCCCCTCGCTTTACCTCGTCCAGCGTATACGTGATGAAGCCCATCGTTTTGCGATCCGTGCCCACCGCAATAAACGATCCAAGCTGGGCCTTGTTTCGCGCCTGGATTCCATACCAGGTATTGGTCCTTCCCGCCGAAAGGCATTGATTAAGCGTTTTGGTTCACTGGAGGGAATACGAAGTGCGTCCATTGATGAGTTGTCCTCTCTCCCTGGCATAACAAAAGAACTGGCTGGAAGAATCAAAGACTTGATAGAACTGGTAGAATAAGGTTACTATGTCCTCGAAAAATCGCACAAAACCATCAACCCCGAAAAAAGGTCTCTCAGCTGAACAACGTGCCCGACGCAGTCAGAGTATACTGTTTTCGATTTTGGCAGGTGTCATGATTCTTTCCATGATCGTGGCATTACTTGCCAGATAATGATCTGGTGGGTTGGTCCGTAAAATAATAGAACGTTTCATCCATCTTAAATGGGATAACCCACCTCATTCGGTCAACAATCCAATATGGATGTTGACTCACATATTCAGGAGACCATTATGAGCCAGATCACTCCCGCACATGAGTACTTGGAAAAATCCAAATATCAATTCCTGAGCCCTTCTGGTCAACAGCGGGGGGAACCCCAACCAGCGCTTGAGGTTCCATGTGACCCGCGCCTGCAGCGTATTCCGCTACCCAAACCTTCCGAGATCAAATTGGCAGATATTACTTTGCGTAAAGCTGTTGAAAAACGGATTTCACATCGCGATTATGCCAGACAATCACTCACGGTTGAAGAGTTCGCCTATCTATTGTGGATGACACAGGGCGTCAGGTTTGTCAAAGAAGGTAAATTAACCAACCGCAATGTTCCCTCGGCTGGTGCCAGACATGCCTTAGAGACTTATTTGGCAGTCAACCTGGTTGAAAAACTTGAACCCGGATTGTATCGGTATCTGGCATTGACACACGAGTTGGTAGCCTTGCATAACGAACCCGATTTCAGCAACCGATTAAAAGTCGCCTGTCGTAACCAGGAACACATATTAAGCAGTGCTGTGACCTTTATCTGGGTTAGTGTTCTCGATCGTATGTCTTGGCGCTATAGCGAGCGAAGTTACCGTTACCTGTTCCTGGATGCCGGGCATGTTTGCCAGAACCTGTACCTGGCAGCAGAACAGATCCATTGTGGTGTTTGCGCAATAGCGGCATTCGATGACGATGATGTAAATTCTCTGTTGGGTTTGGATGGTCAAAATATCTTCGCCACATATCTGGCCTCTCTTGGAAAAACAAGCATTTAATGAATAAAGCACCCAAAGTGGCTGTTGTGCTGTCTGCCGATTATGAGTGGCAGACTTGGTGCTCCCTGCAACCCGAATATCTTTCTTCCATCACTCCTTATGGAGGTTGCTTCGAACACTTCATTGAAACAGTGCCTGTTTTGTCCATACAGGGTGGTTGGGGGAAGGTTTCTGCTTCAGCCTCCACCCAATGGATCATCGATCATTATGATCCTGATCTGATCATCAATCTTGGCACTTGTGGGGGTTTGGATGGTCAAATCGAACGCCAGACCATCGTTTTAGTGGAGAGGACTTATCAATATGACATCCAGGAGCAGATGACTGATCCGGAAGATGCCCGTCGCTTCTATTCCTGTGAAATGGACCTGACCTGGCTTGGTAATCGAAGTTTGCCCACAGGAGTGATACGTGGCACCATGTTTTCAGCAGATCGGGATATCCTTCCTTCGGATGTTGAATACCTGATCGGTCAGCATGCTGCCCTTGTTGCAGATTGGGAATCCGGAGCCATCGCATGGGTCGCCAAACAAAATCAAAAACCACTCATCATTTTGAGAGGCGTCAGTGATATTGTTAATTCATCTGGGGGTGAATCATATGGCAAAATAAATGTATTCCAGGAGAACACCCGCAAGATCATGGAACAGCTTGCGGGTCAATTACCCTGGTGGATCCAAGCATTTACAACAGGAAGTGGAATCACTTTCCCAATCTGAGACGTTCTTCAGCCACGATTGATTCTTCCAGTTTCTTAAACAGGGGCTGAGGCTCCCGCATATGTTGTCCTGCTGGTAACTGACTCTCTTTCCATTCCCCAACCGCGCCTTCCGGATGATAACGCAACACTACGTGCGTGCCCAGCTCGTCTTCCTCTGTTTGCACCGATTGTGTTCCAAACAAGCTGCCATCATAACCTAAAAATGCATGCAATTGATCGCAAGTATGTGGAAGGAACGGTGCCAACAGGATCTTTAGAGAATCAATAGCCCGCATCGCGGTGTATACAGATTTGGCTGCCATTTCCTTGTCTGTTTTTATCTCAAACCAGGGAGCATTGACATCCAGGTATCGGTTGGTTTCAATGGCCAGGCTCATCGCTTCTGATAAAGCAGCCCTTAAATGAACGGCTTCCAGTTCCGAACTTACCTTTATAAAGCCCCGCTCAACTACATCCAATAATGCCATATCATCAGGGCGCAATTCTCCCGGGTCGGGAATTATCCCGTCCCAATGCTTATAGGCAAAGGATAACACCCGGTTCACCAGATTACCCCATGTTGCTACCAATTCATCATTATTACGATGAAAAAATACATTCCAATCCCATTCCGAGTCTTTCGTTTCGGGCATCACCATGGTCAGATAATATCTGAGCGGGTCGGGATCATAACGTTCCAGAAAATCCAAACCCCATACAGCCCAATTACGACTCCCTGAGATTCGCTGACCTTCGAGGTTGAGGAATTCATTGGCCGGCACATCATACGGCAGGACAAGTGGACGCGGATCATCAGCTCCCAATAACGCATCCAAAGTGGTTCCCACACCGAACAACTCAGCCGGCCATATCACAGCATGGAATGGAATATTGTCTTTTCCGATAAAGTAGTAGGTACGCGCTTGCTCTTCCTGCCACCACTTTCTCCAAGCATCAGGTTGACCAGTGATCTCTGACCATTCAATACTTGAAGACAGGTAGCCAATCACTGCTTCGAACCAGACATACAACCGTTTATCATCCCAATCCTCCACAGGGACCGGGATACCCCAATCCAGATCCCTGGTGATTGCCCGTCCATGCAATTGCTCCGCCATGATTTGTCCGAGTGATTGGCGCATTACATTGGGGCGCCAGTAACTTTCGCGAGTCTTTAGGAAATCAATGATCTTCGGTTGTAATTTGCCCAGATCCAGATAATAATGCTCGGTTTCACGCATTTCAGGTTCGGAGCCATCGATCTTCGAACGGGGAGCAATCAACTTTGTCGCATCCAGGAGATTGCCACACTTGTCACATTGATCGCTGCGGGCATTGGTATAACCGCATATATAACAGGTGCCTTCGACATATCGGTCAGGCAGGAACCGCCTTTGAGCTTTGGAGAACCACTGTAACTGACTATCGGTGTACAGAAATCCATTTTCTTTCAATGAAAGGAATATTTTTTGTGCCACATTGAAATGATTGCTGGTGTGGGTGGAGGTAAAAAGATCATAGGTCAAACCCAGCTTCATGAACAACTGAAGGAAGGTGTCATGATAGCGCTGGTAAACCGCCATGGCACTGACGCCCTCATCATCTGCCCGGACTGTGATCGGTGTGCCATGGGAATCCGTCCCTGAAACCATGAGAACATCTCGACCTTGTAAACGTTGAAAACGCGCAAAAATATCCGCAGGCAAATAAGAGCCGGTTAGGTTACCAACATGAATTTCTGCATTGGCATACGGCCATGCAACCGCAACCAGAATAGGGTAAGGCATTTGTTCCTCTTTTTCCAGCGGATGAGGTTAATCGGAAGGAATTCTATCATGAATCGCCCCCTGTATTTTTATGTGGTAGATGAGCTTAGAGGTAATCCTTTAATTGCCTGGCCCGTCGCGGGTGTCGCAAGCGACTCAGTGCCTTACCCTCAATTTGCCTGATCCTTTCACGGGTCAAACCAAACCTGGCTCCAACCTCCTCCAAGGTATAGGGTTTGCCATTATCCAATCCAAAACGCATTCTTAATACACGTGCCTCCCTTGGTAACAGTGAGTCAAGCACTTCTTCAATCTTCGCTTTTAACATATTGTTGTATACACTTTGAATGGGTGTGGGCGAAATGGTGTCTTCGACAAACGTTCCCAGCTCTGTATCATCCTCCTCACTGACCGGGCTTTCCAAAGACAACGGCAACCATGAAACTCGTTGCATCCATTGGATCTTGTGACGGGTGCACCCAAGACGACAAGCCAGTTCATCCGCCGATGGTGGCCGCCCCAGGTTCTGCTCAAGCTCATGGCTGGCTTTGTATAGTTGCCTGAGACGATCGATCATGTGTACCGGAACCCGAATTGTCCTGCCCTGGTCAGCAATTGCCCGTGTTATCGTCTGGCGGATCCACCAGGTGGCATAAGTTGAAAAACGGAATCCTCGCTTGTGATCATATTTTTCAACCGCTTTCATCAATCCCAGATTGCCCTCCTGGATCAAATCCGAAAAACTCACCCCCCTGCCCACGTATCTTTTCGCCACACTAACAACCAAGCGGGTATTCGCTTTGATCAAATGATCGCGTGCCACAATACCATCCTGGATGGTGACCTTTACAGCTTCTCGTTGAGCTCCTGTGAGGTTCCCATTTGCATGGATCCAATCGTTTTCTGCAATTTTACCCGCCAGAATTCGTTCAGCCAGATCCAGTTCCTCACTTAAGGACAGGAGTGGAACTCGAGACATTTCCTTCAAATAGATGCCGACTGTATCATCAGCGTTCATTTCCATGAAAGCGGATTGGTCCACGGGCGATTCTGTATATATGTTATCCATCTCTGTTACATCACAGTCATCATTATGGTCATATATGACGATCCGCCTGTGGCGTAATAGTTGCATGACTGTTGAAACCCACTCATGGTCGCCCTTAGGTGATAATGCCATTAAATCGTCCGTTGTCAGATGGCCTTGAATACCCGCCTTTTCCACCAACAAGTCTATTGCATCCCCTACCCACCCTGCTTCTTCAATATTCAACATGCCATACACTCCCTGAACAGAGTCAAACCAAATTTAATAATAGTTAATTCATTATGTTGCTTTTCCTTCTGGAGGTTCTTCGTGATTACATGTCACTTTATTCCTATTCGCACCACATATCATACAAAGCCCCATACAATCCTCGTTACATAAGGGATTTATGGGTATCTCGATCAATAAATATTCACGCACAAGCGGTTGAAGGTCAATATAGCCATCATCCGGTAAAATCAATGCAGATTCAGTGGCAGTTCGCTCATTAAATGCGTATAATTCGTCAAAAATAGCCCGCAATGGTTGCTGAAATGAATCCAGGCATCGTACGCACTCCAGTCGGACGGACGCTTTAAAATCACTATTGATCAGCAGACCCTGTGGAGTGCGGTTAACACGAGCCAGACCGGTCAGATCTTGCACAGACAAGTCTTGTGATAGCTCCATTGATGGGCAATCAAAACAAAACTCCCTGCTGTAACCAATGGCCTGGTTCAGCAGAAAGCCAATGTTGATCCGTAATTGGTTACGTAAGTTGGACACAGCGAATTAATAATAATTGGAATAAAATAACGAAACAATTATAGCATGCAGAAAAGTGAAAGTCAAATTATATTGATATGCAATTGTATTAATCACAAGATTCCATAATATGGCAACATGACAGGCAAAAAACAATTATTGCTGGGTACGAATAATCCCGGGAAGATCCAGGAACTGTCCGCGCTGCTGGCTGGCCTTCAGCTCGAGTTAATTACCCCTCGTACATTAGGTGTTGAATTAAGTATAGAAGAGCAGGGCACCAGTTATATGGAAAACGCAATCCACAAGGCATTGACATGGTCCAGACTAAGCAGTTTACCCGCCCTGGCAGATGATTCAGGGTTGGAGGTGGACGCATTGAGTGGTGCGCCTGGTCTTCTCTCGCATCGTTTTACTGGCAACCCCAATGCTTGCGATGATGAACGTCGGCATATGCTGCTTGATAAGTTGCAGCTTTTCCAACGCCCCTGGTTCGCATGTTTTATTTGCGCAGTAGCCATAGCAAGCCCCGGACAAGAGATGATAACCGCTACCGGGTACTGCCATGGCGAAATAATCCCTGAAGAACGGGGGACGAACGGTTTTGGATACGATCCGATTTTTCTGGTTTACCCCACCGGTAAAACCATGGCGGAGTTAAGTATGGCTCATAAGAATCGCGTGAGTCACCGTGCAAAAGCATTGCTGACTGCCCGTCAAAAGTTGATCGAGCAGTTACATGTGAAATCAAGAATCACCCGATAACATGCAATCGAGTAAAATACACTAACCAATAATGGATGAGACTCAACTGATCAAAGAAGCCAAAAGCGGAGACGTGGATGCCTTCAACAGCCTGGTACTGGCATACCAGGTACGAGTTTATAACCTTGCTTATCGAATCCTCAGTGATGAAGATTCCGCAGAGGATACCACCCAAACAGTTTTTTTAACAGCATATCAGAAGTTGTCGGGTTTCAGAGGGGGTTCCTTTCTAGCCTGGATATTAAGAATCACCACCAACCAATGCTATGATCGCTTGAGATATGCCAAACGTCATCCGACTGCTTCACTCGAACCACTCAATGACGATGATGAATCCATGGAATCTCCTGCCTGGATGAAAGACTCCTCCAGTGGTCCCGAGGTGTTATTGGACCAGGCAGAATTGGAGCGTGCAATTCAACAATGCATTAATGCTTTACCAGCCGACTACCGAATGGTGGCAGTATTGGTGGATGTACAAGGTATGGATTATCAATCCGTGGCAGAGATCATCAAAACGCCTATGGGTACGGTAAAAAGCAGACTTGCGCGCGCACGTTTAAAACTGCGGGATTGCCTTTCAGGGATCCGGGAACTGATGCCATCTTCCATACGTCTTAACATGGAAGGAAATAAATGACGACTCGTTGTTCCAAAAAAGACCGGTTGCTGCTTTCCCGCTATTTGGCTGGTGCACTATCCAGCCGACAGAAGACCGCATTGGAACCCCGTCTGGCTTCAGAAAAAGCACTTGTTGAGGAACTCAATCAACTTAAACAAACCCGTAATATACTTGCATCTCTGCCGACCAGGCCCGTGCCTCATAATTTCACCATAAAAGCTGGGGAATTACCTCGAAAACAATCCGTTCGTCTTTTCCCGGTTTTCCGTATGGCAACCACTATTTGTGGTTTGCTTTTCGTCATCCTGCTTGGTATTACTACTTTTACAACACACATAACAAGTCCTCAAATGGCAGCGATGTCTGAACCAGTTGAATCAGAAGAATATGCCACCGATGAAAACCAGCTTATGGGAGCAGCCCCAAAAGCAGCTCAACCGCTTGACACACCACAAGCCTCTTCATCTGCTATCATGGAAGCGACCTCACTGCCATCCGGGGCAGGTGTACTGACCGCCCCACTCCCAGAGCTCAATCAGGGTGAAGCTGAAGATGTAGAAAAAGTTGTGATCCGGGGGGTGGATTCTATTAAAAGATCTTCCATATGGGTGACAATCGCGTGGGTGTTCGGGATAATCAGTGTGCTATCCACTGTGGCCATGTTCTATTTCTATTACCGGGAACGCGTGTGAGATCATTGGAAACACTTTATTGCCTGCAATGTGGAACTGTTCTTGAGAAGCGCGAATGGTGTGGTTCCTCTCACCTGGTATGCCCTGACTGTGATTGGGTTTACTTCGAGGACCCAAAGGTCGCTGTAGGTGTGTTGGTGGAACAGAAAGGTCAGATCTTGCTGGTAAAACGAAAGAATGAACCAATGCCCGGATATTGGAGTATACCGGCTGGTTTCATGAATGCCCACGAAGATCCACGTAAAGCAGCTGAGCGCGAATGTCTTGAGGAAACAGGCCTTCGTGTTGAGGCCGGTAAAATCGCATCTGTGATCGATGGGCGCGAACACCCCAAAGGTGCTGATATTGTTATCGCCTATCATGCGATTGTGCTGGGGGGTATATTACAAGCCGGCGATGATGCAGAAGAGGTCGCTTTCTTCTCGCGGGATTCCCTCCCACCGCTGGCCTTTCGGGCAACACGGATAATCCTGGAGACTGAATAAACAGCAAACACTCATTATCCATGAACCCGTTTTCGAATCCCCCTGATTAAAAGTCCTCTCCATGATCATCGGAGAGGACTTTCTTGGATGAGAAAAAACTAGATACCGGCCGCTTTACGTAAAGCCTCTGCCCGGTCTATGCGTTCCCAAGTGAGGTCCAAATCATCCCTGCCAAAGTGGCCATATGCTGCCACTTGTTGATATACCGGCTTGCGAAGCTCAAGGTCACGGATGATCGCACCAGGGCGAAGATCGAAGTTCTCACTTACCAGGCGTGAAATCTGATCATCTGCTATCTTTCCAGTACCAAAAGTTTCGACATTAATTGACAATGGATGGGCAACACCGATGGCATAGGCTACCTGGATTTCACAGCGGTCTGCCAAACCGGCAGCGACAATATTTTTTGCTACCCAGCGGGCAGCATAAGCTGCCGAACGGTCAACTTTTGTCGGATCCTTGCCACTGAAAGCGCCACCACCGTGTCGTCCCATTCCACCATATGTGTCCACGATGATTTTCCGCCCGGTCAAACCGGCATCTCCCATCGGTCCACCAATCACGAAACGACCGGTCGGGTTGACGAATACCTTGAGTTTATCATCACGTAATTCCTCCGGTATGGTGGGTATGATGACCTGTTCAAGCACAGACTCAGTAATTTCCGAGTGACTGATGTCAGGAGAATGTTGTGTGGAAATCAATACAGTATCCACCCGGGCTGGTTTTCCGTTATGGTATTCAACCGTAACCTGGCTTTTGCCATCCGGTCTGAGCCAGGCCAGACTATTGTCTTTACGCATACTGGCAAGCTTGCGGGTCAGTTTATGAGCCAGATAAATCGGTAATGGCATCAGTGTCTTGGTCTCGGCACAGGCATAGCCGAACATCATTCCCTGGTCGCCCGCACCGATGGCATTGATCTCATCTTCCGTCATTTCTGCATCCATGGCATGGTTCACGCCGCGCGCAATATCACCTGATTGGTTGGCAATCGCGGCCTGCACGCCGCAGGTGTTACCATCAAAGCCCTTCTCACTTGAATCGTATCCAATACCCTTGATGACCTGTCGTGCCAGCTCGTCAAAATTTACAAAGGCATGCGTGGTGATCTCACCCAGCAGCATCACAAATCCGGTTTTAGCTGCAGTTTCACAAGCAACCCGTGATAATGGGTCTTGCTCCAGACATGCATCCACAACGGCATCGCTGATCTGGTCACACAGCTTGTCTGGATGCCCTTCCGTTACTGACTCAGAAGTGAACAGGTACTTATCAGAGTTCATGAATGTATTGCTCATCGAAGAAAACCTCCTAATAAAAATTGCCCCACGGTCAGGAGGGGCAATCGAGTACGAGCGGCTGCCCTCTCATCTTCCAGTTAATCCATCTGACGGAATTGGCACCATGATGCTGTTGTTGCAGCGGTCTGGTTGCCGAGGTTTCAAAGGGCCGTTCCCTCCACCTCTCTGGATAAGAGTGCCGTAATGGGCTATTAAATTGTGGCGGGATTATACCATATCGTATCCCCTGTGAGCAAGCTCAACCAGCATATACATCTCCTTAATAAGGAAATAAACTATCATTATTACTGAAACCGAGATTTGTCAGTCTAAACAGGATATGGTATAAAGATGCACACCTACTGGTAAGCTTATTCAGGTAAACCCATGCAAAGAAAAAAAACCGCGCAGTCTGTAATAGCGTCCTATCGCAAACGTCAGCAATGGGGTCCATTCCTTATCGGTGGACTCGCAGTTCTTCTGGTGGTGATTGGTCTGTTTATCCTGATTATATGGCTGACAGGAGATGGCAAGCCTGCCATTCGCCTGTTCAAAACCAAAACACCAACACCAACCATGACATCCACAATTACACCCACGCAGCCAACCTACACGCCATCCATGACATTCACGGTCACCGAAACCCCCCTTCCTTCCATTACACCAACCGCATCAGCACCATTTGAGTATGTGGTGCAGGAGAATGATAGCTGCTATGCCATCGCTGAAAAATTCGGCATTGATATTGTTGTCCTATTAGCGATCAACAATATGAATTTTGATTGCATGATCAATCCCGGGCAGACCATTATTGTGCCCGATCCAAATACACAACTGCCAACTGCAACGCCAATCCCATCTGATCTGCCGTCAGGCACGCGAATAACATATACGGTGGTAACAGGAGATTACCTGGGATTAATCGCAGCCAAGTTCCGCTCTACTGAAGAAGCGATCATCAAAGCAAACAAATTGGTATCGCCCTATATGCTTTATCCCGGTCAGTTATTGATCATACCGGTTAATATCGCCACGATGACCCCCACCAAACCCCCCACACGCACGTTTACAGCAGGGCCACTCTCATCCGCCACGCCAACGCTGACAACGACACCAACGCCATAAGCAAATGAGCGGGCTTGCAGCATCGTAAACCCGCTCTATCATCTCCAAAATTCCAGAACCCTGGCAATTTCCTCTCGAACAGTCTGATCTTGCTCGTGACCCAGCATGTCTTCCAAATCTCCTTTACACGAACTATCTGCAAGCTGTCCAACAGCCCATGCTGCTGCAGCACGGACGGTGGCGTCTGGGGCTGATCTCATCAGGTTAACCAAACTGCCTAGCGCTGGTAGATATCGTTGGTTGCCCAAAATCAGGCAGATATTACGTAGATACCCACTCCATTTTGCCCGGTGAATTGGTGATCGATGGTACTTGCTTTGAAATTCCTCAACTGTAAGGCTTAGCTCATTAATTAAATTGAGACCACTGACATTATCAGTGATTAAAAATAGATGATCGATGCAGACATCATCCACGTCGCGGTTCCAGGGGCAAACCATCTGGCAAATATCACAGCCGAACACCCATTGATTCATTGCAGGCCGGAACTCATCTGGAATGTGACCCCGGTGTTCAATCGTCAGATAGGCAAGGCAACGCTCAGCAGCGATTGTATGATTGGGCAAAATACAATGGGTTGGGCAGGCATCTATGCAGCGACGGCAGGTACCACAGCGATCTGGTACCCGCGATGTCTCTGCTTTCAATGGAATATCTGTCATCAGTTCAGCGATAAAAGTGTAGGAGCCATGAAGGGGTGAGATAAGGCATGAATTTTTCCCAATCCAGCCCAATCCGGCATCATACGCCATTTCTCGTTCGAGCAATGGAACACTGTCGGTCACAGCCCGGTTCTTGACTGACCGACCTGTAAGACCACCCAACTCTTTCGCCATTTGGTTCAGTTTTTCAATAAGGACAAGGTGATAATCTTCACCCCAGGCATAGGCTGCGACTTTTCCCGATGAGTTGTCAAGGTCCCCGTTAGTATAAAATGCGGGTGAGGAGTAACGCGCCAAGACAACGATTATGCTCTGGCAATCTGGAAACAACATGGCTGGGTTTTCCCGGCAGTCAAGAGCATATTGGGTACCCAGATAATTCATTCCTCCAGCATGCCCGTCCGCAAGCCATGAGTTGAACACATCGTAATGCTCCGGGCGATGAGGTTCGATTATCCCGGCATCAACAAATCCAAATTTTTTGGCGATTCTTTTAATTTCTCCGGATAAAACAACACTGTCCATCAATATCCCAGTATAACGAGTGGGTTTTCTCGTCATGACGAAAAAACCCACTAACCATCAGTATGGGGTAAACGCCCTGTTCATCAAGGCGTAGGCGTGATCGTGATTGTGGGAGTTGCCGTACTGGCAGATGCATCAACTACAACAATTTGAATAAAGAATGGATAAAAGCACTGATTGGAAGCATTATATAAACACCAGTTGCTGGTCTTTGCCCCTAGAGTTGCAGGTGTAATAAAATCCACACCCACCTCTGCTGATTCATTATATTTTACGTTTTGGGTCAAAGGAACGGCTGCAGCAGCGCTCATCTGATCTCCGCTCAGGAATTTGATGGAATATAAGTTCGTCCATTCTGTTGGCCCGACATTGCGCAGAGTCCATACCACCCGGAAGGCAGTCCCAGGTGTAAAAGTTGTCTGGTCGGCCACTGATTGCCCGACAAAATCAGCCATGTCTAATAATTGACCGGTGGTTGCTGTTGCCTGGGGAGTGGGACTGAATTCCAGAGTGGCTGTAAATTCCGGGGTTGGCGTAGGGGTTTCTGTCGGCATCTCGGTTGCCGTGGAAGAGGGCGTTAATACTGCCGCATTGGTTAATTCCGCCTGAACAGTGTTTGCTGCAGCTGTATAAATGGCAAAGGTATCAATGGTCGATTCTCCACCTGAACAAGCAGGCAGAATTGCCAGCAGGACAATGGGAATTAACCAAATCCAATTTGTCTTCGTCATTGGGTCCTCCATATCAAAAAGACGTCCTCATTATAGCATTTTTGAATCAGCAAAAACGTTTGGCCAGGACATCATGAAACAGCAATTAATACGGCAGCAATATCGGGAAGAACCAAAAACCCAGGTTGCCTTGAATCGCGCCATTGGAACGGGCAAGAAACACAAATTGAATTGCTTGACCTGCCAGGTCGGATAAATCCAGGTCAACCGTATGCATCTGGCCATCTGATATTTCATTCCAAGTGCCAAGCAGCCCATCTCCGTCAGCTGAATGATAACCAACCTCGAAGGTCAGGTTGCATAAAGGAGCATCATATGCACAAGCAGTTACCAGATGTAAATGATCGCCCTTTTTAATTCCAATATCAGGGAATGATGCAATTAATGAACTGCCATCTGTCTCAGATAATAGGAACCGTATTCCCGGTTCATTTTCGGTGCTGCCGTCTTCAAGGTGGGGAAATTTATCCAACACAAAGCTGACCGGTTTCTCGTCATCCGGGCAGTTGATGAGCTGCCCATCAAGAACCCATGTTGCCTGACAAATATTATCGATAAAAGAGTATATGGTCCCCACAACGTTAATATCCACCAGCAGACTGTCCTGCTCATAGTTGGCGGGCACGAACAGGAAACCGCTGGGATCGCGCAGCTTCCAGTATCCAACGTGCCGGCCAGGTGCAAATGGTGCCCGCAGGTTAAGGATCAGGGTGGTTGTTTCCCCCGGGTGTATAGCCGTATCAGGTGGTAAATTTTCAGTGAACACTCGATGGGTTGATTCGCCCATGCCTATCCCATCGTAATAAACCACATTGTATTGATGATTCCATGAACAGGGGCTCGTATTACGTATTACCCAGGTTTTTTCGAATGATTTGCCAGCGTAAAATTCACTACCCGCAGGTATCGTTTCACTCACCAACTCTGCCTGGTTACAATTGGGTTGGTCCGGCAAATTCATTATTCCCGATTCGGTCATGGATGAGGGGGAAGACAATTGTGTACAGGCGCAATTGTTTAGAATCAGGATAAATACAAGAATAAATATTACCAAGCGTCTCATAATTGTTAGTAGATCATATCACAGGCTCAGACTTTTCCTACCAAAGCCTTGAAGAACAGGGTTAGTTTAAATGTCTGTCCAGCCAATAACGATTGTGCGCGAAACATACCAGCTACAGCGCGAGTAATCATCATCGCAGTGATCACCATTAACAGAATTGATAGCACCAATTGCCATACTGGTACTGACCCGGCAGCCAATCTGGTAATCATGGAAACAGGCGCTGTGAAGGGAACCAGACTTAGTATTACCGACAGGGTATTATCCGGTGTCATAGAAAAACTTGGGCTAAGAATCAATGGGAGAAGCAACGGCATCACGACCAACATGGTCGCCTGTGAGGCTTCCCTCATATTGGGTACCAATGCCCCTACGCCAGCCATAAGCGCAGCATATATGGCATAACCCAATAAGAAATAGACAACCACCCAGACGATCAAGCTGAGCGGTATTTGCATCAACCCTCCCAGCTGTGATTGCTGGTTGAACAAATTCAATACGATTAACCCGGATCCGGACCAAACCAGGGTTTGCACCAGCCCGATCACACCAAGTGCCAGGATTTTTCCGTTCATGATCTGCATTGGTGATGAGGATGACATTAACAACTCCATCACCCGGTTCTCTTTTTCAGTGGTGATGCTGTTCAGCAAAAGGCTGGCAGAAGAAATGATGACGACATAAAGGATTAAACCGATGAAATAGGGGATCAAATAATTCATCGGATTCGTGGCGTCCCTGGAAGCAGACATTTCCAAAGCAATCTCCTCAGCTTGAATCGGTGTCCAAAATCGATTTGTGATTTCGATATCTTGATCCAATAAGTTGAAATCCAATACATTCCGAAACATAGCCGAGTTTTCAAGCCCTGAGAGTGGGTTGTAATCAGCACGAATGTAATTGATTGTGCCGGTAGAGATGAAATCTTCTGGAACATCATAATATCCACTAATCAATCCATCGGCAAGCGCCTGGTTGGCACTTTCGACATTGGGAAAAGCGACCAAGGTTTGCTCATCAATATCTGGTGGCAGAGTTCTAATCACTCCCGAGTGGTCTATGTATCCTTCCCGCATGATGTCCATCTGCCCGGTTAAAGCACTGATTGCTGGTGAAGAAGCCGTGGTCTCTTGTGATGATGAAATAAACACCACAAGTGCCATGATGAATGGGAAGACAAGCAGGCTTACAATGAACGATGGTCGTGTAATTGTTCTAACCAATTCATTGCAGAGTATGAACAAGGTCTTATTCATGACAATCCTTAAGCAGATTCCCGTGAAAAAAGCTTTGTAAGCGAGAGCCGTTTCCCATAATTCAGCATGCCCATACGGAACGCCTTACCGGCCAACCACAGGGACAGGAATGCTAAAATGAACAGTTCTACAATGTTGATCGCAAGTTGCCAAGTCGGTATCTGTGTAAAACCAGCCCGCATCGTCAGTGTTACCGGTGCCGTCAACGGCATGAAACTGAGGATCACTGCCAGTGGCCCATTAGGGCTAGTCATCAGTATATAGGAAAACCAATAGGGTGCCATGATTGGGATCGTAAAGTAACCCGAAATCTGTTGGGCCTCACGCATTTCGGTCGAAATCGAACCAACCGCTGCCATTAACGTAGCTACTGTAATAAATGTGGGAATGACAACCAGTATCAACAAGACGATGTACTCAGTGGATATCTCGACCCGGTCGACCCAGTCAATAGACCCACGTGCCATATAGAAACCAGCAATCAGGAATCCAGACCATACCAGAAGCTGAGTTAATCCTACCGCGATGTCACCCAATATCTTTCCAGCCATCAATTGGTTGGGTGAAACCGAAGTAACAATGATTTCGATGGTGCGGTTCTCCTTCTCCTCAACCACGGCTTGCAATAAATAGTTGCCCGCGGTTATGATGATCATCATGATCATGAGACCTGCGGCGAAGGGAATCATCAGATTGCCCCATGCCTCCTCAGACATTTGGCGGGTTTTGTCCAAACTGGTAATTACAAATTCAGCGCCATCCATTAAGCGAGTGGCAATCTTTTCAGGCATTGATTCGGTCATGTTGTATCGTAATAACCGCTCAAACTGAAATGCCAGCGCAGTGTTCCAGGTTTTCACATACACCAGTCTGCCCTCCCCACTTTCAGGATAATCGGCAGGCAAGAAATAATATGCCTGGATTGTCCCGTCGTCCAATGCTTTTTTCGCCTCAGCATCATCATTGAAGAAAACAAGGTGCAATTGCGCTTCGGGAGAAAATCCCTCCCGCCCGGGAAGCTGTTGAATGACGAGGTAACCCGCCTCATCGATGACCCCAACCGGACGGTCATCCTGTGTCAGGAAAACGCTAAAGAGCGCAATACCGATGACAATGGCCAGCAGTGCCGGTATACTCACGATCATCAGTATGAAGCGTTTCCGAATGACATGGCGCTTGTATTCCTGCCAGAATATCCGCAAGGTCTTGATCATGATTTCGCTACCCCCTCGGTGACAACCTGGATGAATATTTCTTCAAGAGATGGTAGCGCAATTTCAAAATGCTCGATAGCCACTTTCATTCGGACCAGATCAGCCAGCACGCTCTGAGCAGTGATGCCGGGTTTAAGGACTAATTTCTTATGGGCATTCATATCCACAACTCGCTCAACCCCTGTAATCTTTAACGGTAATCGTGCTGATGTATTCACCAGGATATCCTGTGTGGCATAGCGATTCCGAACCTCTTCCAACGTGCCATATAGCATCGCCCGGCCATGATCGATCAGTACCAGTCGATCACATAATTCTTCCACCTGGTGCATCTGGTGTGTACACATGATGATGGCGCGCCCCTTTTTTCGTTCTTCATCGAGCAGATCCTTTACCATCTGTGTATTGACTGGGTCCAACGCGCTGAACGGTTCGTCAATAATGACCACTTCAGGTTCATGAATCAAGGTGGCAATCAATTGTGCTTTCTGTTGCATTCCTTTACTCAGCTCTTTCACTTTCTTTGAACGGTAAGCTGCAAGTTCAAAGCGATCCAGATATTTCGTTAATCGCGTTTTTGATTCCGAAACCGACAGGCTCTTTAATCCCGCCATGTAGATCAGACAGCGATCAAGCGGCATATCCTGGTATAGCCCACGTTCCTCTGGCAGGTAACCGACATGATCCTTCTTTTCTTCAGTCATCGGACCACCCAAGATACTCACACTGCCTTTATCGGCCTTGAAAATATCAAGAATGATGCGGATGGCAGTCGTTTTCCCGGCACCATTTGGTCCAAGCAAACCGAAAATCTCTTCATTATTAACAGCAAATGAAATTTCATCGACTGCACAGGTTTTACCGAAATTTTTCTGGATCTTATCCACGAAAATTGGTTGCATCATGAATCCTCTGTAAGCCTTTTGGAATTGGTAATATTAACATGGGAATTTATCCATGTAAAGCTGCCCTGATTCCAAGTGCAATTAGATGAATATTATCTCCTAATCGATGACAGATCACGAAACCACAATATTTGTCGAATTGTCTTTTGTAGTATTCTTCCGTTATTAATTTTATGAATTATGCGAGCAGAGTATTCGCTGACGAATTTAATTTGATATTAAATCAAAGTAGATACAAACAACAATAGTGAGTACAATACATAGACCCACAACAGGTGTGCTAAAATAATTCCCCCATCATTAAAATTAACCAGGAGGAAATGTTCATGCCAATGACCTCACGCGAACGAGTCCAGTCGGTCCTCAATCATGAAGAGCCAGACCGGGTCCCCATCATCCTGGGAGTGAGTAACGCCACGGGTATAAAGATGAAACCATATCAGGGTATTAAACGTCTCGCTGGTATCCAATCTGAGGATCGTTATATCTATGACTGGCCTGAGCTGGGAACTGCAGACATTGATGAAATCACGTTAAAGCGGTTGCGTTCGGATGCAAGGGGCGTTTTGGATCGATTTCCACAAACTGTTTATGACCGTAACAGAAACCGACCACCTCATGATCCTTTTATCGATGACTGGGGCAGTGGCCAAAAAGAAATCGAACCTGGCGTCTGGTATCCGGGTATTCACCCGATGGCAAAGGCTACATCGATCGAGGAGATCAATTCCTATCCCTGGCCGGATATGGATGACCCGACGCGTGTTTCCCATGTACAGGAGACCGCTCAAATTCTGGCAAAAGGTAATGAATATGCCATCATGGCAACCCCATGGTTGTTATTCCCCTTTGAACGTGCGCACGCCATGCAAGGCATGGATAAATTTCTTATGAACATGTCCATTAACCCCGACTTCTCCCAAGCCTTATTGCGCAAGATCCTGGATCTATGCAAGATACATATGGATCATTTCCTGGCAGCCATTGGTGACAATATCGACATTATTAAGATCGGTGATGACTTGGGGATGCAGGAAAGACTATTAATATCACCTCGCATGTATCGTCAGTTCCTGAAGCCATTGCACGCTGAATTCATATCCTTCATAAAAGAGCGTACGAAAGCCAGGGTTTTCTTCCATACGGATGGGGATGTGTTTGACCTTATTGAGGACTTCATTGATATCGGGGTTGATGTTCTCAATCCTATCCAATCCTCCGCCGGGCGCATGTCGGATCTGGATGGATTGAAAACTCGATATGGCAAGAATATCGTGTTCTGTGGTGCAATTGATACACAGCGGATACTACCCTTTGGCACGCCTGAACAAGTGCGCAATGAAGTCCACCGGGTGATCAACATACTCGGAAAAGGTGGCGGATACATGGTTGCCTCTGTTCATACCATCATGCACGAAGTTCCACCAGAGAACATCCTGGCAATGGTGGACGCAGTCGAGGAAATTGGCCATTACCCCCTAAAATAGCGGCTTTAGTATTAATAAACCGGCTGGTATTATACAACCAGCCGGTATCAATTTTACAAAATTTATTACAGAGATTCCTTTTCGTAGGGAGTGCCGTCTGCCGCAGGCATCTGTCCTTTTCCTACGACACCAGCCAGGACGATCATTGTGGCCAGGTAAGGTGCCATGCCGATGAATTCATATGGTACTGCCACCCGCAGGATGGACAACTTGGTTGAAAGGGAATCAAAAAAGCCAAAGAGCATACCTGCGCCCATTGAACCGAGTGGGTTCCAGTTTCCGAAGATCATGGCTGCCAGACCGATGAATCCGCGTCCTGCAGTCATCATCTCATCAAAACGTCCGACAGAACCCAATGTAAAGTAAGTTCCCGCAAAACCTGCCATGGCACCCCCCAACAACACTGCCATATAGCGTGTCTTGATAACATTAATGCCCAGGGTGTCGGCTGCCCGGGGGTGTTCACCGACGGAGCGGAGGCGCAAACCCCAACGCGTTTTATACAGGAGAAAGGTCAACAAAGCTACAAAGATGAACATTGCGTAAACATACATATTGTGTCCAAACAGGATAGGACCGATGAAAGGAATTTTATACAGAACCGGTATCTGTATGACTGGGAACATACCTGGTTCATTCAAATGCTGATAACCGACTTTTTGTATGAAGCGTGATGACAGGAAAGAGGTCATGCCGGTAGCAAAGATGTTTATAAAAGTACCTGATATGATCTGGTTGATCTTATATTTGATAGATAAAATCGCATGAATATAACCCATTAAAGTTCCTGCCAAAATACCCGCGAGCAACCCTCCCCAGATATTGGTAAGGCTACCAAATACAGTGGATACAAAAGCTGACATTAACATCATGCCTTCAATGGCAATATTCACCACACCGGCCCGCTCACATAACACACCGGATAGTGCACCCAGGGTCAGGGGAACTGCACGGACGACCATCACACGCAGTAACCCGGCCAGGTTGATCGATCCACCCGAAGACGCCCAAGACAGAAAACTGAAAATTAATAAACCTGCTGCCAGGCCGATCATCAAGTTGCTGAACCTGCCAAATCCTCGTGCGAGCTGGTAGGCGCCCATGATCGTGCAAATACCCGCAATGATGTTCAAAGCGATTTCTGTCGGGAACACCCAATTCGGGAAGTACGAATCAGACGCGCTGGGTGTCATGACATAGGTATTGATCAATCCATCTGGTAATTCCCGGACAAAACCCAGCCAGATGACAACTGCCACAACAAGAAATAACACACCCACCACAATACGTCGTACATTGTTTTTAGGCTTGGAAAGGATGGTTGTTTTTGCCAAATCTGCGGTTGCCATGTTCACTCACTCCTCCAGCTACCAACGCTGATGCCTGCTTCTTCCACCTTTGGCTCCTTCAAGCGGTAGATCGTTCGGATGATCGCAGGAGCAGCAATGAATGCCAGGATCAATGCCTGGAGAATGGAAACGATATCAATTGGCACATCAGCACGCACCTGCATCAAACGCGCTCCATTTCTCAGGAATCCGAACAACAGGGACGCCAGAACGACTCCTATAGGATGACTCTTACCCAACAAAGCCAGGGCAATGCTGTCAAATCCATAGCCGGATGAAAAACCGGAAACCAAACGGTAATTTACACCCAGTATCTCATTAGCGCCGGCCATACCAGCCAGGGCACCTGACAGGCTCAGACCGATCACGATTGCAGAGGTCACCTTCATGCCTGCATATTTGGCGGCATTCGGATTTAGCCCAACGGTACGCAATTCAAAGCCCAGGGTCGTTTTGAATAACAACCACCAGACCAAAAATGCCATTAATAGAGCAATGAAAAATCCGATATGGAAACGAATGGGGGTGTCAAATAGCCGAATCATCTTGGCACTGTCCAGGATCCAAGGTGATTTCGGGGTGTACTCATTGGGGTCTTTCATCGGATATCGTAAAAGCCAATCGATCATCAGGAAGGCGACATAATTCATCATCATCGTAGTGATGACTTCATGGGCTCCTGTCTTGGCCTTCAGAATCCCGGGGATGAAACTCCAAATTCCACCGCCCAATGCTCCGAAGAATAGTGACAAAGGCAGGTGGATATAAACCGGAAGCCCGCTGAAGGTGTATCCTGCCCAGGCAGCTGTTGCTGCACCCATAAAGATCTGGCCTTCTGCGCCAATATTGAATAAACCCACTCTGAAGCCGAGTGCAACAGCCAGGCCCGCATATATATAGGGTGTTGTTTGGACCAGACTTTCGAAGAAAGGGGCAATAGCCCGGCGAATTGTTAGACTATCTCCGCTCTGGTATGCAGCAATTATCTCAGACGGGTTCCCAACCGAACCTATGAAAAGTGAATAAAATGTGGTGCCCATGGCACTCAATGCCACCTTGATACCTTCCCAGAAGGAGACCTTCATTGCGGTGTATACATCAATTGTAGTCACTGCGGCTAAAAGGCCACCCAACAACAAGCCAGTGACGATAGCCAACAAGGTGACCATGAATGAGCTGCGTGACAACTCATCCAGGAAAATTGCTAGTCCGTTTTTCTTCTTTTCTTGGGTCATTGTCATCCTCTTATGTCACCACTATCTCTTGTTTCTTTGTTCTGGCCTGTTTCCTTTGTTTCTCTGAGGGAATCACTCCAGCCATGAGTAAACCAAGCAGTTCCTTCGAGATGCTTTCTGAATCCAAGATATCCAGTATCTTGCCACGATACATGACCGCGATTCGATCAGATAATTGCATAACCTCATCCAACTCCGTGGAGACCAGTAAAACGGCACAACCATCGTCCCGTTTTTCAATTACGCGACTATGAATGTATTCAATAGAACCCACATCCAATCCGCGTGTGGGTTGAGAGGCAATCAATAGCTTGATCGGCCTGGAAAATTCACGAGCGACAATAACCTTCTGCTGATTCCCTCCTGATAGGGTACTTACCAGATTGGTGGCTGTGGGTGTGCGCACGTCGAATTTTTTGACCAGTTCGACGCTGTTGTCCAGTATCATTTGATCTTGCAGGACCATACCCTTGGCAAAAGGTTTCTGATAGTAGGTCGATAGAACCAGATTCTCAGTGATTGGAGAAGCCAGTACTAAGCCATCCTTTTGACGGTCTTCAGGGATATGCGCTGTGCCGATCTCTGTTATCTTCCTGGGTGAGAAGCGTGTTACATTTTGTCCATCAATATAAATCTCACCTTCCAAAACCGGCATGAGCCCGGTCAACGATTTAACCAGTTCTGTTTGACCATTCCCCTGAACACCTGCAATGCCAAGGATCTCACCGGAACGAACCTCGAAAGAGATATCATCCACAGCTATTTGGCCGCTGGAAGATAACACCCGCAAGTTTCTAACATCCAACACGACAGTCCCGGGTTTGGCCTTATTCTTGTGCACCTTTAGGTTTACCTCGCGACCGACCATCATGGTAGCCAATTGATTCATGCTGGCCTGCTTCGGGGTGGTCGTTTTAATTACCTTGCCACCACGTATAACAGTGATGCGGTCAGAGCATTCAACCACTTCCTTGAGTTTGTGGGTGATAAATATGATCGACTTACCTTGATCGATTAAAGTGTGCATGATCTTGAAAAGCTCAACCACCTCTTGGGGAGTCAGAACAGCAGTGGGTTCATCCATGATGAGGATATTCGCATCACGGAACAGCAACTTTATAATCTCAACGCGTTGCTGTATGCCGACCGGCAAGTCGCGTATATAAGCATCGGGATCAACATCTAATTTATAGGTGTCAGATATCTCTCTAATTTTTTTTGCTGCTTTCTGCCTGTCAAGGACACCACCGGTTTTCACATATTCATCACCAAGCATCACGTTCTCTGTGACAGTAAAAACTGGAATGAGCATAAAATGCTGATGAACCATACCAATCCCAGAATGGATGGCATCGCTGGGGTTGTGTATATCGATTTTTTTTCCTTTAACGAATATCTCCCCTTCATCCTGGGAATACAAGCCATAAAGGATGTTCATCAGAGTGGTTTTTCCGGCCCCATTCTCTCCCAATAATGCGTGAATCTCACCCTTTTCCAATGTCAGGTTGATCTGGTCATTAGCCAGAACACCTGGAAACCGTTTGGTAATGCCCCGCAACTCAAGAATTGGTGTCATGGAATCCTCAATAATACTGAGATTGATATCGATTTTACCATAGCAAAAAAGAGAGCCGGGGTTGAACTGTAGTGCACCCCGTTTGTTGGACGGAAATTAAGTAAGGAAAATGGACTGAGTTCTGTAAGCCACAGGGCTCAGTCCTTTTAGATTA
>JAFGXF010000022.1 GCA_016936755.1 Anaerolineaceae bacterium | reverse complement strand
TGGTCGCTGAGTGACAGCATGGATAACAGCGAATGGGAACCCAGCCAAAGGATGACACCAGAGACACCAAGCGCGGTTGCCAGGGTCACGCTCCCGGCATGTTCTTTCCTGAGGGCCGCATACAGGCCAAAAAGGGTTAGAAAATAAAGGCCAGCAGTGAAAAGAGAGGGTATATCCGAGCGAAGCAATCCGATCAACCTGTCATTTTGGAACAAGCTGAAATACTCTTCCACGGATGCCGGTTCTCCGCCAACAGTGAAGATCACGATCATGGTGATCATGACACAGGCCAGTTGCAGGAAGGCAGCAATCCCGCCTGCTTTTAAAACACCTTTCCAGCCGTTATGCTCAATATCAGGCTGTGATATTTGATTTCGTTTTGTCGGTTTCATTTTTTTCCTTTGGTTAAGGTTGAAGGTTTCTGGCTGCCCGTCCCATGTGGAAGAACTTAGGTGCCAGCAGGAAATACCAGATGATGTAGCCTGGCAGGGAGAGAAACAACAGGATGAGGCCCGTTGAACCCGGGATCCAGAATCCCAATACTACGGCGTTCGAAATGATTCCGGTCCAGCCAGCTGTTTTGCCGAAGATAGGGCTCCGTAACATCAAAAGGGAGCTGATCAGGAGAGAGATTGCGCCGAACACGTTATTCGTGGCAAAGCTGGTCCCATCAAAGAGTGAAAGCAGGGCTTCACCCGCTGCCAGGTATTGACTCCTGATTGCATCGCTGGCTGCATTCGCATACAGGTCGCTGAGTGTGAACATCTCCACGATGGGTCTGGCGGGAATGATCAGTGTCATACCGATCAATCCGAGCACCAGAGCGATCAGTGCGTAGCATCCATTGATATGTTTGAGGGAAACATACATGGCCAGGATAAGAAGGATGGTGAACAGGTTCCCGATGACAAGGAAGAAATCAAGCGATATCAGGCCGGCTAGTGAATCTTCTTGTATGACAGAAAAGATCTGTTCTGTCGTGGTGTATCCGGGTAAATAGGGCCAGATGAAATAGGCGATGACCCCCATTACGATGATGGTGATGTTCAATATACAGGTAATCCCGCCAATGGTATAAAGCTCCTTCCAGCTCGGTTCTGCCGTAAGGGCAGGGTTCTTTTGAGATTTGTTTTTTATTGACATAGATGCCTCCTAGAGAACTGTTTTTTTTTCGATTTGTAAGGATATCAACATGTATCCCCGGGTATGCAGGTGACGCAGGAGTCCGATCAACCCGGATTGGTCCGTGCGGAGAGAAAGCAGTGTTGATTCTGCTTTCGCCTGGACCACCTTTAGGAGAAGAGGACTGTTGGCATTGAGTTCTTTTTCATCAACCAGACCCTGGATTTCGATCTGATAGACGAGTCGTTCATCCATAAAAAAGTGGCTCCTTTCCATATATATTTACCAATCACGGCACCATCTTACCCGGGGATATAAAAATGCAAATCACATGAAGATGTGATTTGCTAAGGTGGAAAGATGTGATTTAAGTGTGTGGGGGAAATTACAGAATCCGCATTACGCGCGCCATCTCGATGGCCTTCGTGCGGTTGTCCACGCCGAGTTTGCCGTAAATGGCCTTGACGTGCGAACGTACCGTGTTCAGAGAAATAAAAAGCTTCCTGGCGATCTCTTCATACTTCATTCCATCGGCGATCAGGCGCAGCACGTCCACCTCCCGTTCGGTCAGCGGTTCTGACATGGGATGCTGACTTCCCAACTCAGCCTCATGAGGTCTGTGAGTTGGGAAAGCCCCCAGGATCTGTTTGATATAATCCAGCCGGATCGTTCTTGGTGGTTTCTGATCAAGCAGGTGTTTCAGAACGACAGCCATCCAGGAGCCTTCTTCGACGAAAATGCTGATGAACCCTTCCGGTTGACCCAGCTCCAGGGCTTGAATGATATCTGCAAGACTGGCCTGATCATCACCAAGGGTTGCGTGCATTTGGGCGCGTACCAGGATCGCCTCCATCGCAAAGGTTGTGTAATTGTATTGTAGTGCACCGGCGATCAGGTGATTTGCGATCTCGAGGCCTTGCTTTAATTCTTCCGTTGAGCCGGTGACTCGGGCGCGATCAAGAAGGATGCGAAGAGCCGCAATGTTCAACACATCGATTGGTGTTGATAAACCCTGCCCAGGCTCAAGACGGAAGAACGAATAACCTTCACCACGCGAGCCTTCCTGTGATTTTAACAAGCCCTCCGCTTCAGCCAGGCGCCCCTGGATGAGATAAATCCGGATCTGTTGGGCGATGACCTCCTCGCGGACCACGGCAGGTGCCTCGACTTGCATCAGGACAACCGCCTTCTGGATCTCCTGTGCAGCTGCATCCAGGTCGCCTCGTATCTGGAACAAGCGTGAGAGGATCACAGCATAGAAGAGTTCTGCATCACTATAACCACTTAAAGTGCTGATCTGGATAGAGCGTTGAAAATTATCGTGCGCCTGCTCGAGTTGATGCCATTGATAAAGGATTACGGCGAGTTCCCCATAAACCGCCATGCTGACCGCGGGCAAAGACCCCGAGCGCTCGATCCGATCGATACCCCTGGAAGCAAATTCAAACGCGAAATGATATTGGCCATGCTGAATGGCCAGCAAGGCCAGCCCGGAAATTCCCAAGAGCTCCGAAACAGTATTACCGGTTGCCTGACCGAGCTGGATGACTGTTTGAAATGCCCCCACGGCATGATCGTAATCATTCTTCAGCTGGTAGATATTTGCCAATCCTGTGTAGATCATGCTGCGGGTTTGCTCGTCCTCCAGCGGGGCGATCTCCAGTGCGCGCGTGCACAGGCGCAGACTCTCATCCGCATTTCCCTGGGCAGTTAGTAACATGGCCTGGATCGCCAGCCACTTGGCTTCGAGAGATGGATCATTCTCGATTGAATGGGGGTCGGCGAACAGCTCACCCGATCGTTTCAAGTAGGGCATGGCTTGTTCAGAGTTTCGTCGGGACAGGTGCAACCAGGCAAAGGCCAGGTTGGCTCGCGGGCTATGCGCGATCCATTCAGGCGGAATTGCCCGCATCCAGCCATCCACTGTTTTCACATGCCACTGCATCAGCATGTCCATGGCATGGCTGTCGATCAGATGAATGGCCGTCGCATAATCGGCTGCAGCCAGGGCGTGTTGGATGGCTTCGCTGATCATTCCCTCCGCGGCATACCAGTGGCTGGCTCGTTGATGAAGTACGACAGATTCGTTTTTTTGCCGTTCGCGCAGCAGATCGGAAAACAACTGGTGGTAGCGGTACCAACGTCCCTCCTCATCAAGGGCAACCAGGAACAGGTTGTCATTGTACAACCGTTCGAGCAGGGCATGACTGTCCTTTCGGCCTGTGACAGCGTTGCACAGATCGCCACACAAACGTTCCAGAATGGATGTTTGCAGCAGAAATTCCTGGATGTCTTCAGTCTGCCTGTTAAGCACTTCCTCGGTGAGATATGTCAGGATGAAGCGGTGGCTCCCGCTCAAACTGCTGATGAATACGGATGGATCAGCCCGGCCCCGGATCGAGAGGCCAGCCAGGTGTAATCCGACGATCCAGCCTTCGGTGCGTGCTTCCAGGGCGGCGATATCCTTCTGGGAGAGTGCGAGTCCCATCACCTCGTTCAGGAATGAACCCGCCTCCGATTCGTTGAAGCGCAGATCCCCGGCTCGGATTTCAGTCAACTGGTCGTTCGCCCGCAACCGGGCCAGGGACAGGGGAGGCTCCTCGCGGCTGATCAGGACCAGGTGAAGAGGTTGAGGAAAGTTATCGAGTAGACGATCCATGATCCTGAGAATTATTTGGTCCTGGATCACATGAAAATCATCCAGCACCAGCAGGAAGCGGGTTTCCAGGCGCTGGATGTCATTGACCAAAGTCGTTAAAAGGATCTCTTCAGGTGGCAGATGCCCCGCTCGTAATACACTGGCGATTTCCTGGCCGACGGCCTCGTTGATTTCCTGCAGCGCAGCGATGAAATAAGTAAAAAACCGTCCCGGATCGTCATCAGTCGGATCCAATGAAAGCCAGGTGACCGGTAAATCGATCGTGTTCACCCATTCGCTGGCACAGTTTGTCTTCCCAAACCCGGCCGGAGCTGATATCAGGGTGATCCCCCGTTTGGAGGCCAAGCCCTCATTCAGACAATGGATGATCTGAGGGCGCGACACCTGTTTGGTAGGACAGGATGGCCGGTGTAATTTTGTTTCCAGCAAGCTGAACATTATTGATTCAACCATCAGTACATTATCCTGCTTTTGTCAAAATATCTTTGGTCGATTGATGGCGAGAACAACCAAAGTGGCGATCACCAGCGCGACCGCGATCAGGGTCAACCGGATGTGAATGGTTGTCCCATGGGACCCTTATCGAGCACGAAATGAATTCCATGAAAAATTGTATCACGCCACACATGGGAAGGTAGCATGAACACCCATCTGAATTTGTACTGTGGTTACCGGTTGTATAATAGATAAAAGGAGATAAACCATGACGATAGCGAGTGTCTCTGAAATCAAAGTCTCATCCACAAAGAGCTTCGAGGATGCCATTCAACAGGGTGTCATGCGCGCTTCCAAGACCCTGCGCAAGGTCAAGTCGGCCTGGGTCGAGAACCAGGAAGTTATTGTTGCCGAGGACGGCAAGATCAGCGAATACCGAGTTCACCTCAGAATCACGTTTGTCCTGGATGATTAAGGACTGAAATTTCCCGGTGTAACCGGGTGAGGGATACCAAAACTATACCCACATTACACAGCTTGGGGGATTTTGGGTGTCAGTAAATCGTCATCCTGTTATATTCGTGCCAGTGGTCTTATAATGGACGGTTATTGCTTCAAGCGTCCAACTGACCATGGCTGACTTTCCGGCATTTCTCATCTACATGATCGTCACGACCTTCACGCCTGGCCCGAACAACCTGCTTTCGATGGCCAATGCCATGCGCTACGGCTACCGCAAGGTGCAGGCTTTCCTGGCTGGTATCTTCACAGGCTTCTTCATCGTGTTGCTGATAGCGGCCTTTATCAACCTGTTGCTGGTGAACTTCATCCCACAGATCGAGATCTGGATGAAAATCCTGGGGGCTGTCTACATGGTGTTTCTGGGCTTCCAAATCATGCTGACCAAACCTTCAAGGAAGAATTCAAAACAACGTGGGATGAATACATTTTGGACTGGCTTCGGCCTGCAGTTTCTGAACCTCAAGGGTATCCTGTATGGCATCACGATCTTCGCCACATTTATCATTCCATCCTTCAAGCGGCCATTTATCCTTTCTCTTTTTGCCCTGGCCCTGGCGTTGGCCGGCTACCTGTCAGTCAACTTGTGGGCGCTGGCCGGCAGCTGGTTGCACAACCTGGCCTGGCGTTATCAGCGCTGGATCAACATCGGCATGGGCTTTCTCTTGATCTATAGTGCGGTGGCCAGCCTGGTTTAGCAATTGATGTAATGTTTGGATTGATAATTCATTCCGGTTTTTTTCAAAATTTATACACAAGTTTTGGAACCATGTCGATAAATATCCGTATACATCATTAATGAAAGGATATGCAGTATGTCGACACCCGTTTCACTTGCCGCTTCCATAACCAGGGAATCCAGCCGGCAGTCCTATTACACCATTCGTTTGTTGGCCGACCATGGAAGGGTGGAGGATGCTTTCCGGGCGTATGCGTATTTCCGTTGGGTGGATGACTGCCTGGACCTTGGGACATCATCCAAATCTGAACGACGGAATTTTCTGAGGCGCCAGAAATCGTTGCTGGATACATGTTATCGCCGTGAGATGTTTGGTGGTGTCTGCCCGGAAGAACAGCTGCTGGTGGATATGGTGGGCGGTGATCTGGAACAGAACAGCGGCTTGCGTGTTTACCTTTACAATTTGATGGCGGTGATGGATTTCGACGCCGGCCGGCGTGGAAGGCTGATTTCACAGGTGGAGTTGGACCGGTATTCCCGGCAGCTGGCATGCGCAGTTACCGAAGCTCTGCATCACTTCATCGGACATGATTCTTATTCGCCACACGACGAGACACGTTACCTGGCTGTTGAGGCTGCCCATATCACCCACATGCTGCGCGACACCATCGAGGATGCTCGCATGGGGTACTTCAACGTCCCTGGGGAAGTCCTCAGAGCGAACCGTATCACCCCTGCAGACACCGACCAGGCTGCCTACCGTACCTGGGTGAAGAGTCGGGTGGAATTGGCCCGCAGATACTTCCGGACCGGCCGGGATTACATCCGGCGGGTGCCCAACTTGCGTTGCCGGCTGGCCGGTTATGCCTACGTGAATCGATTTGAATGGCTTCTGGATACGATCGAAAAGGAAGATTATCTATTGAGACCTTCTTACGAGGAATGTAAAAGTGCTACCAGGGGATTCGAGATGGGCTGGCAGATACTTGGATCGATGCTGGGAATGAAAAGGGATGGTAGGCTGCCAAAGACAGCCACCACGATGGCAACGGTGCAGAGGTCATGAAAACCAGGTCTGTCATCGTCATCGGCGCAGGCATCGGTGGTATTGTGGCAGCCACACACCTGGCCCAGCGTGGATTCAATGTCACGGTGGTGGAAAAGAACGCCCGCCCCGGCGGCCGCTGTGACCATTTGATCCGCGACGGCCATCATTTCGATACCGGCCCGACCTTGCTGGTCATGCCGCTTCTGTACGATTTGGAATTCCAGGCGCTTGGGAAATCCTTCCGAGAGATGGTGGATCTGCAGCGTGTGGATCCAACCTATCGACTGGTATTCGATGATGGCAGCCAGCTTTCACTGACTTCTGACATGAAATCCTTGGAACAACAACTCGAGACATTCGAGAAGGGCAGTTTTCAGGGTTTGCTGCGATACCTGGCAGAAGGAGGGCGTCATTACCATCTGGGCATCGACAAATTGGTCAACCGGGATTTCCGCAAGATGACCGACTTCTTTCGCTTGGAACACATCCCGCTGTTGTACCAGGTAAAACCGTTCGCCAATCATTATCGCAATGTGAGCACTTATTTTCATGATCCACGCCTGAGATCGGCCTTCACATTTCAGGATGTTTATATGGGCTTGAGCCCGTTCGAGGCACCTGCGACGTTTTCTCTGATGCCATATTCCGAACTGGCGCATGGAGTCTGGTACCCTGTGGGGGGCATGATCCGCATCGTGGACGCTCTAATGAAGCTGGCCTTGCAAGCCGGTGTGGAATTCCGCTACCGCAGCCCTGTGAAGCGCATCGATGTCAACTGCAAGGTTGCCAATGGTGTTTTGCTTGAGAATGACAACTATCTGGATGCGGATATTGTCCTGGCAAATGCGGACCTGCCATATGTTTACCAGGATCTGCTTCCACAAGATGGCGTGAGTAAACGGCTGGCACGCAAGGAATTCTCCTGTTCAACCCTTAGTTTTTTCTGGGGTGTGGATAAAGTCTATGAAAACATTGGCCCACATACATTATTCCTGGCAGATGATTACCGGGGCAATTTCCAGAGTATCATGCGGGATTTCGATCTGCCCGCTGATCCCAGTTTGTATATGCATGCGCCCGCCCGTCTCGATGCGGGTATGTCACCACCGGGAGAGGATACCCTGATTGCGGTTGTACCTGCCGGACATATCAATGATGGCAATCACCAGGATTGGGCGGATATCAGTAATCGCGCACGACAGCAGATCTTTTCCCGACTGGCAAAGTTTGGGATTAGCGATCTCGAGCAACATATCAAGTTTGAAATGTGCTTCACACCGTTGTCCTGGAAGAAGCGCTATAACCTGCTGAAGGGTGCCACGCATGGTCTGTCACATACTCTGACCCAACTGGCTTATTTCCGGCCGCAGAACCGCCATGCGCGTTACCGCAATTTGTACTTTGTGGGTGCCAGCACACGTCCCGGGACCGGTCTGCCCAACGCCATGATCTCGGGCCGCCATGTCGCGAATCGCATCATGGATGAGCTTCAGAACTAAGTTATTTAGATGTAGATGTATGGATAAGAAGATGGGGAACCAGGGGGGCTTGACAACCACCAGCCAAGGGACAAGCAGTGCAGGCATCTTTGCAAATATTAAAGGGTTTTATGAGTCCGATGTGTTGGAGATGTTCCAACATGGCTTCCACCATTTCAGGGGTGGTTTCCAGCCGGGCAGCCAGGGATCTGATTTCGTGGGAATCGCCGGAGCGAAGCGTTGAGATTAATTTCTGTAGCATGATTACAATCCGATCAACAAGGCCAGGTGGTAGGTGGCTGTTCCCGCAGCCATAGAAAGCAGTAGCATTAACCCCACACCGAGCAGTGTCCAACCCCAGGAATTCGTCTCCTGTTTGGTCACTGCCACGGTGGCCATGCAGGGTATGAAAAGCATCGTCACTACCAGGAAAGATAATGCCGAAGCAGTTGAAAATGAAGAGGCCAGCGTTCCGGCCAGGCCGCTCTCGGGGGAACTCCCAAAAAGCACGCCCAGTGTGGCAATGGCATTTTCCTTGGCTGGGAAGCTGGCAATGAGAGCCACCATCAGGCGCCAGTCCAAGCCCATCCAGCGGCCTACCGGTTCGATGAACAGTCCAATGCGTGCCAGATAACTTGTATCCATATTGCCATCCGGCAGTCTTGATAAAACCCATACCAGCAGGGACATCACCAGGATGATTGTTCCAGCTTTCCGGATGAAGGCTAATGATCGTTGCCAGACCAGCAGCCCGATTGTGCGGATATTGGGGATGTGGTAAAGCGGCATCTCCATAATGAAGGCCGAGCGTTGTCCTTTGAAGATGACCAGATTGAGCAGAATGCCGCTGAAGAGAAGTGCCACCAGGGATAAAAGGATCAATCCCCAGGATACCCAGGTTGCATTATGGCCGAAGAATGCCGGGGCGATGAATGCCACCACCGCCATACGAGCTGTGCAAGGTACCAGCGGCGCGATCAGGATTGTCAGCAGGCGCGCCGGCCAGGAGTCGATTACACGGGTGCCCATGATGGCCGGCACATTGCAGCCGAACCCAAGGAAAAGCGGCAGAAATGACTTGCCGTGCAAACCCATCAAATGCATCAGGTTGTCCATGACATAAGCGGCGCGTGCCATGTAACCCGCATCTTCCAGCACCGCGAAGGCGGCGAAGAAGATCACCAGGATGGGTAAGAAGGTCAGTACCGATCCGACACCGCCGATCAAACCATCCACAATTGATCCGCGAAGCCAGAATGGCGCATCGATAAGTGCCTTTTCGGCCAATCCGATCAGCGAGCCGATCAATTGTTCATCCATCCAGACCTGGATGGGGCTGCCGATTGTGAAAGTCAGCCAGAAAACCAATCCCAGAATACCTGCCAACAACAATAATCCCCAGAATGGGTGGGCTGCCCAGCGGTCCAGTCGGCCGGTCAAACCGATCTGGCCCACCTTTGGGCGGGTGACCGATGCACGCACCATGCGCTCGATCCAATCATACCGGCCTGATGCCACTGCAAGGAAGGCGTCATCATGAGCACGTAAAATCTCATGAACAGCCTCCCAAATTTCAGGGGGTAATGCTTTCTTCATGTTGAGCGTCACTTCTGTGTCACCTTCCAGAAGCTTGAGTGTTACCCACGACCGGGGATAGCCCTCAGGCATATATCCAGCAATCAGCGATTCGATTTTTCGGAGGACATCCTGATGGTCAGCGCGCACTTCGGGTGGGTGTGGTGATGGAATCAGTTCTCCCTGGATGACACTTTCCACCACGCCGAGGAGTTCACGCACCCCTACAGCTTTAGAGGCGATCATTGGAACGACCGGTAGTCCAAGGGCGGCTGCGAGAATATGGGTATCCACACAGATGCCTTCCTGTCCGGCGACATCCATCATATTCAAGGCCACCACAACTGGTGCATCCAATGCTGAGAGCTCAGCCACCAGGTACAAGCTGCGCTCCAGGTTTGCAGCACTGACAACTGCCACAACCACCGATGGCTTTTCAATGAGAATGAACTCACGGGTGATGACTTCTTCGGGCGAATTGGCTGTCAGACTGTAAGTGCCAGGCAGGTCCACCAGCCGGGCTGGTCGCCCGTTCAATTGGAAGTGGCCTTCCTTGCGTTCCACTGTTTTACCAGGCCAGTTGCCAACATGCTGGTTTAAGCCAGTTAACAGGTTAAATAAGGTGGATTTACCCATGTTCGGTTGACCGGCCAGGGCAATCAATGGGGCATCAGCTTCGATTTTGGGCAGGGGTGTGGATGATAGGGTTTGAACCTCGTGGCAATCACTCATAAGGTTCTCTCTCAACCAGTATTTTTGCGGCTTCCCTGCGGCCAAGAGCCACACGTGTTCCCCGTACAGTCACAATTAATGGACCATATCCAATGTTTTGAGTCAT
>JAFGXF010000134.1 GCA_016936755.1 Anaerolineaceae bacterium | reverse complement strand
TTTAGAAAATTATCCATTATTTATTTTGGAATAAGTAGAACCTCAAAGCTGAATTGACTGGACTACTTTAAAACGCTCATCTATAATTATTTAATTCTTTTTATCATTTCCGGGAGGGTGACATGCCTAAGATGGATCAGGTTTTATCAGTAATTTTGGGGGGTGGTCGAGGTACTCGTTTACAGCCGTTAACAACCATGCGTTCCAAACCTGCTGTTCCCATCGCTGGTAAATATCGCTTGATTGATATTCCCATCTCTAACTGTATTAATTCTGGTATTTATAAGATGGCTGTACTGACCCAATTCAACTCAGTCTCACTGCATCGCCACATCACTCGCACCTATCAATTTGATACCTTTCATACCGGCTGGGTTCAGATCTGGGCAGCCGAACAAACCGTAAATACAGCCGATTGGTATCAGGGAACAGCTGATGCAGTTCGCAAGCAATTATTTGAAATCAAGTCCGCCCGTACGCCATACGTGTTAATTCTGGCAGGTGATCATCTTTACCGCATGGACTATCAAGCGATGGCACAGTTTCATTGGGACAACAATGCCGATATCACCATCGCGGTGCAGCCAATTCGAAAAAATGAAGCGGATCGCTTTGGCATATTGAAACGAGGATCGGGAAATGAAATCACCCGCTTTGCCGAAAAACCGACCGATCCGGAAGTGCTGGCGGATATGGCCAGTCGAGATGATGAGGAAAGACCTTTCTTAGGCTCGATGGGTATTTATTTTTTCAACACAGATGTGCTCATTGAGATGCTTGAACATACCACCATGCAAGATTTTGGAAAGCATGTGATCCCATATGCCATTGATCGAAAGAAAGTGGTTGGTTACGATTTTGAAGGATATTGGGAAGATATTGGAACAATCCGCTCTTTTTATGACACCAACTTGTTATTGACAGGTCCGGATTCGCCCTTCAACTTTTTTGATCAACGTAGCCCTATTTACTCACATGGTCGCTATTTGCCCGGTTCAACCATTGAAAACAGTATGCTGGAACGGGTTTTGTTGACCGATGGCTGCTGCATCAATCACGCAGAAATTCGCCATTCTATTATTGGATTACGTTCACAAATTCGTTCTGGTGTACGAATCATTGATACGATTATGATGGGTTCAGATTATTATGACCGGGTTTCGGCATGCAACCAGGAAAATTATCCTGCAGGTATGAATGAACATGAAATTCCACTCGGGGTTGGGAATGGATCCTATATTGAAGGCGCTATCCTGGATAAAAATGTGCGTATTGGACGGGGAGTTGTCATTCGTCCCTTCCCTGTGGGTACAGAAATTGATGAGGAATTATTCTCTGTTCGGGATGGTATTGTGGTAATTCCTAAGAATACGATCATTCCAAATGGCACTTACATCGGGCCAAATCCTGGCGAAAGTTTGTAGTAAAATTTTAGGGCAGGTTTTTTCCTGCCCTTTTTTATATCCTTAAATTATCCATTATTTATCCAATTAAAGGAGAATGCATGGCAGAAAAGACGATTAACGGGATTTCGAAACCTGTAAAAGATGTAATTATTTCCTGGCATGCTGTCAGTAGTGATGAGATCCTGCAAAAACTGGACACTCAATTAGAAAAAGGTCTCACCAATCAGGAAGCTGAAAAAAGATTGCAAGAGTATGGTCCCAACCAGTTGGAGGAAGGAAAACACACAACCTTTCTTCAGATGGTTCTACGCCAGTTGAATAATTTTGTTGTTATTCTATTAATCGTTGCTTCCATCATTTCCGCTTTCTTAGGGGAGTGGGTGGATGCCAGCGCCATCATTGCGATTGTGATCTTAAACACCATCATGGGAGTTGTGCAGGAAAACCGGGCTGAGCAGGCTTTGGCAACACTCAAAAAGCTGGCAGCTCCCGATGCACAGGTGCTGCGGAATGGACATCGGGTAACAATTCCTTCACATCAATTAGTGCCCGGTGATATTGTCTTTCTTGAAGCGGGTTATTTTATCCCTGCTGATGTGCGCTTATTAGAAGCGATTAATTTACGGGTGGAAGAAGCAGCATTAACCGGGGAATCGGTTCCGGTGCAAAAGAATGCTTCGCTGGTGCTGGATAGAACAGCATCCCTGGGTGATCGTAAAAACACCGCCTTCATGGGCACGACCGTCTCCTATGGTCGTGGCCGAGGAGTGGTGGTTGATACGGGTATGAATACCCAATTGGGTATGATTGCCACCATGTTGAAATCAGTAGAAGATGAACAAACCCCCTTACAGCGTCGATTAGATCAATTAGGTAAGACCCTGGGTTGGGCAGCACTGGTAGTTTGTGGGCTGGTACTGGGAATAGGTGTATTACGTGGCGGTGATCTACTGGAAATGTTCATGGTGGCTGTCAGTTTGGCGATTGCAGCGGTACCGGAAGGATTACCTGCCATTGTAACAATCAGCCTGGCGTTGGGTATGCGCGAGATGATCAACCGCCATGCTTTAATTCGACGTTTATCCTCGGTGGAAACGCTGGGTTCCGCCACAATCATCTGTTCCGATAAAACAGGAACCCTGACACAGAATGAAATGACCGTTACACGCATCTGGTCGGATGGTCAATTTGTGGAGGTAACTGGTCGAGGATATCGCCCGATGGGTGAATTCCTGGTAGATGGATCACCGGTTGATATTCACAAATACCAGAGTATCATGTCCACATTGTGGGTGGGTGCTATGAACAATGACTCCTACCTGGAAGAAATGGAATCGGAGGGGCAGGAGAAAGCATTCCGCATCATTGGCGATCCGACGGAAGGTGCTCTAATCGTTGCGGCAGCCAAGGCTGGTGAGGTTCAAAATGTCCTGAATAAAAAATATCCCCGCACCCAGGAAATACC
>JAFGXF010000133.1 GCA_016936755.1 Anaerolineaceae bacterium | reverse complement strand
TTTGATGAGGAAACCCGCCGGCTTGTTATGGAGAGCCGACACCCGGCACTCGACTTCGATCAATTGACCTATATTACGGATGTGGCAGATTCCAAAGCCCTGAATACCCGCAAGGGACCCATGGTCATCATCTCGGCCTCGGGAATGGCGGAGGTCGGCCGCATCCTGCACCACCTGAAGAACAACATCGAGGATGCCCGTAACACGGTGGCGATCGTTGGCTGGCAGGCACCGTATACTTTGGGCCGTCGTCTGGCAGACAGAGAAGAGCGTGTCCGCATTTTCGATGAGGAATATGATGTTAAAGCGGAAGTGGTTACGATCGGCGGGCTTTCGGCACACGCCGGCCAGGACCTGCTGGTACGGTATGCGCAAGCAGCGCAACCGACCAACCGGCTCATCCTGGTGCATGGTGAACCGGATGCCGAGATCGCCTTGGTGGATAAATTAAAGGATTCAATAACTGCAACCATCAACTATCCTGCATTGGGGGATATGATTGAGCTGTAGATAAGTGCTGTTATAATACCGACCGAACGGAGAGGTGCCGGAGTGGTTGATCGGGGCGGTCTCGAAAACCGTTGTGGCCCTTTGGACCACCGTGGGTTCGAATCCCACCCTCTCCGCCTGACATTTACCGTGTATATCAACTGCTAACTGGTATATTTAATATAAATCCTTATAACAACGGGTAATCAATGAACGGTGTCTGCTTTATACCCGTAAAAGCACACCGGTCACGATCCTGAAGTGATAATACAGTTTGAGGGGTCATCCGTAACATATACACATCTGGTTTGTTATTAAGGAGGAGAGTAATAATGAAAAGAATAGCCTTGCTCGTTGTGCTTGCGTCGATTTTCGGAACCGGTAGCGGATGCACATCTGTGACCGGTCAGCGATTTTCATTGCCATTCTCGAAACCCGGTGGTTTGTCAGTACCTGAAAACCTGTCTCCGAATGTGATCGAGATCTGTAAAGTGGAAGGCAAGCTGGAATGCCTCGGTGATTGCTTGGATGGATTTGATGCGACTTGCTTTTATGACACAACCCAATACCAACCCGATAAGACACTCATCCCGAATTACTTTAGTGAAGAGACCAAAAACATATGTTTTGCGATTCACTCCTCCAGTGTTTGTGGGGCGTGCCATAATACATTTGAACTCAGAAAGGATGGTGTGCTGAAGCAGGTTTCCTGCGAAGAATTTTATCAGGCTATCGAGGATATGAATGCGGAGTGTGGTAATTGTCTGGATAGATTGTGGTCTGGTTGTTGTTAGCCCCCACAGTTAATGATAAAAAGCCCCGGCAGGGGCTTTTGCTTGATTTTCTTATCGATCAGACAGCTTCAGGGAATGACACCATGTTTTCGAGCAGGATTTCGAGGGCCATGGTATGGCTGCAACGCTGACGGGTTTGGAAGAAGTCACAATCGCAGTGCCAGACCCCATTGGCATATGTGACCGTATGGTTGTTGTTCTCCCCTTCAACGCTCACGCTGAACTCATTAAAATGTATGCGATCGCGTTCCAGTGCATATCGTTTTGCTTTTTCTATTTTTCCGATTAATCCATAATCCATTTTATCTCCTTGGTTTAAAAGATAAAAAAACACGCGTCAGTTCACGCGTGTTGGGAATTCTTCTCGGATCCTATAGTGGTTAAGAATCGCATGGCGGTTTAATTACAGTATACATCATTCCCTCATTATGTCAAACCCCCTCAAGCACTTTTTCCAAAACCAATGCGTCCTCATTACCGACATAGTATTTCTCCCAGACACCCTTGTCCTGATAACCCAGTTTATGATAAAGGTTTATGGCTGCTGTATTCGATCGCCTGACACAAAGCTTTACTTTTTTTACATTCATCTGGATCTCAAGCGTGGTGATCAGAGCGATGGCAATTCCGTTCCTGCGGTAACCTTCGGTTACTGCCAGGGTGGCGATCCAACCAGCACCTTCGTGTCTGCGAACATCTCCTGCGATAAAACCGGTCATTTTTCCGTGAGTGACCGCTTTTAACCGAACCACATCGGGCAATGTCAAGATGCCCAGCACGTCCCAGAACGGCCAGGCATCTAATGGAAAGCATTCATTCTCAAGCTGGCGCAACTCATTAAAGTCGCGCCAGCTTGCATCTACGATTTGAAAACTACCGGTCACACGTGGTTATTTACGACCTTTTAGAAAATCCGATAACAAACCCGTAAATTCCATCGGGAAAATGTACTTTGTTGCCGGGTTGGTGCCCATATTCTTCAGTGTGTCAAAGTATTGCAAGGTTACTGTTCGATTGTCCAGTTTGGATGCGGCGTTATTGATCTCTTTAAGCGCAACTGAATAGCCTTCCGCTTTGCGTACCTGGGCTTCCTTCTCACCTTCAGCGCGCAGAATGTTGGATTGCTTATCACCCTCTGCTTTGAGGATGGCTGCCTGTTTTTCGCCTTGTGCCACATTGACGGCTGCTTCCCGTGTGCCGGTGGATTCGGTGACTACTGCGCGTCGGGTACGCTCAGCTGTAAGCTGGCGATTCATGGCTTCCTGGACTTCACGGGGCGGGATGATCTCACGGATCTCTACATTGGTGACTTTTACTCCCCAACGCTCTGTTACTTCATCCAGGCGGGTTCGCAGCATGCTGTTAATGTGTTCGCGTTCAGACAAAACACTATCCAGCAGAATACCGCCGATAACAGAACGCAGTGTGGTGGTTGCCATACCCTGGGCGGCCGCTTCAAAACTGCCGACTTGCAGGACGCTGTCTGTGGGTGACAAAACCTTGTAGTACCACAGAAAATCAACAGAGATGGGCGCGTTATCCTTGGTAATAGAGGTCTGATGGGGAATCTCTCGCACCTGTTCGCGAAGATCCACTTTAACTGCACGATCGATGAAAGGAATCAGCAACACAAGCCCGGGTCCCTTATCACCGATACAACGTCCCAGACGGAAAACCACCAACCGCTGGTATTCAGGGACGATCTTGATTGCATTGACGAGGATGATGATGACCAGAAGGACGAGCCCTCCGATCAGGCATAAAATCATAGTGCTCGAAGTATCCATAAAATTTACCTCCGATTTCTTTCTATTTGTCTTTTATTTCTTCAACCTCAAGGACGAAACCTTGCTTGCTGATGACTTTAATCTGCGCATTGGCTGGTATGGGCTTCTTACTGCTCGCACTCCACTCTTCACCACCGATATACACAGTGCCTTCATGATGAATGGCTGTGCGTGACATGCCGGTCAGTTTGGTCAGGTCCTTGCTGTGAGATGGCTGCTTGTTCAATGCTTCAAGTCCTTTGCGCACCACCAACCAGAAGAAACCGACGACCAGGATGGATATGAAGGTTGCCAGGAATGGGTTGACAACCGGACGCCACCAGACATCTGATCTGAATAGAAAAACGGATCCAATGATAAAGGCCAGCATGGCTGCCAGCAGGAAGTACCACTTGCCAGATTTGCGAACAGCATAAATGAATGGCAACACACCCACCACCAAAAGGATCAGTGCCCACAGGTTGAAGGGTTGGTTGGCGATCTCAAAACCGGCAAAGATCAATAGCACGAATGCCAGGGCTTCTATCAGCCCGGTACCGGGAGCGGTCATGGCCAGGATTGCCAATGCAAAGCCAAGGACCAGTGCCACATATGCCAGATCGGGGTTGATTATTAAATCCATATGACGCTCCCTTTCTTCTGAGTAAAGAATTATACAACGAATTATAACCAGATATGGTCCAGGTAACTGCTATAATTATTTATCTGTTTTTTGAGGAGGTTGGATTGTTCCAATCACTTGGACGAGCCTGGAATTTTCTGAAACAAAGCTGGTTATTCGGGCAAAGGTCGCCAGTTGTTCTTTATCCTTCCCTGATAAGTTTGATCGGGTCACTGCTTACCATGTTTGTCATGCTGTTGCCGGTTGCGATTCTGATCTTCCATATTCGTAAGAATGAGTGGGGGCAGGTTGCCATTGGAGTCTTGATCGGCTTATTGTTGATCGTACTTGTGGCTATTATGAATACAATGTCAGTCATGACCTCGAATCTAAGTGGCGCCATCCTGGCAGGTCGGCAGCCGAACACCTCAGGTGCATGGATGAAACTATCTGACTTGGGGGGGGGTCTGTATGTGATGGGTCTTGGTTTGCCAACCCACCATTTTTGGGTTGCTCTTAAATCACTTTTCACCAAGATGTCAGCAAAGCGGGGATGGGAAAACGACGACCACCTGTTTATTCCTGTTTTGGCGAATGAGGATATTTCCTTCCGAAATGTTCCAGGTCGAATAAATGATTTGCAGGCGGGAAACAGTGTTTTTTCTGCCCGTAGCGTTGACATCCATAAACTGTTGATGTTGCTCAGCACTGGTGCGTTGATAATCGGCTTGGCCGCCGGCCTGGGAGTGGGATGGTTTGTTCTTAAAAATGGGCAGGATGCCAGCCAGGCCCGGGTGTTGGCCTTTGCCCTGGCTGCCCTGATGGTGGCCGTTTTTACACTGCCGGTTGTTTTACTCAGTGTGTATGTGATCACATTATTTAATACTTGCCTGTACCAATGGGGTATGTCTGTTCATACTGCACGAAGGAAGGGGCCTTCCGGGTCTGCTGAAGTGCCTGAGCCGCTTGCAGTTGCATTGGGGATCCGGCAGGGCGGGTAAATCTTGCACCAGATCCGGCGCGAACTGTTATCCTGGGAGGATGTTGACAAGCTGGTCGATCACCTGCTGAATCAGTTCAACACGAATTATGAAGGTATGTTGATGATCAGTCGCGGGGGTATTGTTCCAGGTGGTTTGCTGGCAGAAGCAATGCATATTTTATCCATATTCACCGCTTCAGTGAATTTCCCTTTGGAATTACCGGAAGGTGACGCGCGCCTGCTTGCATGGCCGAAATACCTGCAGTTTCCAGAAGACGATCTTTTAATTGGTAAACGGATATTAATCGTGGATGATGTCTGGGGTTCGGGGCGAACGCTTACTTCTGTCCGCAATCGTGTTGCCAGTGCTGGAGGGCTGCCACATACATGCGTGCTGCATTTTAATCCATATCGCAATCTGTTCGATAATTGCAGGCCGGATTTCTATGGGGCCATCACGGATGCTTACATCGTTTACCCGTGGGAAATACGGCGTGGACAGGAAGGCATTATGCTGGATACGTGATAGATTTTCAATCGAACCATTAGAAAACCGTTATTTTTGAACCTTGGGGGGTCTTCTCAACCTCAATGCGGGTCGGAAAAACATCCTTTAATTCTTCCATGTGTGTGATTACCAGGATCCTGGCGAAGTCCGGACGGATGGTATTGATGGCTTCGATTAAATGTTGGCGCCCGGCCTCATCCTGACTGCCGAAGCCCTCATCGATCACCAGGGTCTGTAATCTGGCCCCCGCCCGTTGTGCCAACACTTTTGAAAGCGCCATTCGGATGGCAAAATTGATCCGGAAAGTCTCACCACCTGAATACATCTCATAATCGCGTGTACCATTGGCATCACTGATGATGATATCAAGTGTTTCGCGCTTGTCATCGCGAGCCTTGTCCTTATAATCGCGTTGGGTTGAGAACCGTACGGACATATTGCCATCACTGAGTTGATCTAGAATCTGGTTGGCCTGCGCTTCGATATCCGGAAGAGCTTGTTCGATGAGTAATGCCGGTACGCCGTCCTTGCCAAATGCGCGCTCCAGAATGCGTAACTCGGCGATCTTGCCTGTGGAGGTCTCACGAGCTTCCTGAAGCGTATTGAGTCTGAGGCGGAGTGTATCCAATATTTCCACTTTCTGACGGGCAGCCCCAACTTCCATGTGCTGTTGTCGTTCCTGTTGTTGCAGATTTAACATATCATTATAGGCTTGTTCCACATCTGGCAATTTGGAAACCGCCTCAGAATAATTCGATTCCGCCTGGCCGATCTCCTTCTCCAGACCATTCAGGTTTGATTTCTCCTGCTTTAACTGCTCCGCATAACCCTTCATTTCACGCTCCAGTGGAACAAGCGCAGAGCGGGCCTTTCCAAGCTCCCTGAATTCCTCTTCACCCGGCTTCGCATCCTGGATTAAAAGCCTGACGGCCTCATGCGCAGCCGCATCATAACCCAGCGCATGTAATTCCTTGTCAATCATCTGAAGCTGTGCCTGGGCATCCATTGCATAGGAGTTGTTATCCAATGAATCCTTGATATCATCCAATCGCTGCTTGCCGGTTGAGTGCCAGTCGGCGATTTGCTGCCGGATCTGTGTGATTCGAGTTTCAAGCTGATCAACGGTGCGCGTCACCTCGCGCAAATCCGCGTCCAAATAACCCATGGTTGAGATTTTTTCAGTAAGTGTGCGAACCAGTTCTGATCCTGTTTTCAGTTCTGCTTTATTCTTGCGATAATTATCCCCGAGTTGTTTCCCTGTTGTTTTAAGTTCCACGATCAGTTTCTTGCGTTTTGCCGGGTTGAGTTGTTGACCACAAGTGGGACATACACTGCCTTCAACGGGCTCCAGACTTTTAATTCGTTCGTCCAGATCATTCATGGCTGATCGCAGACTTTCATTGTCCACCTGCAATTGTGCCAGTTGTCTTTCCTTTGCTTTCAGATCACTTTCCAGGTCCGCGCGTTCGCAGATGGCATCTTTAATTTGTCCCATCTTTATCGTGTCGCTGGAGAGTTTGGGCTCCAATAATGACAGCTCTTTTTCTGCCCCTTCTGTGACTGTTCGCATGGATTCAAGCTGACTGTACTCGGCTTCCAATCTGACACGTTCGGCCTCGATCGTCATCATGGGTGCGGTGCGCCTGGCTTGATAATCATGGAAATTGATCGATTTTGCTTCCATGTTTTCCAATTTTTGAACCGTTTCGAGGTGTGTTTGATGGGCTTTTTCGATGTGCTCGGCTTCTTTCAACAGATTTTTTAGATGCGTCTGTTCTTCGCTGCGTGCTTTAATCAACTCCTCCAGACGTGCGATAGATTGGATTAAACTGTCGCGTTGATTGGTGAGGGCATTCAACAGTTTTTGTTGTGCCTTCATTTGTGTTTCGAGTTGTTTGAGATTGTCCATGGCCGCTGATTGGGATGCCAATAAGTTCACCAGTCGATTTAACTCGATCTCGACTTGTTCAAGGTGTCTGATGCGTTCCGGCTCTTCGTCCAACTCCAGCTTGATTTCGTGGATCAATCCATCCAAGCGTGTAATCTCCTCCTCGGTCTTTTTCCTGCGTTCGGATGCCCTTTCGCGGTACTTATCCCAGGTATCCAATCCCAAAATACTGGCAAGAATTTGTTTGCGGTCAGCCGGGCGTTGTTGGGCAAATAAATCGGCCTTTCCCTGCAGGAAGAAAGATGCATTGATAAAGGTGTCGTAGTCCATATGCAACATTTGCTGGACGGATGCCTCGGTTTCCCGTGTTCCTTTTTCAGTGAAAGGCTTCCAATTACCCGGATTTATCGGATCTGTTGATTGAGAGATCAGGAACTCAAGTGATGATGGTTTATCACGTGTTTTTGTACGCAGAATGCGGTAAGTGTTTCCCTCGTAAATAAAGTCAAGGGTGACCTCAGCTGTTTTTGCCCTTGTGTGGATGAGGGAATCATCGCGTTTGCGCGCGACTCCAAACATAGCCCAGGTCATGGCATCCAGCAGGGTGGATTTTCCGGCACCATTACTTCCGGAAATGCAGGCCACATCAATACCTCGAAAATCCAATGTCACTGGTTCCAGGTAGGAAATGAATCCGGATAGCTTTAATGAAATTGGGATCATGATTGGAACCCAAGCTCTTTCATAATCTGGGTCTCATTGACTTTGCCGTGGGTTTTACCGAGCAATTCTCCCCAGAACTGGTTATCATAGCGACGGGATTGAATGACCAATGGCATGGGAATCCCCCAACCCAACAGGATGACTTCTTCTTTGGGCTGCAAGCGCGCCAGCATGCCTCGCAAGGCATCGCGCCCGGCCAAACCTGAGAGAACAGCATGGATATCGTCATCATCACCCAACCAGCCGCAGATGCGGGAACCCAATTGTGACATGACTTCACTGTAAATCTGAGAAGGGCGCTGATCGATCACCAGCAGGGTGACGCCATATTTCCGCATTTCACGCGCAATGGTGCTGAAGGTTGTCTGGCGTGCCATTTCGTGATTGAGCAGCTTGTGCGCCTCCTCCAACACAACCACCAACTGGCGGGGCTCTGCTGTTCTTTCGATATGGCTGCGGTGTGCGTTGGTCATCTCGACCCATTTCTCGCGAATCCGACGGGTCAACAAATTGGTTACCAGCAGATAATCCAGATCATTTTCATGGTCGCCGAACGAAAGGACAATGTGCTGGCCGTTTTGCAGTGCTTTAATGATTTCATTCAACCCGTTGGCTGCTGGTTGCTCAACGATGTATGGCAGGTGGAACAGCCGGGTCATTTTATTGTGCAGACTGGTGGCAGCCAGCGAATTAACGTTGTTTTCCAATGCCCAGGTTTCCACGCTGTCTGGCGCGGGCATGCGTTTGCCATCTTCACCCTGAATGACACTGCCCGGTTTCATGGCTTTAAACTTGGAGTACCAATTCTCGATGCCAAAACTCGAAACCAAAGCATCCAGTGTGGCCGGGGTTGTGTCCTTGAGATTCAATTCGTGGGTGAGCAATTCGATATCCTGGGGTTGGATGTCGCTTTGGGCGAACTCGAGATTGAAGTCTGGGGCTTGCCCGCGCACACTGGCCCCCCGCCCCAATCCCACAATGCGAACAGCAGCCGGAAACTTTCCTTTCAAACCCGGAACACTTTCTTGAGTGTCCGTGGCGGTATCATCCAACCCATACTCATTGTGCATATCAAAGATGAGTAGAGAAGCCAGTTTTTCCTTGATCAATCCCGAGAGGATGATGCGCGTCAGAAAGGATTTCCCGGTGCCAGTTGCACCGAATATTCCGGAAGAGCGCTGAATCAGTTTAACCAGATCGATGCAAACCGGGTGACCCTGTTCGCGTGTATTGCCGATACGAAAATACCCGGAACTGGTTTCGGAGCCGAATATTTCCGCGACATCTCCTTCGTTGGCCGGCAAGACCTCGGCATAATGTGAAGGAATGGTTTTGACAGGGATGGTTTTACTGCTGATCGCTCCACGCTTTTCTCTCCATTGAGCATATTCCGGGCTGCCTGGATCCGGTCCACGCTCCAGCATTAACGTTGGGAGTACTTCAAGAGTGGTGAAAAGAGTCTGCCCCTGCAACAGATCGGAAATGGCTGATTGCAGACGCTCACCACTTGGTTCATCCGCAAAGCGTGGGTCTGTGGCTCCTAATTGCAGGTCCGTGATCAGGCCATAGAACTGCCAGTCACTAGTGCGGATGACCACAAAGCTGCCTTCCCGGACCTCCTGGGGAGGTACGATCAGGCGTGCGCGCAAGCTTTCCTTCAAGCTACCACCGATGATATAACCGATGGGTTTGTTTTTATCTCTTATTGACGCATTCATGTCATTCACTCCGGACCAAGGTCGCTGAGTGCATTTAATACACTCATCAGTGTCGGATAGTCGTCGCGTAAAAGGGTGATTAACTCCCTGGTGGCATTTTTGAACCAGGCGGGATCGCCGCTTTCGCGATGTGCTGCCCGGGCTTGCTCAAGGTGGGCTGCCAGCAGTTCACCGACTGGTAATTCTTCAGCTCGCAGTATATGTCGAAAATATCCCAGTCTGCCAGTGGTGGTGAAGTCGCGTACTTCCTGTGAGGTGCATCGATACAACACATCCAGACTGACTGGAGGGTGCCCGGGTAAAAGATGGGAGAGGATGCCGGTCTTTCTCCTGCCAACTGTGATGATGGAGATTTCAACAGGCATATTGCGGTTGTTACGATTATCTGCGATAACCTCAGGCGGCAAACTATGACTGGTTGCGAGTTGACGCACCAATCCATCGTCATCCATGTGAATATCATATACAAGACCAAAAGCTTCCAGCTGGTCTTCTATTGGCACACGAACCAGTGTCCCAAATACAGGTAAACTGGGTTGATCGACTCTGCAGCCAGCCACAAAGCCTGTCAGACTCGAGCGCAACAGGCGCCCGATTTCGATAGGGGTTGTATTCAAATGTATCTCCCTCTGCCAGGCAGGTCCTTGGCAGACTGCTTGTTTGATATCATTTCCTGCGATGATCCGCTGTCCAGCATTTTTTGAGCAAGCATTGAATCAAGTTGGGTCGTTTCTTCAAAAGTGATCAGGGCCAACTCGTGCGCCCGGTGCAAAATGTATGGATATGGACGGGAGCCCATGATGACGCATTGCTGGAAAACAACTGCCTGGAGGGTATCCAGCAGAGATGGCGAGGAAGCACACCAGGCAGGCAGTTCCACGCGTGCCAGATAAGGCTTGTCAGTCTGGCTGACATTTATGTAAAAAAAACATAATTCCAGGGCGTCCTTGAAATGTTTGGACCACGGGGAATGAATGGCGAAAACCGAAGTGCGATCACCGGGATTTTGCAAAACCGGATTGAAAATATTGATGTCAGCAACCCGGATGGTTTCCATTCTGTCATACTCCTGCAAATTCCGGGTGTTGTTGTTTTTAATACTTAATTTCAACAGACGCGCTACCAGGTCAGATTGAGGTTTATCCACATAACCGGCAGTGATTACACGTTTCTCTAAAAACCCATTTAGAATCGTTATATATTCACCGAGCATTTTTCCGATGAGATGCGCGTCGTTGGTTTCCCGAAACAACTCCAAAGGCCCATCGGTTAATGTCAAAAGTGGAGTATTAGATCCCGATGCTTGCTCCAACAATGCTTTTCTTTCACGTATATCCCGTTCGAGAGCGATGATGTTTTCTGTCAAAAAGGAGGTGCCTGCTGTCAGGTCGAAATTATCCATTATTGTGCTTTCGGTATTGATGGTCGAGGGTGAATCGGAGTCTGTTTGCAGACTGATGGTGGCTACATTGATCAAACTGAACTCAACCTGGCGATGCCGGCTTGGATTAATCTGTGACCCGTCTGCAGCGATCAAAGTAATACCCCTGGTAATTTCAGGCAGGCCATGCACACAGGCAGGAGATTCCTGAAATGGTTTGGCGCAGCGAAGCGATTTGTTTGTGGCAGATTCAGATTCAACCAGGCTGGCCAGTTTTCCTGGCTGCGGTCCTTCTTTTTCCAAAGTGTCGCGCAGCAGACCTGCAGCCATAAGTGCTTCTTGACGCTGATTACTTGCGCGTTTACAGAAATCGGGAATTTGCTGCTGTACTTGATGATAATTGATTGGCATTTGCTGAATGATCTATAAACAACCGTTATATTTTATTGGATGATATTCGGTAGGGCAAGAGCTGGTCTAATTTGACAAATAAGATAAAATATATATAATATATGGAACTATTCAGTACCATGATCGTTAATAGTGTACCATTCAATTTCGGAGGAAAAAATGCGTAAAAATCTAATTTTAATTATGTCGTTGTTGATCATCGCCGTATTGGTTTCGGGCTGTTCCCCGCTGATTGTCGAAAGGGATGGCGGGTTGAAATCTGACGAGCGAACGATCGCTGTGAACGGAAGAGGCAGTATTTATGCCGAACCGGATGTGGCTTATTTGTATATTGGTGTGCATACGGAAAATGAGGACCCCAAGGCTGCGTTAACTGCCAACAACACCCAGGCACAGGAGGTTGTTGCCGCCATTAAGCAAATTGGCATAGTGGATAATGATATTCAGACCAGCAATTTCAATGTGTGGCCCTCGACTCAATACGGCCCGATGGGCGAAACACTCGGCACTGTATATATGGTGGATAATACGGTGAATGTAACTGTGCGTGATTTGACTACTCTGGGGGACCTGTTGGAAACCGTGGTAAGCTCAGGAGCCAACAGCATCAATGGCATCACATTTGACATACTGGACAAGGAAACATTGGCTTCTGAAGCCCGGGCAAAAGCGGTTGAGAATGCAAAGCAGCAGGCAGAGGATATCGCCGAAGCCGCCGGAGTACATCTGGGTGATTTAATGTATGTTAATGTCTACTATAGTGGGACAACGTATCCTCAATATGAGGGCAAAGGTGGTGGTGGTGCTTATACTTCCGAATTGTCCGTACCGGTTTCTGCCGGCAGGTTGGTGATCACAGCCGAAGTCAATATGACCTACCGGATCAGATAACAGGATATTGTTGTGAAAATAAGCGAGGTCACTTAAAGACCTCGCTTTTTCATTGGCAATGAGGTGATTTAGGGGATCACGTAGCTGGCGTAAACCACGCCCTCAGGGGAACGTAAAGATGCTGATTTGCCGCTCGTCCAGACTGGTTTACCCAGATTCCAGAAAAGCTTTGTTACCGTATTCGTCCCTGCGCTGCTGAAAAGTTGCACCTCTCCCCCCTGGTGAAGGGTCAGATCAGGGAAGCTATAAGTCGTTCCCCTGCCATCATCCAGCTTCCAACCATACAGATTGATGGCACCAACACTCTGGTTGATGATCACCAGGACCTCGCTGTCCAGCTTCCCAGCACCATAGACATTATCAATCGTCAGGTGAACAGCTTCGGGCGGGATGGTTGGCAGGGGGGTGGCAAGAACAACCGGATCGGTCGTAATACAGATGCCCGGGGTGGGTATCTCCAGGACTTGTTGTGGATGCGACTTATCCCAGAACCAGTTGATCGTCAGGATGGTGAGGGCTGAAACGATTATATTCAGAATGACAAAATAAAGCGGGTTTTCGATACGTTGTCGGCGTGGCATGGGTCTGGAAAAATTGCGTGTTGATTCCTATGGATTGACTGTTGGCGTCATCGTTGCCAGGGTGGCGGATGCCGGCGGGAGGTTCGCTTCGATTCGCTTTTCTGCATACTCAATCCAATCGGTTGGAATGGCCGATACAGGTAACTTCAACAGTGCATTCCAGTCCTTCATGGCAGCATCCGGAAATCCCAACAGATCAAGAACTGTTGCACGGTAATAATAAAGCTGGGCGTACTCCTCATCTGACTTGGCATATTTACTGGATGATTCGATGCGACGATATGCTTCACCTGTATCACCCAATAATAGATATGACCGGCCCACACCCAGCATGGCTGCAAAGGAGTTGGGTTTAAAAACCAGATAAGAGTTGTAATCAGACAGGGCGCCCTTGCCATCTTTGATTTCTAGTCGGGCATTAGCCCGCGCGAAGTAGGCATCGCCCATCAATTTATCTATTTCCAGAGATTTGTCAAAAAGGTCAACAGCCCCTGTGAAGTCCTCGTTCATCGCATATACCAATCCCAGCCTGTAGAGCGCTTCTGCATCTGTGGGATCATATACAGTATAGATTTCAAGATAGGATTGTGACTCGTTATATCTGCCAAGATCCTGCAATGCAAAACCCATTGCCCGATAAATGAACAGATTGACAACATCCATGCTGTATGCTTTTTCTGCGTTTGTTAACGCCAGCTCCGCCTGATCCATTTCCAGATAAGCTTCTGCTCGATACAGTGGGATTAAAGGTGAGTCGGGCAATAAGCTTTCGGCTGTGTTGAGCAAATCCAAAGCTGCAACTGCATTTTTATTATGCACATAATAGGCAGCCAATTCAATATACGCTTCGCCGTAATTACGATCCAGTGCAGTCGCATTGCGTAGATCATCTTCAATATTACTCTTGGGATCTCTTTCAAAATTGGTCCGTGCCCGGCTAAGGTAAGCTGGCGCGAAGTAGGGATTTATCTTGATTGCCTGGTTTAATTCCTTTAATGCCTCAGTGAATTTCCCTTGCTGACGATAAATCTCACCGATCTGATAATATACATCCGCTGCGTCTGGTTCAACTGAAATCACCTGACGGAAATAATCGATAGCTTTATCCCATTCCCCTCTTTCAAGCGCACGTTCGCCGGCAAGATAGGATTCAGCTCGTGGGTGAGGTGTTGCCACGTAGCGTGGGGTGGGGGTATAGGTGGCGTCCATGTTTAACCACAGTGGGGTTGAGGTCGGTTGAGATATTTCCCCGGTGGGCACCATGGGTCCTTGATTGATGTACGTCGCAGATGGTCTGAGTGTTGCGGCCGCCATCATCGCTGTTCCCTGCTGATTGTTAATTAAGCTGACCACCCCGAAGATGATTAACGCCAGCGCAAGCACACCACCAGAAATGGGTAGAATCAAACGTTTTGTGAGGGGTGTCTTTTGGGGAGCCAGTCGATCCATCCACAGGGTGCGCCAGTTTCTTTTGGGTGATGGGATATTTCCCTCAACCTGATCAGAGGGCACTGACACCCCCATCAGGATTAACCCCTGGCGAGCGGTTAAATTATTAGGATCGCGACGGATTACTTCCTGAAGACAATATGTGCGCTCCTTGGTGGTATCGACTACTGTACTCAACCAGAGCCAGTATTCTGAATTCTGAGGTTCGGTTTTTATCAGTCGGGTTAACAAATCGCGAGCCAGCGCTTTGTCGCCTTTCTGAATGGCCTTCATAGCCTCCTGGTATAACATTTCTTCAGCCATGCCATCAGTTTAACATAAGCCATTGTAATGAGCAAGATTAGCAGAAGGTTACTAATTCCAAATACTGGCTCTCTCAGACATCCCCACTGGTATAATTTTTCCATGCGTTGTATGGCTTTCAGATTGATTGCTGGCCTGATGATTCTCTGGTTAACAACTGCTTGTACAGTAGCCGATGGGGATCCAGCGAATACATCTTCAGCGCATATTACACTGGTGCCATATGCCACCATCGCACCCACACTTACTGATGTCATGGATACTGCAGCAACTATTACAACAACGGTTACTCCTGAGCCGCTGATCTATACGGTCAAGTCCGGTGATAGCCTGTCAGTAATTGCTTACCAATTTGGTGTTGATTTGGCTGATTTACGACAAGCCAATCCTGGTGTGGATGAGAATGCCATGTCTATTGGCATGAAGCTGGTCATCCCTTTATTGAACGATCAGGATGGTGCCGGGAATATCTCGGGGGGGGGAGTGCCAACCCCTGTCATTCAATCTGGAGAACAAATCAGTTGTTATCGCATGGATAACGAGTACTGGATTTGTTTCCAACTGATTTTTAATGATCGTCAGGGTGCTGTTGAAAACGTCGTCGGGAAGGTGCAAGTACCAAGTTCAGCAAAGGAATTTCAAGCCATCAATCCACTGGATTTTATCCCCCCAGGTGCGTCCGTCCCTTTGGTGGCCATTATCCAGATTGAATCGATTGACCATGCAACCGCGAGTATCGTCTCGGCGATAGATGTTCCAGCGGAAGATGTACGTTATGGTGATATAACCGTTATCAACCAAACTGTCACCTATGGTATTGATAAGCGTTCTGTAGAAATCAATGGGGAATTGCTTCTTCCGGATCGGGGGATACCACGCTTGGTGGCTTATGCAATTAATCAAACCGGGCAGGTATCTGGCTATCGGATCTGGGAAGGTAAGAATTCTGTTTCAACTGGAAAAAACCAGGTTTTTCATCTCCACCTGTACAGTATGAGTGAAGAAATTACTGAGGTACACCTGGTGGCGCAGGCAAAATTGCAATGAGCACCAATATTTTCACCCCATATACATAAAGGTGGGCATACCTGCCCAAAATTGAAAGCATTGATATGCCGGCCTTATTTCACACCCTGATTAATCACGACCTGGACATGCTAAAGATTATCGCTGCAAAATGGGGTTTTACTCCGACTCGCCTGAAACATGCTGAGGTGGCCAAGGAAATGGCAATTTGGTTTGCGGATCCCGATCATTTTAATTTAGTGTACGAAATCCTTCCTGATGAGGCGCAAAACTGTATGATGACGTTGGTGAAAACGGGTGGGAAAATGATATGGGGCAATTTCCTGCGGAGGTTCGGTGACATACGTGAAATGGGGATTGCCCGGCGTGATAGAGAAGCGCCTTTTGCATCACCAGCGTCTTCATCAGAAACGCTCTGGTATTATGGTTTGATCGGGCGGGCATTCCTGGATATGGATGGCTCTCTACAGGAGTACGCCTATATACCAGATGAGTTGCTTCAGTTGCCACCTCATGTTGATCAACCACGCAATGAATTCTCTATGACACCTGCAGACGTGAATATGTACCAGGTAATTGACCAGGCTGATGATCGCATTCTTGATCACCTGACCTCATACCTGGCGGCTGTACGCTCAGGCAGGGATCCGAATGAGCTTGCCGATAAGATTGGAAAGATCTCCATTCGTGAATGTGAATCTCTCTTAAGGTCTTGTGACTTGCTGAATTCAAAGGGGATTGTGAACACCGAGGCCACCAGAAATTTTCTGGCAATGACACGTGCAGAAGCGCTTGTATTTCTTTTCACCCAGTGGCAAACGAGTCAGTTGTTTAATGAGTTGAGACTTATGCCGGGCATTATCGTTGAGGGTGTGTGGAAGAATGAGCCCTTGAGAGCCAGACAGGTTATTCTGGATTTTATACTCGGAATGCCGGATGAAGCCTGGTGGGCAATCAATGGTTTTATCTCAGTCATTAAGAAAACTTACCCCGACTTTCAACGGCATTCAGGGGATTACGACTCCTGGATGTTGCGTTCACGCAAGTCTGGTGACAGTCTGCGCGGATTCGAGAATTGGGACCGGGTTGATGGCGCCTTGATTCGCTACTTGCTGTGTGGCCCCATGCATTGGCTGGGGCTCATCGACCTGGGGAGACCGGGGATTGATTCGAGACCGCAGGCATTTCGTTTATCACGCATGGCATCCAGCTTGATCTTAAAGAAAGCGCCTGAAGGGTTGGCAGAAGAAACCGGACGTATAACCGCCTTGCGAAACGGAAGGTTGATTTGCCCGTGGAATTTATCGCGGGCTGTGCGTTACCAGGTGGCACGTTTTTGTGAATGGGATGGGGTTAATGATAAGGGTTACCAGTATCAATTAACACCAGATTCTTTACAGAACGCAACCAGGCAGGGGTTGAAAGTGGAGCAATTGCTGACTTTGTTGAAGCGGCAGGCTGTAAGCAACTTGCCGGGAAGCTTGGTTACAGCCCTTCAACGTTGGGCGGAAAACAGCATACAGGCAAGTTTGATGCAGGTTGTCATTCTCAGGGTGGCCAATCACGAAATGATGGTTGAGATTCGCAAATCCCCCATTGGACGATTCCTGGGAGATGAGCTTAATCAAACCACGTCAATCCTGCCTGCTGCAGCTGTTCAAAAATTCATACCGCGCTTGTTGGAATTGGGTTACTTTTGTGAGTTGAAGGGTGATGAGTTATCGGTTCACTCGAGAATAAAATAACATATCTTTATTCAAGAAAATGAGGTGCTTATGACCGATCGAATTGCATGGATCAAGGAAGAGTTGGCGGGATTAAAGGAAACCGGACTGTTCAATCGCATCCGGACGATCGAATCTCCCCAGGGCGCCTGGTTGATGGTGGATGGCAGGCATGTTCTTAATTTTTGTTCCAATAATTACCTTGGGCTTGCGAGCCATCCTCGTGTTGTGGAGGCGGTTCAGAATGCCATCAGGCAATATGGTGTGGGCCCCGGGGCGGTACGCTCGATCGCAGGGACCATGCGTCTGCACCTGGATCTTGAGTCGCGCCTGGCTGATTTCAAGCATGTGGATAGTACGATCACTTTTCAATCCGGTTTCAGCGCCAACATAGCGACAATTCCAGCCCTTGTGGGAAAGGGCGATGTGATCTATTCAGATGAATTGAATCATGCCAGTATCATTGACGGAAGTCGTCTTTCAGGTGCAGAAATCCTCCGCTACAAACATGTCGATGTGGCAGATCTCGAACGGGTGATCCAGGAAACGGCAGGCAAGTACCGTCGCGCGATCATCATCACCGATGGCGTTTTTTCGATGGATGGAGATATCGCCCCATTGGATGAAATATACAAGGTTTCCAGTAAATACGATATCCTGTTAATGGTGGATGACGCTCATGGGGAAGGCGTGCTTGGGGAAGCTGGTCGTGGAATCGTGGATCATTTTAAATTGAACGGGAAAGTGGATGTTGAAATCGGGACATTCTCGAAGGCTTTCGGCGTTATGGGGGGCGCTGTGGCAGGCAATCCGCTGGTGGTAGATTGGTTACGGCAACGAGGGCGACCTTTCCTTTTCTCTTCAGCGATGACGGTGCCTGATACCGCCGCCTGTATTGCCTCGATCGAACTGCTTACAGAATCGACCGAATTGGTCGACCGCCTGTGGGACAACGCACGTTATTTCAAGGCGGAGATGAAACGACTAGGATTTGATACAGGTGTTTCAACCACTCCCATTACACCAGTTATGCTGGGTGAGGCTCCCTTGGCACAGGAGTTCAGTCGTAAACTGTACGATTCCGGTGTGTTTGCCATGCCGTTGGGTTTTCCAACTGTACCAAAAGGCAAAGCACGTATCCGCGTGATGATATCAGCCACCCACTCGAAGGCGGACCTGAATAAAGGCTTGGAAGCATTTTCAAATGTGGGAAAAGAACTGGGAGTGATTGCATAAAAAATAGCCGAGGCATTATGCTCCGGCTATTGCATTGCTTTCGAACGATTAGGGTTTTGTTTCATCCACTTCGCGATATTCAGCATCCACCACCGTCGGTTCTTCAGGTGCCGGCTGGTTAGATCCGGATGCCAGTTTCTTCTGTAGAACCCGTAGGTGTTCTTCCACTATCTCATCCGGGCAAAGCTCAACAAACAGGTAAGTGCCCAGCCACATGATGAGCGCATCATCGATCACTGGCATGAACTCCGGGATCACAAGATAGACCAGTGTACTGAGCGGTAAAATTTTTAAGAGAAAGCTCACACGCTTGTCACGCATTAAACGGATGATCAGTTTGATGCGTGTGCTGATATCTTGAAAGAAACCTCCGCCGCCGCTTTTTATGATTTGTTTTTGCATATCCTCAGACATTTTTTTGTCTCCAGTCTGGATTATAGCGTATCCGTATTAATATAAAGTTAATTATCTGTCCGGTTTTCTCAACGCGAATGCCACCCAGTCCTCAGCTCGCTCTTCTTTGTCAATCGTTAATCCTTGACTTACTCCGGCTTCAAGCACCTGGCTGGCTTGATGCGCCAGAATGCCTGAAAGGATCATCATTCCTCCGGGGGCGACCAGGTTAACCAAACCCTCATTAATAAGAGTGATGATCACAGGCGCAAGAATATTCGCCAGGACAAGCGGAGCCTTTTGGATACTGAATTGGGCTTGTATGACTTCCCTAACCGACCCCAATCCACATTCAATGCCATTGGTTATACCATTCAACGTGGCGTTCTCCAATGTGGCTTGAACAGCCAGTGGATCAATATCGACAGCCAATGCATGTCGGGCGCCCAGCAGGCGCGCGGCAATGGAGAGAATGCCTGATCCACAACCGATATCGATCACATCCGCATCAGGTTGCATAAAGTATTCAAGCAGTTTAAGGCTCAACTGTGTGGTCGGGTGTGTGCCGGTGCCGAATGCCATATTGGGATCAATACATATCGGGATGCGTTGAGGGTGCGTGTTTTTCAGCCAGGGGGGCAGGATGAGGAGTGTGTCGCCGACCAGGATGGGATGATAGTGCTCTTTCCATTTTTCCATCCAGTTTTCATCCTGGATGTATCGCATATGTATCTCCGGTAATGACTGGATCATGCCCAGGTGCCACAGGAATTGTTCAATACGTTTTCGTTTCTCTTCAAGGGTGTCATCCAGCTGAAGGTATCCACAGATACGTGCTTCAGGGTTGCTGGCGTGCTTCTCTCCTGAAGAATCGTATGTGACTGCCCTTTCAATGACAACTCCACCGGGAATGACTTGAGTTAATACATCGCTGATTGCTTCGACCAACTCACCGCTGGCGACCAGGCTGATTTCAAGCCATTTTGGGGGATCAGCCACCCAGTGATTCCTTTATCCGATCAAGGAAACTCTTTTCCTGTGGAACGGCTTCACTGCCAAGTGTGTCGGCCAGTTTTTTGAACAGTGCACGCTGCTCAGATGATATCCTTGTCGGTACGTCCATATTTATGATCACCAATTGATCACCGCGACCATTGTTGCGTAATCTGGGTACGCCTTTGTTTTTCAGATTAAATACCTTGCCAGGCTGAGTTCCGGCTGGTATCTTCATTTTTTCGATTCCGTCCACTGTTGGAACACTAATCTCTGCTCCCAGAACAGCCTGACTGATATTGATGTTGAGATTCAACAGAATATCAGTACCCTGGCGTCTGAAATATTTATGAGGTGATACTGAAATTTCAATGAAGAAATTACCATTCGGTCCCCCATTGATACCGGGCTGACCCTCTCCCGCCAGGCGTACCTGGGTGCCTGAATCAACCCCCGCCGGGATGGGGACCACTTTTTTAAATGTCTTTCGCTCCAACCCACGCCCACGACATGCATGGCAGGGGTTGGCTATGACCTTTCCTGAGCCGTTGCATGTGGGGCAGGTGACCACCTGCACCATGGATCCAAGGAAGGTCTGGTGCACCTGACGGACCTCACCATTTCCATCACACGTTGTACAACGTGCGGGATTCGTGCCGGGTGCGCTGCCGCTGCCCTTGCAGGTGGAGCAGCTCTCATCCCGGGTGATTTCGATTTCCTTTTCAACCCCAAAGATGGCTTCTTCAAAGGTGAGCCGGATACGGCTGGCGAGATCCTGCCCACGTTGGGGGGCATTGCGGGCGCGCCTGCCACGCATACCGCCAAACCCGAAGAATTCACCAAAAAGATCTGATAAATCGATGTTGGAGAAATCCGGCATGCCGCCCATGTTGTTGATCCCGGCGTGCCCATAACGGTCATAAGCTGCGCGGCGCTGCTGGTCAGAAAGAACAACATAAGCCTCGTTGGCTTCCTTGAACTTCTCTTCAGCATCAGCCGCCTTGTTAACATCCGGGTGATATTGACGTGCCAGGTTTCGAAATGCATTTTTTACAGCTTCCGGACTGGCGTCACGTGGAATTCCAAGAACTTCGTAATAGTCGCGTTTGGTCATGCGGGTTGTATGTTTATGTTTGAGCGGGTATCGGAGAAACACCCCGATACCCGCAATTAAAGCCCATTCTTAGTGTATCAAACTTGTTTGAATTCTCCATCGACAACATCATCACCACCCGCATTATCATCCGGGTTGGTGGAATTTGTGTCGTCGGCTTTTTCTGAAGCGCCAGTTTCACCTGAATCACCGGTTTCACCATCCGTTGGGGGCGGTTCATTGGCGGTTTGTTGGTAAACACTCGATCCGATTTTTTGAATTATTTCACCAAGGGCATCTGTTTCCCGACGAATCGCCTCAACATCTTCACCGGAAAGCACTTCGTGTACTTTCTTGATGCCATCTTCTGTCTGCTGTTTAATGTCTGCAGGGACTTTATCACCCAGGTCTTTGAGTGACTTTTCTGCAGTGTAAATAGTATTGTCAGCCCGATTTTTCGCTTCGATAAGGTCTTTGCGTATGCGATCTGTTTCAGCATTGACTTCGGCTTCCTTGCGCATCCGTTCGACTTCCGCATCACTCAAGCCGGAGGAAGCGGTGATGGTTATATGCTGGCTGCGGCCGGTTGCTTTATCGGCGGCCGTGACGTTCAATATACCGTTGGCGTCGATATCAAATGTAACCTCGATCTGCGGGATGCCACGTGGCGCTGAAGGGATGCCATCCAGGTTGAACTTGCCCAGCGACTTGTTATCGGTTGCCATGGGACGTTCACCCTGGAGCACATTGATTTCCACTGAGGTTTGATTATCAGAAGCAGTGGAAAATATCTGGCTTTTACGCGCAGGTATGGTCGTGTTCCGTTCGATTAATGGGGTGGCAACACTCCCAAGGGTTTCGATTGATAGCGTGAGAGGAGTGACATCCAGCAGGAGGATATCCTTGACCTCACCCCCCAAAACACCAGCCTGGATGGCGGCCCCAACCGCTACAACCTCATCCGGGTTAACACCTTTGCAGGGTTCTTTGTTGTTGAATTCCTTGCGCACGGCGTCCTGCACCGCTGGCATGCGGGTCATGCCGCCAACCAGCACCACTTCGCTGATATCAGCTGGCTTAAGATTGGCATCTGACAGGGCACTCCGCACTGGTTCCAGGCTTCGTGAGATCAGGTCCCCTGTTAGTTGTTCCAGTTTCGCGCGGGTCAATGTCATTACGAGGTGTTTGGGACCACTGGCATCTGCTGTGATGTAGGGCAGGTTGATCTCGGCTTGCATGACACTTGACAATTCGATCTTGGCTTTCTCAGCCGCCTCTTTCAGGCGCTGGAGGGCCTGACGGTCACCGCGCAGGTCAATGCCGGATTCCTTTTTATACTCATCAGCAATGTGATCGATAATACGGATATCAAAGTCATCACCGCCCAAAAATGTATCACCTGATGTCGAGCGGACCTGAAACACGCCATCACCAACATCCAGAATTGAAATATCAAAAGTGCCGCCACCCAGGTCGTATACGGCAATGACCTCATTCTTTTTCTTGTCCAGGCCGTACGACAGGGACGATGCTGTTGGTTCATTTATGATGCGCAGCACCTCAAGACCGGCTATCTTGCCGGCATCCTTGGTGGCATTGCGTTGAGCGTCATTGAAATATGCGGGGACAGTGATGACGGCTTGGTTGATCGATTCTCCCAGATATGCCTCGGCATCCGTTTTAATTTTTGAAAGAATCATGGCGGAAATTTCGGGAGGAGAGTACTCCTTGCCGTCCAAAACCACACGAACATCGCCGTTTCCAGCCCGGCTGACTTTGTAGGGCACCCGCCCGATTGTCCGCTGCACTTCAGGGTCATCATACTTGCGACCCATGAATCGCTTAATGGAGAATACCGTATTCTCCGGGTTTACAACTGCCTGGTTGCGGGCGACACGACCGACCATGCGCTCGTGATTCTTGTTGACTGCAACCACGGATGGTACCAATCGCTCGCCTTCTGCTGAAGGGATGACAACCGGTTCCCCCCCAAGCATGACGGCGGCTACTGAATTGGTCGTTCCAAGATCGATGCCGATAATTTTTCCCATTGTTCTTTGCCTCCTAGCGGGCCACCCTGACGCGAGCCGGACGAATGATCCGGTCCCCAATCTGGTAACCTGGTGAAATGACTTCAATGATCTGACCACTGGGGTGGTCTGGATTCTCTTCCTGTGATACTGCTTCATGCAAGGTTGGGTCAAACATTTCAGCCGTTGGTATCATTTGTTTTACCCCCTCCTTCTCAAGCAGTGCCAGTAATTTGTGATATATAAAATCAATTCCTTCAACCCATGAGGTGCCTTCCAGCTCTGGCGGACGGGATTTAAGAGCCCTTTCCAGATCGTCCTGAATATCAAGGTACTTTAAGACGAGATCGGCCATTACATTGGATCGGAAGAACTCCTGTTCCTTTTCGATTCGCTTCTTGTAATTCAGGAAATCAGCGCGTTCACGCTGCCAGCTGTCCAGATATTCTTTTGCCTGATTGTCGCCAGCTTCAACTTGTTTTTGAAGTGCGTCGTATTCTTCCATACTCAAGGCAATCATCGTTTCCTGCGGCTGGTTTTCTCCTTCAGGAAGGTTTTCGTCTTTGGAAGCTTCCCCTTCGGGGATGGGTCGTTCGTTTTCAATTTTTGGACGTTTTTTCTTGTCTTCTGACATACTTTTCTCCAAAATGGTTTATCGGAGGTTATTACTCCACTAATGTGTCTGAAACGAGGTCGCTTAAAAGGTCTGCCACAAAACGGACTGTGGAGATGGTGTGACCATAAGGCATTCTCATGGGGCCTAATACGCCAAGTGTACCTGTGGTAATCCCGGGCGTACCGTAACGCGCCAGTACGATGCTGCAATCGCGAAGGATATCCCATGTGCCTTCGCCACCAATCAGAACATGTACGCCGGCGACATTGTTCGACAGAATTGTACGGGTGATCAAATCATCCAGAACAGAACGTTCCTCAAAGACCTTGAGTGCGCGCTGGCCCTCCTCTGTGCCTATGAATTCAGGTTCGGCCATCACATTGCTGAGACCGTCGAGGAAGATTTCACCCGTAATGGTCGAGTCTGCCCTGTTCATTTCCTCGATAACCATGTCGGCAATGTTCTGTTCGAAGGCCGAAAGTTGTGGTTTAACCTTGGCGATTCCGTCCACGTCGTATCCTGTGCAAAGATGTGTCAGCTTGTTTGCAGCCAGCGACAGATTTTCCTGGTTGACCATATCTTCAGTGGTTAACAGGCGTTGATGAATGCCGCCACCCATGAAGACCATTACCATTAAAACCTGGTAGCCGTGAGTGGATACCAATTCCAGGTGCTTGAAATGGGATCGCTGTGGGTGTGGAGATGTCACCAGGGAAGCGCCACGGGATTGCTGGGCAAGGACAGAAGCAGCCAATCTTAACCATTGCTCCACATTCTGACGCATCTGGTAGAACTGGTGACTGATGGTCCTGCGTGTCGTTAGTGGCAATTCATTGTCCTGCAAAAGGCGACTGACGAAGAAGCGGTAACCATTTTCAGTGGGGGTACGCCCGGCAGATGTATGTGGTTGACTGAGATATCCCATGTCCGTTAATACAGCCAATTCATTGCGGACGGTGGCAGAACTCATATCCAGGTGATACTTCTCGACGAGTAATTGAGAACCCACCGGCTGGGCTGAGCTCACATATTCGCGTATCAGCAATGTGAGGATGATTTTTTGGCGATCAGTAAGGCTGTCCATGATATTCTTAGGGTGTTTTAGCACTCTCTATGCTTGAGTGCTAAAATATTGGCAATTATGATACCATGCTCTAATTTGACCGTCAAGCAGGGGCGTATTAACGTTGTATAAAAGGTTTTTCGGATAAAAACGGGGTTTATCGCCCACCCAGGCGTATCAGTTCTTCCAGTGCGGGAAGGTAATCCGGGTGGTATTGGAGGGCCAGGTTCAAGTCTTCGAGCGCTCCGCTGGTATCACCCAGTGCTGCGCGTGCACGTGCACGCCAGACATAGCTTTCTTCCAGGACAGGTTCGCTCATGGCTGAAAGCGTGGACGTGGCCAGGTTGATAACGTCGTAATACCTGCCGGTATAGTAGTAGGCGAAATACGGTTCGGTTTGGTACCAAATGATACGCCACGGGCGTTCCCCCTCTTCCAATGTTGGATAGATTTGATAAGCCTCATCAAAAGCCGATGCGGCGCCTGTATAATCACCCAGGTTTACCAGGCTGGTCCCGCGGTTGTACCAGGCGAAGAAAAGATCGCGCCCGCTGTTTTTTACGATTTCAATCGTGGCAAGGTCAGCCGCGTAGTGCAGGTTGTACAACTCATCTGCCTGTGGACCCAGAATGCGTTTGATATCTTCCGTGCGGTCGGTTTGAAAAACGAGAAGGTAAACATAATTAAATCCCCGCCAGGCGGATTCCATTTGAGTTGTAGTAACGGGGATGTCTGGTCCAACATAGGAATCCTGGGTGTAGAGTTTATGCTGCTCCAGATCATACCCTGAGACAACTTCATAATGACCCATCCAGGCATCGAAAGAGGAGCCCTCAAAGCCCCGCTCAACCAATACCGGAACACCGGCTGCGACCAGATCGGCCAGTAGATTGGTATCTCCTCCGTAACGGATAAGCACAGAAAACTCGGTGTTTTCTTCGATATATTCTTTCATTTCATGCGGCCTGACATTTTTATCGCGCGGGTTCGGTTTCAAATAGGCGGCTGTATTGCGTTGATCGCCTTCCCAGCCCCAATAGGAGAGGATCATGGCCAGATTGGCGGGTCCGCAATTGTCCCATTGTTGGAATTCATGACGGAATCCCTTAAGCAGGATACGGTTGGGGAGTATGGTTGGTATATGGGTTGGCGTGCGCGTGTTCTTCGGTATGGGGTCAATCACCATGGTGGCAGGTGGGGTTGGTGTAATGGATGGCGTAAGTGCTTTCAGGGTTGCTGATACGATCAAAGCCACCTGGTTCTGTGGGACGAAAATGACCTTCTGGGGTGGATTCAGAGCATATTTGATTTTTGCCACGAGATTATCATATCGCCAGGCAAAAGCTGCATTATTGCGGATTAAAACAACACCAGCAAGCAGTAGTAATACAAGGCTGATGGAAATCACCAATCCTGTTCGCTGGTGGTGTTTCTTGTGTGTGTCTGTTATCTTTGACCGAGGTTTCATAGCCCGTTAAATGGTTCGATCACTGCTCCAATAAGATTGTCACCGGGCCATCATTGACAATATTGACGACCATATGCGCCCCAAATTCACCGGTTTGAGTAGTTACTCCCCTTGTTATTAATTCCTGTGAAAAATCATCCACCAGGGTTTTTGCCATTTCTGGTGCTGCAGCTTCGGTGAAGGCAGGTCGCCGTCCTTTATGTGTATCAGCATAGAGGGTGAATTGAGAAACCAACAGTATGTCACCGCAGGTATCCAATATCGACAGGTTCATCTTGCCTGCTCCATCTTCAAATATACGCAGGTTGACAACTTTATCAGCTATGGCTTGTACCTGGGTAATAGTGTCCTGATGACCGATGCCCACCAGTATCACCATGCCTTTACCAATTGAGGCAATGGTCTTTCCGTCCACTTCCACTCTACCGGAGCATACACGTTGAATCAGGGCTTTCATGGATTATGGCAGGCCGACAGCAGCCCGCACATCCTGCATGGTGCGTTCAGCAATGACGCGCGCCCGTTGCTCCCCATCGATTAAAAGTTGCCAGATTAAATCCGGTTTTTTTGCCAGGGCTGCCCGTTTTTCTCGGAACGGCTCAAGGTTTTTGTTCAGGTTCGCTGCGAACCGCAGTTTGCAGTCTACACATCCGATGCCGGCGCGACGACATTCCGTGTTAACCATCTCGACTTCTGCCTCGCTTGAAAAGACCTTGTGCATGCTGAAAACATTGCACACATCCGGATTTCCAGGGTCGCTGCGTCTTTGCCTGTTTGGATCCGTGACCATTTGTTTAACTCGCGCCAGTGTCTCTTCAGGCGTGGCAGCCAACTCGATATGATTGTTGAGACTCTTGCTCATCTTTTCCTTGCCATCGACCCCCAGTACTTTAGGGACATTGGTGACCTTGATCTGTGGTTCAATCAGTGCCTGTGTATGATAATGATAATTAAACGATCGCACGACCTCGCGTGTGAACTCAATATGTGGTGCCTGGTCAATACCAACAGGAACGTAATTCGCCCGATACAGGGTAATATCCGCTGCCTGCAAGACCGGGTATCCGACCAGGCCATAATTCACGTTTTTGGGATTCTGGCGTACTTTTTCCTTGAAGGTTGGCAGGTCAGTGAGTTTTCCGAGAGGTGTCACCATGGAAAGGATGGTGTGGAGTTCAGTTACCTGGGGAACACGGGATTGAATGAAGACAATGGTTTCTTCCGGGCGGATTCCGGCAGCCAGCCAGTCGAGGGTCATTTCCAGTGTGTTTTGTTTTAAATCCTCGGTGGATTCCAGCGTGGTCAACGCATGGATATCAACGATGCAATAAATACAATCAAAG